>JBEKIM010000350.1:0-7357 GCA_050011755.1 Bryobacteraceae bacterium | reverse complement strand
AACGCGACGCGCGCTTTGCGGTCTTCGGATGGATCGGCGGCACGCTGCTCCTCGAAACTGTCATCGTCGCCATCGCAGTCGTCGGCAGCGCCACGCTCCGCACCGATCACCCGCGCGAGATCATCCCGCTGACGGCGCGCATGCGGCTGCCGGAACTGGTGGGCGCCATCTTGCTTGGCGGCGTTTTCGCCAAAGTGATTTCGACCGCTAACAACTATCTGTTCTCCCCGGCCAGCAATCTGATCCATGACGTGTACAAGCGCTTCATCGATCCGCGGGCCGGCGAGCGGCGCACGCTGATCGTATCGCGGCTGCTGGTGATCGCGCTGGGCATCTTCGCGCTGCTGCAAGCCGCTTACTTCGAGTCGGTTTTGAAGGCCGCTTTGTACGCCTATACTGTCTATGGCGCGGCCGTCACACCGTCCGTGATGGCGGTATTCTTTTGGAAGCGGGCCAATAAGGCGGGCGCCGTCAGCTCAATCGTCCTGGGTACCGTCATTACGGTGGTCTGGCAGATTCTGGACATACAATGGCTGGATGCGGTATATCCGGCGCTGGGCGTTTCCGTGCTGGCGCTGGTCGTGGTCAGCCTGGCGACGGCGCCGCCCACGCGCGCCAATTTGGAGCCTTTTGAAAAATGAACCTCGCGGCGATTCAGGAAGAACTGCAAAAACAAAAGCTCGACGGATGGTTGTTCTTCGACCATCATAAGCGCGATCCGCTGGCCTATCGCGTTCTGGGCTTTCAGCCGGCCTCGCACGTCACGCGGCGCTGGTATTACTGGATCCCGGCGGTGGGCGAGCCGCGCGGTCTGGTGCACCGCATCGAGTCGGGGCGGCTGGACACGCTGCCCGGAGAGAAGATCCGCTACGCAAGCTGGAGCGAGCAGACCGGCGGACTTCGGACGCTGCTGAATGGCGCGCGCCGCGTGGCGATGCAGTATTCCCCGATGTGCGCCATCCCCTACGTAGCCATGGTCGATGCAGGCACGGTCGAACTGGTGCGCAGCGTGGGCGTGGAAGTGGTGAGTTCCGCGGAATTGATCCAGCACTTCGAAGCACGCTGGACCGCGGAAGCGCTCGAATCGCATCTGGAGGCCGGCCGCCGCGTGGACCGCGTACGCGCCCAGGCCTTCGAGATGGTCCGCGAGATCACCCGGGGCGGCGGCGCGGTGCAGGAGTTCGCCGTGGCGCAGTTCGTGCGCGACGGGTTCGCCAAAGCCGGCCTGTTCGCGGAGGATGGCCCGATCGTGGGCGTCAATGCCAACGCCGCGAATCCGCATTACGAACCGTCCGCCGAAATCACTTCCGAGATTCGCGGCGGGGACCTGGTGCTGCTCGATATGTGGGCCAAACTGGACCGGCCCGGCGCGGTGTACTACGACATTACCTGGACCGGCTTCTGCGGCGACCGGCCCAGCGACGCCATGCTGGAGGTCTACGGAGTGGTCGGCGGCGCGCGGGACGCCGCCATCGCCCGCGTGCGCGACACGGTCGCGGCGGGCCGGGAATTGCGTGGCTTCGAGGTGGACGACGCCGCGCGGGGATACATCGCCAGCCGCGGCTACGGCGAGGCCTTCGTACACCGCACAGGCCATTCGATCGGTGAGGAAGTGCACGGCAACGGCGCGAATATGGATAATCTGGAGACCCACGATGAGCGCCGCGTGGTGCCCTGGACCTGCTTCTCGATCGAGCCGGGCGTCTACCTGAAGGACTTCGGGATACGGTCCGAGGTGAATATGTTTGTGGGCGATACGGAGGCGCGCGTTACAGGGGAGATGCAGAAAGAGTTGGTAATCCTCTGATCCGCGGCCATCTGTCTGGCGTAGCCCGGCGCGGAGGCGCTATTCTGAGAATTGTCGCCCACGCACCGGTACGAAGATAAAGTCCTTCTCCTGCTGACGTTGATCATCGGCGCGGTCGTCGGCCTCGTCGTGGTTGCCTTTATCCTGGTGACCGAAAACCTGGGAGCGCGGCTCTATCCGGGATCCGTGGCCGCCTGGCGCAGATTGGTGATTCCGGTAGGCGGCGCCCTGATTACCGGCATCCTGCTTACCCGCTATTTTCCAAACGCGCGCGGCAGCGGCATCCCGCAAACGAAAACCGCCCTTTTCGTGCGCGATGGTTTCATCTCCATGCGCACCGTGATCGGCAAGTTCAGCATGTCGGCTGTTTCACTGGCCAGCGGCATCGCGCTCGGCCGCGAAGGGCCCTCGGTGCAGGTTTCCGCCGGTATCGCATCCGTGCTGGGCCGGAAACTGGGGTTAAGTGCCAGCAGCGTGAAGGCTCTGCTGCCGGTAGGCGCTTCGGCTGCACTCGCTGCCGCATTCAACACTCCGATTGCCGCGGTCCTCTTCACCCTTGAAGAAGTGATGGGCGATATGCACGCGCCGGTGCTCGGATCGATCGTGCTGGCTTCGGCGACGTCCTGGATCGTCTTGCACCTGCTGCTGGGAGACGAACCGCTTTTCCATGTCCCGGCCTATCAACTCGTTCATCCGCTGGAGTTTCTGGCGTATGCGGTGCTCGGTGTGGCGGGCGGTCTGGTTTCGGTCGGATTCGTCAAGCTCCTGCTCTGGCAGCGCAAGTATTTCCTGCGCCTGCCCAAGGTCAGCCTGTGGTGGCAGCCGGCGGTGGGCGGGCTGGTGGTTGGCATCCTGGGCTGGTTCTTTCCCGACGTGCTGGGTGTGGGCTACAACTATGTGGACCAGGCGCTGAACGGCGGAATGGTTCTCCGCACCATGGCGCTTTTGGTCCTGCTAAAGGTAGTGGCGACGGCCACCTGCTATGCGAGTGGTAACGCCGGCGGCATATTCGGTCCCAGCCTTTTCATTGGCGCGATGCTGGGCGGGGCCGTCGGAGGTGTGGCGCACCAAATGTTCCCCGACTATACCGGTAGCGTGGGAGCTTATGCCCTGGTGGGCATGGGGACCGCCTTTGCGGGTATTGTGCGCGTGCCCATGACCTCCGTCATCATGATCTTCGAGATTACCCGCGATTACTCCATTATTGTGCCCTTGATGATCTCGAACCTGATCAGTTACTTCATCTCCAGCAGGCTGCAGGAAGAGTCGATTTACGAAGCCCTGCTGCATCAGGATGGCATTCACCTGCCTTCGGGCGCCAAGGCCCGCGAGGCGCTGCTGATGGTTGGGCAGGCATACCGCCAGACGCCGGAATCGCTGCCGGTGAGTTTGCGCGTGAGCGAAGCCGCGGCATCGGTCCGCCGGGAGACCGAGGCCTGGCCGGTAGTGGATCCGGTGGGGCTGCGCGGGATGTTGACTCTCGAGCGATTGGATCGGGCGGTCGCGGAAGGCCAGGGCGAGCGAACGCTGGGAGATCTGGTTCCGGCGCCCAAAGCCGATGGGCTCATGGCGCAGGGATTCCCCCATCTGCATTCGGACCATTCGCTCGATTATGCGATGCGGCGCCTTGCGGAGACGGGCCTTAAAGCTCTGCCGGTGGTCAGCCGCACCAACGTGCGCGAGTTAAAGGGCACCATCTCCATGCCCGACATCCTGGCTGCGTACGCCATGGGAAAAGTGGAGCTGGAAGCCGGGCCCGCGCTTCCCAAGGACAGACCTGTCGCTCTCCTGGCCGGCGTGTTGGCGGTGCTGATCGTCCTCGGGATCGTGGGCGGTCTCCTGAGCTACTACTACCACTCTGAACGCGAAGGGAGGGCGCAGCATTTTTACGATCTGGGCAACCAGTTTATGCAGAAGGACCTTTACGACGAGGCCATCGAACAATACCGGGACGCGCTCTCCATTGCGCACAGCAACCAGAACAGGCTGGCGCTGGCTCTCGCCCTGGTCAAAGCCGGTCAGCCGGAGGAAGCCTCTATCTATCTGAAGGATTTGTTGCGCAACGATCCCAACAACGCCCCCGCAAATCTCGGGATGGCGCGCGTAGCCGTGCAGAAAGGGAGCATTGACGAGGCCTTGGTATACTATCATCACGCCGTATACGGGGCCTGGCCCTCCAACGCCCCCGCACATCGCGCCGAGGCACGCATCGAATTGATCCGGATGCTGGACAAGGCTGGGCGGCGGCAGCAGGCCCACGTGGAAGTTCTCGCCATGCTGACCATGATGCCCGGCGACATTTCCGTGAAAAGGCAGGTGGCCCCCCTGGCGGTGGAATACGATCTACCCAAAGAAGCCGCGGCCCTGTTCCGCGACCTGACGGAACGCGATCCGCAGGACGAGCCGGCCTGGGCGGGTTTGGGTGATGCGGAGTATGTCTTGGGGGATTTTGGGCCCGCTCGGGACGCGCTCTCTGGCGCGCTACGGCTGAATCCAAACGATACGGCCGTTCAGAAGCGGTTGGATGCGGTCAACCAGATCCTGGCGCTGGACCCCACGCAGCGCGGATTAGGGGCGGCGCAGCGATATGAACGTAGCCAGGCTGTGCTGGCCGAAGTCCTGGATGTGCTGGACAAATGCGACGCGAAGGCCCTGCCGGCTGTCCTGAAAGACCAGATCGAGAGCACCCGCAGATTGTTGGTGAAGGGTCGCCGGCCGGCATCCTACGGCGACGCCACGGAACACAATACTTCACTGGCCGAACAACTCTGGACTGCGGGCCAGAAGGCGTGCGGCTCACTGCCGCCGGCGGATGCCCCGCTCACCCGGGTCATGGCCAGGCTGATGGCGCGCTAGGTGGCCCGACCGAGGCACTTGGCGGCCGCCTCCCTCCGCTAGAATTCCCGCGGCAAAAGCGCTCCGGATGCGCTGCCCAGCGCGCCGGACCAGCGCCCCATATCCATGTACAGGCGGCGACCGTCGGTGCGCACCGTGACGAGCCCGTCCAGGTCCGTGCGCAGTACGCACGCTTGCCGCTCTTCGTAGCGCTCCACGACTTCGGCGTGCGGGTGCCCGTAGGAGTTCTCGAAACCGGCGGACATCACGGCGAACGCCGGGCGGAGCACGTCCAGAAAGGGGGCCGTGCTGGATGTCTTGCTGCCGTGGTGCGGCACTTTGAGGACATCCGTCTTGCGCAACAGGCCCCCGGCGACCAGTTCCGCTTCGATTTGCCGCTCGATGTCCCCGCTCAGCAGGAACGAGTGCCGCCCGAAGGTCACGCGAAAGGCCAGCGAATCGTTGTTGTGCGGCGCTTCTCTCGGCACATAGTCGAGTGAAGGCGCCAGCACTTCCAACTCGGCGCCCCCATAATGAAAGTGCTGTCCGCGATGCAGCGGAACAATTCGCACGCCTTCCTCGCGCGCGCGGTCGCGTAAGGCGCCCCACGCCGGGTTTTCGGAATTCGCGCCGGTCCATAACTCCCTGGCGTGGAAGTTCTCGAGCAGCGACGGCATCCCGCCGATGTGATCGGCATGCGCATGGGTACACGCCATGACGTCGATGTGGCCGATAGACCGTTCCCATAAGTAGGGCGAAACGACGTCTTCGCCGATGTTCATCTGCGCGGGCGCGTGCCGTCTGAAGGTAGGGATGCCCCCACCATCCACGAGCATCAGCTTGCCGTCCGGGAAAGTAAGCAGGATGCTGTCGCCCTGTCCCACATCCACTACGGTCATCTCCAATTCGTGGCGTACAATGTGAGGCCCGAAGGGATGCCAGAGCAGCAATATCAATAGGATTGCCTGCATGCCGGCGGCCGCCTGGAACCATACACGTCCCGCGCGGGCGGCCAGCACTGCCAGGATCAGCCCCGCGCCAATCGCGATTCCCAGCCACAATGGCGGGTCCGGGATGCGCCAGTTCGGCTCCAGGTGCATGTGCCAGTTGACCGCGGCGTGCGACGCGGCCAGCAGCCATCCCGCGGCCTTTGCCACCCATGCCCAGCCGGTGAAGACGGCGATGAAGCCCACCGGAATGACGGCGCACATCAGCGGCACCACGACGGCATTCGCGGACACGCCCGAGAATCCGATGCGATGAAAATACACCACCATCGGGAGCGCCAGCCCGATTTGTACGATGGCCGATACCACCGCCAGTTGGAACGCGTAAAGTAAGATTCGCGCCGGTATGCCGACGGCCAGACAACTGGCGCGCTCGGGCAGCCGCGTCCAGATTCTCACGGTTTCGGCCAGCAGCCGCATTTCTAAGCGAAACTGCGCCGGCACGGGCGCCAGGTGCAGGTCGCGCCCGGTATCCGGCAGGTCTGCAAGCGCGCGGGCGCGCGGGTATGCGGTACGCTCCAGCAGCGGCGCGGCAAATGCGCCGATGAATCCCACAGCCAGAAAAGTAAGCTGAAAACTGGCCTCGAACATCTGCTCGGGATCGAGTACCAGGAAGCCCAGCGCCACCGCGGCAAGAATATTCAGTGCGCGCCGCCGCCGCGCGAAGTAGCTGGCTATGGCAAATAGCGTGAAGCCGGCCGCGCAGCGCACGCAGGGCGCGCCCCATCCGGTGACCAGCGCGTAGAGAAACAGAGATGCCGCGGTAACGAACAGCGCAGCCTCGCGGCGGATGAAGCACAAGCGCAGCACCAGCATCAGGAAAGCTGCCAACACCGCGGTATGCGTTCCCGAAATCACCAGCGCATGGTACGTGCCTGTATTCCGGAACTGCTCCGTCCAGACGCGCTGCACCTGATAGGTTTCGCCGATCATTACCGCCTGCATCATGCCGGTCTCGTACGGCTTGTTCTCGTAAAGTTGCGCGAGGCGATCGAGGGCCCTCACGCGCAGTCCCACGATGGCGCCCTCGAAGCGCGAACCGCAGCGGCCGGGCAGCACCGTCACCCCGGCTCCCGTACTCATGGATGCGGTCCAATAGATGTCGCGGCGCGCCAGGTATCGCGCGAAATCGAACGCGCCCGGATTGCCGTAATTCCGCGGCCGCCGTACGCGCGCCTCGAACTCCACGAGTTGGCCGTATTGTAGCGCCGGCGGCGCCTGTCCTTCGCGCGTATACGCGGTCGCCTGAACCCGCGCGCCGGGGGCCAGTTCCACGACGAAGCGCTCGCGGTCGCCCGCCAACGCAGGTGGCTGGACCACGCAGCCGCTCAAGATCACGGGTTCCCGCCCTTCGGCATCCAACTCCGGACTGGGGCCCGGGCGATGCACCACATCCACCAGGATGCCCGCGAATAAGAATCCCGCCAGGCAGCAACACCCGGCCAGAACGCGCGCCCGCCGCCACATCGCGACCACGCAGAGGATCGCAAGCGCGGCAATCGCCACGAGCAACTCTTGCATGTCGAACGCGGCGAATCGCGACAATAGGATGCCCGTGGCGAGGGCCGCCAAGGGCGGCAGCAACGGATCCTGCATGCTTCGTTACCGCGGTTCGGCGATGAATCCCATGTGCGCTTTGCGCCGGCTGGGGGCCCGCAGATTCTTGAATCCGCTCATCACTCTCCGTTCGAGATTCTGAATGTCCTTG
>JBEKIM010000349.1:0-7360 GCA_050011755.1 Bryobacteraceae bacterium | reverse complement strand
CGCGCGGAGGTGACCATTCAAACCCTAAGTCGTTGAAATACCACGCCCTGGCGGTCGGGGAAGGTTGTGCTACGCCTTGGTCTTTGGCGGGACGTAATCCGGCGGCAGGACCGCACCTTCGCCGAAAAAGTAATCGTCCATCTGCTTCAGCAGAAACTCCTGCGCTTCCTGCGTCCCGAGGTTGAGCCGGTACTCGTTCATGAGCATCTTCATGTGCTCCACCCACATCTTCCAGGCTTCCTTCGAAACGTTCTCGAAGATTTTCTGGCCCAGCGGGTGTCCTTCAAACGGGACTTCGTCCAGCCCCGGCATTTCTTTCTGAAACTTGACGCAAAACACCTTGCGCGCGCCGGGGGGCGCATCTATACCGGCCGGGTTCACCGGCCCGTTTCCACATCCCATGCCTGTCTCCTCGCCTCTCCAGGATACTACGCCCCGTCCGCCGAAGCGTTGAGATTCCACCCGGAGATCACGCGGGTCTCGCGCTCGTAGCCCAGCACGCTGACCGATGCCGTGCCCAGGGCGAAGAGCCTGCCCGCGTCGGGCGCCAGTCCCAGCCAGCAGGCCGTCAGGATGCGCAGCAGGTGCCCATGCGCGAACAACGCCACATCGCCGCCCGCGGCGGAGGCGCGCGCGATCACCCGGCCGGCGCGCGCGGCCACCTGCTGGATGGTTTCGCCTTGCGGCACGGGCGAGGTCCAGATGGTCCATCCCGGCACGCTTTCCTGGATCTGGGCGCTGGTGCGGCCTTCGTATGCGCCATAGTCCCATTCGCGGAGATCGGGATCCGCCTGCGCCACCGCGGCGTAACCCGCAAGGCGGCAGGTTTCTCGCGCGCGCTGCAGCGGGCTGGTGAGCACCAGGGCGAAGGGGCGCCCGGCGAGGAACCGGCCGATCTGCCCGGCATGGCGTTCGCCGGCGGCGGTCAGGGGCAGGTCTGTGCGGCCGGTATGCTGTCCCGAGAGGCTCCACTCGGTTTCACCGTGGCGAATGAGCCAAATCTCCGGATATGAAGGATTCGCGGGCATGATAATGATAAAGCATACCCGATGGAGAGAAAATAAGGGAACATGCCACTCGATCCGAACGCCGGTAAGCCCGCGCAGCCGTCCATACTGGTGAATGTTCCCCGCCTGGTCACGGCCTACTATACCTGCCGCCCGGACCCCGCCGTGCGCGCCCAGCGGGTGGCTTTCGGCACCTCCGGGCACCGCGGATCGTCTTTCGCGCTGTCGTTCAACGAGCCCCACATCCTGGCCATCACCCAGGCCATCTGCCAGTACCGCAAACAGGAGCGCATCAGCGGCCCCCTATTCCTGGCGATGGACACGCACGCCCTTTCGGAACCTGCCTGGGTGAGCGCCCTGGAGGTGCTGGCCGCCAATGGCGTGGACACCATGATCGACAGCGCGGGCGGCTATACGCCCACTCCGGCACTGTCGCACGCCATCCTGACCCACAATCGCGGACGCACGGAGGGGTTAGCCGACGGCATCGTGATCACGCCCTCGCACAACCCGCCGGAAGACGGCGGATTCAAATACAATCCGCCGAATGGCGGTCCGGCGGACACGGACGCGACGCGCTGGATCGAAGACCGCGCAAACCAGTTGCTGGAGGGCGGCCTGCGCGAGATTCTACGCATGCCTTACGCGGGCGCGCTGAAGGTAGCCACAACACACCGCTACGATTATGTTTCTGCCTACGTGAACGATCTGGGCAACGTGCTGGATATGGACGCCATCCGCGGCGCCGGTCTGAAAATAGGAGTGGACCCGCTGGGCGGCGCGGGCCTGGCCTACTGGGGGCGGATCGCCGAACGCTACGGCGTCGCGCTCACCATGCTGCACGACACGTTCGATCCGACTTTCCGCTTCATGTGCGTCGATTGGGATGGCAAGATCCGCATGGACTGCTCCTCGCCCTACGCGATGGCCGGGCTGATCGCCCTGAAAGACCGTTTCGATGTGGCCTTCGCCTGCGATACCGACCACGACCGCCATGGCGTGGTGACACGCAGCGCGGGCCTGCTGAATCCCAATCATTACCTGGCGGTGGCGATTTCGTTTCTCTTCCAGCACCGGCCCGGATGGCCGGCCGGAGCGGCTGTGGGAAAAACTCTCGTATCGAGCAGCATGATCGACCGCGTGGCCGCCAGCCTGAACCTGAAGGTAGTGGAAGTGCCGGTGGGCTTCAAGTGGATGGTGGAAGGCCTGCTGGGCGGGACGTTCGGATTCGGCGGCGAGGAGAGCGCGGGCGCCTCGTTCCTGCGCAGGGACGGCGCCGTGTGGACGACCGACAAAGACGGCATGATCATGGGGCTGTTGGCGGCCGAGATTCTGGCGCGCACGGGCCGCGATCCCGGCGAAATCTACCGCGGGCTGACGGAGAAGTTCGGCGCGCCGGTGTACGAGCGTATCGACGCGCCGGCCACGCCCGAGCAGAAAGCGGTGTTGCTGAAGCTCTCGCCGGAGCAATTGCATGCCTCGGACTTCGCGGGGGAGAAGATCGTGGCCACGCTGACCACGGCGCCGGGAAACGGCGCGCCTATCGGCGGGCTGAAAGTGGTTACGGCGAATGGCTGGTTCGCGGCGCGCCCGTCTGGCACCGAAAGCGTCTATAAGCTGTACGCGGAAAGCTTTCTCGGCGAGGACCACCTGCACAGGATTCAGAAGGAGGCGCGCGAACTGATCGCGCAGGCGTTTGGCGCTTAAGCCGCCGGCACGCGAATATGGAGTAGTGGATTAATTTGGTTTTTGGAGGGCGGCCAATCTTGGCCGCAGCCGGCTTTTAGGCGGCCCCAGCCGGCTGAAAGCCGGCTGCGGGCAGAATTGCCCGCCCTCCAAAAACACTACCGAATATGGCCGCTCCGCGGCGTGTGTACAATCAAGCAGGAGGGCTGGTTATGCGGTCACTGGCGTGGAAAGCACGAAGAGCGCTCACGGATGCTTTGCGGTTCTTGACGGGCCGGCGCCCCGATTCTCCGGACGATCCGTATGCCGCGGTACGGTCGCCCATCAAGCGCGGCCCACCGGACAAAAGCGCCGCGGTGGCGCTGGACGAGCCCGATTAAATGGCGCTTACAACATGAAAACGCATCGCTACGCCATCGCCGTGGACTGGACAGGCAACACCGGCACCGGCACCTCCGGTTATCGGGATTACGAGCGCCGCCACGAGATATCCGCCGGAACCCGGAAGCCCGCGATTCCGGGGTCTTCCGATCCGGCCTTTCGCGGCGATCCCGCGCGATGGAATCCCGAGGAACTGCTGGTGGCGTCCCTATCCGCCTGCCATAAACTCTGGTATCTGCATTTGTGCGCGGAGGCCGGGATCGTGGTGCTGGCTTACACCGATCACGCCGAAGGCGAGATGGAGGAAACCGCGGATGGCTCGGGCCGCTTCACGCGTGTGGTTCTGCGCCCGCGGGTTAGCTTGGCCGCCGGTTGCGACGAAGCTCAGGCGCGGCAGTTGCACCAAACCGCGCATGCCAGGTGCTTCATCGCCAATTCCGTGAATTTTCCGGTGGCCTGCGAGCCCGAGATCATGGACGCGTGACGCCAGATGAAAAGAGTACTACTCTCAATCCTGGTATTGGCGGCCGCGCCGTACCTGATGTATCAAGTCCGCAAACCCGGCAGGTGGGTCGGCAGGTTCTTCCTGTGGTTCATGAACCTGTCCCACTCGAGCCTGACCGACTGGGGATTGACGCACGTTAGCATCGGCAGAGCCTTCACCGTTCTGGATGTGGGTTGCGGCGGCGGCAGGACCATCGAAAAGCTGGCGGCGCTGGCCGCCAAAGGCTCGATTTACGGTGTGGATTACGCCAAGGGCAGCGTAGCCGCGTCGCGCGCGAAGAATGCGCGGGCGATCGCCGCGGGCCGCGTTCAAATCGAAGAGGCTTCGGTGTCACGGCTCCCGTTTCCCGACGATAAGTTCGACCTGGTGACGGCCGTGGAAACCCAGTATTATTGGCCCGATCCCGCCAGGGATATGCAGGAGATCCTGCGCGTGCTCAAACCCGGCGGAACTCTGATCGTGATCCTGGAAAGCTACAAGAACGGGAAGCACGACAAGTTGCAAGGCCCGGCGATGAAGCTACTGAAATTCGCGCACTTGAGTGTGGATGAACATCGGGAGTTATTTTCGACCGCCGGCTTTAGAGATGTCCAGGTGTTTGAAGAGCGCGCGAAAGGCTGGGTTTGCGGGACAGGCACAAAGGCAGGCGGCGGGTAATTCCTCCGGGGGAGTAGAACCTGCGGGAGGCACTAGCAGCCATGTTGCCGCTGGTGTTCGATCACTGCGTACTTTGTCTGATTTCGCCGCTCCAAAGCCTCTTCGATCAGTGTTTCCAACAGGAGCCCGTCGCCGCGCAACAGCGCTGCGATTTGCTTTTCTTGTAGGCTGTTACACTCCGCTATCGCTGCTGTGAACCGCATAATCAAGCGGCGCTTCTCGCTGCACGCGATTGGAGCGGGAGCGGCCATCGTCCAAAGGTACCGCCAAGGATCGACGCGCGTCTGGTCAAAACGGAGCACCGGCTCGCGGCCAATGTGCCGATGTTTACGAGCTCCCAATTGCCGCTACACTATGCTGGCGGGAGCACCGCGGGGGCGCCAGTGACCATCTCAAAAGCCATTGCAGGACTCTTCATATCTCTGATATCGATTCCCGCCTTCCCGCAGACGGAGGACCTGCACCTATCCGCGGCGCAGTGGCGCGAAGATCTGGCATTCCTCGCCCGGGAACTGCAGGCGCGGCACGCCAACGCATTTCATTACACCCCACGAGAACAATGGGAGGCCGCGGTAGCGGCATTGGATCGGCAAATCCCGGATCTCAACAGCGACGCCGTCTGGACCGGAATGCAGCGGATCATGGCCCTGGTCGGCGATGGCCATACTTACCTGCGATCGCCCCGGGATGCGTGCAACCTCCCGATGGAGATCGCGCGGTTTGGAGACGACTATCGGGTAACGAGCGTGGCCGCCGGGCTGGAGCAGGCGCTGGGCACGCGGGTGGTCAAGGTTCAGGAGACGCCCATCCTCCGCGCGGTGGAGCAGATTCTGCCGCTGGCGTCGCAGGACGAAAACCCGCCGTGGATACAGGCTACGGTTGAAGACGCGCTCACCACGGCCGGCACGCTGCACGGGCTCGGCATCGCTCCGGACCGGAATGCGGTCCGCTACACCCTGGCGGACGACGCGGGGCGAGAATTCAGCGTTGAGGTTCGCGCCATCGCTCCAGAGACCAGGTTCACGCCGATCCGGCCGTTCAAGCAGCCGCCTCTCTATCGCCTGAACCCGGAGTCGCGGTTCTGGTGCCAGTATCTTCCGGAATCGCGTACGCTCTACTGCAATGTTCGCGCGATGCAGAATCTGTACGTTCCGGCTAAGCAGGTGCCTGCGCTGGTGGCTCAGCACAATCCCGATAAGCTGGTGATCGACCTGCGGCAAAATAGCGGCGGCGATTACACTGTCGGGGAGAGGTGGCTGGTCCATCCCATTCGCGACCTCGCATCGATCAATCGGAAGGGACATCTTTTCGTGCTGGTCGGCGCGGTCACGTTTTCCGCGGCAATGAATAATGCGGCGCAATTCCGTGCCCAGACCGCAGCGATCCTCGTAGGCCAGACGATCGGAGAGAAACCGAACAGTTACGCTGAAGTGCGCACCGTGCCGCTACCGAACTCGCACCTCACGCTGCGCTATTCGACTCGCTACTATAAGTTTGTCGAAAGTGGAGAGAACGCCATCCGGCCAGACCGGGAAATCGTTCCCTCATGGGACGAATATAAAGCCGGACGCGATCCGGTGTTGGAGTGGGTGCTGCACTACGACCCCAAGGATCTGGGAGGCGGCACGATCGGCGCCTCAACATCCGGATTCCTCGCTGCTTGCGGGGTTGTGCCAACCTCCATGCGAGGCGATGATCGTGTCCGCATCCTTCGGTCCCCAACTGCCGCGCTTGTAGGGGCGAGCCCGATGGTGCGCCTTCAGGACCGGCTGGACCACGGCCCAGGCGGCCTCGACCGCGTCCTCACGGGTGAATAGCGCTCCATCGCCGGCCATGGCGTCGCTCAAGAGCCGCTCGTAGGGCGCTTCCTCCGCCGGCTGTTCTTCCAACAGGTAGAGCTCTCGCTGCTCCCCGACGAACTCCTTCCCGGCGGTCTTGACCCGAGCGGCGAGAGCGATTGCCGCGGTGGGGGAGAACCGGAAACGCAGATAGTTTCCCCTGCCCGTCGCCGGGATGGAGTCGGCGAAAAGCCTTTGTGGCGGCGGCTTCAACTCCACCAGGATCTCTGCCGCCGTTTCGGCCAGGAATTTGCCGGAGCGCAGGAACCATGGGACCCCCGCCCAACGCCATGAATCGATGAAGAGCCGAAGAGCGCAGAAAGTCTCCACGTCGGAGTTCTTCGCTACACCCGGCTCTTTCCGGTAGCCTGCATACTGGCCGCGCACCAGGTCGTCGCGCTGCAGAGGACGCATGGCTCGGAGGACCTTGGACTTCTCCCTATGAACGGCTCCATAGTCTCTCTCGGCCGGGGGTTCCATGGCAAGCAGCGCGACCACTTGAAACAGGTGGTTCTCGATCACGTCGCGCAGGCAGCCGGCGCTCTCGTAAAACGCTCCACGGCCCTTCACCCCGAAATCCTCGGATAGGGTGATCTGGACGCTGGCCACAAAGTTGCGGTTCCAGATCGGCTCCAGGAATGAATTGGCGAAGCGAAAATAGAGGATATTCATGATCGCTTCCTTCCCCAGGAAGTGATCGATGCGAAAAATGGAATCTTCCGGAAACACACTTTGCGCGATGCGGTTGAGTTCCCGCGCGGAGGCCAAGTCGCGTCCGAACGGCTTTTCGACAATGACGCGCGCGTGATCGGCCAATTTCGAGGCCCCCAGTCCTTTGATCACCATTTCGAACAGCGACGGCGGGATAGCGAGGTAGTGCGCCGGGCGCCGCGCGGTCTCCAGCGCCTTTTTGATCGCCACGAATGTGTTCTGGTCTTCATAATCGCCGCTCACGTACTTGAACAGCGACAGCAGATGTTTGAGTGCCTGCTGGTTATCGATCCCGCCCGATCGTTTTATGCTGTCGGTCACGCGTCGATGCAAACGCGCCTGACTCCATTTAGGGAGAGCGACGCCGATTACCGGGACCGTGAGGTTCCCTCGTTTGACCATCGCATAGAGTGCGGGAAAGATCATCTTGTGGGCGAGGTCGCCCGTCACGCCGAAAAGCACCAGCGCGTCTGAACGGGAGGTTGGCATCACTTGTATTATCGCGTTTCGAGCTAGTTCGGCGCGCTGCGTAGTGCGCTATTTGCGGCTTTGGTAATCTATTCTGTTGTGTGCCC
>JBEKIM010000348.1:0-7361 GCA_050011755.1 Bryobacteraceae bacterium | reverse complement strand
GTAAAGCCGACGTACGCCGTATCGCCGCCGGTAGTGGCGGGGATGTCGATAGTGAACTCCGTGGAAAAGTACTCCGTGCTGTTCGCGGTATCCACAATCTGCAATGTCAGGTTGGGATTGTAATAGATGAGCCGAGCGCGCAGAATATCGCCGCTATGCAGGTTGATACCGGAAGGCGTCAAGTCGATGGCCGGAACGAAGGGATCCTCGCCGCCTGTGTAGATGCCGGTCGAGTTGTCGCCCTCGCCGGCATTGTCGTAGAGATCGAACTTGATGGCCACACTGTTGCCGATTCCGGGCGACCCGCCGTAGCCCAAGTCTCCGCCGGTGGATCCCAAGGCGGTGGGGCCCTGGTTTTGAATGCAAATGGTGATGCCGTCGGCCGCGGGATCCGTCAGTTGGAAGGTGAAGTCGCTGGTGAAGAACTGCGCGTTGACCGGCGCAGTAAAGAAAGCGCTGCCGGCCTCGCCGCCGTTGCCATCGGTGAGACGCAGGCGCGTACCGTTCAGGGTGGTAGTGCCGTTGAAGGTCAGATCCGTCCCGGTGAAGCCGTTCGGATAGGCGGGTCCGGTGCTGGACGCCGAGGGGATGGTGTAGAGTGCGGTGCTCACCAGGCTCTGCGACATTCCGGCCGCGACTGCGATGGCTCTGAGCGTTCCGGTTTTGCCGACGGCGACGGGCGCGGTGTAATGCAGCGAGTGGATGCTGGGAGGGGTGGCGTCGGTCGTATAGTAGATCGTGGCCCCGGGCGAACTCGCGATGGTGACGCTTTGCGCCGAGGTGTAAACTCCACCCGGGGGGCTGAACGACGGGATCGCGGCGGACGGTTTCTTCAGCCCGAAGACCGCCAGTTGGGTGGCTGTGCCGACGTAGACCTTTCCGTGCGCCACGGTTGCCGCGGCGAACTTCACCGCAGGCCCAGGCGTGTCGCGGGTTCCATTTTGGGTGCTGTTGTACAATTCGTTCGCCAGGTTGGTGGCGTCGTAGGCGTGCAGCACGGCGGACCCACCGGAGCCATAGGCATCCGTCTGGATGGCCCACAGGATGCCGTTGGCGGTCCCGTTCGCCGAAATCGAAGGGGTCGGTCCGGGAAACGCAAAGCTTTCCGGCGAATAGGAAACCGCCGAATCCGAGAGGAGGCCGCTGCCGTTGGCGTTAAAGGAAAACGCTTTGAGATTATCGTACTGCGCGCCGAAATAGACTGTGTTATTCCAATAGGCCGGCATCCCCCAGATGCCGCCCGTGGCGCCCGCCAGTTCTTGCACGACCTGGTCGGTAGTGGAGTTGTAGCCGCCCATGTTGTCCCGGTCTACCAGGTAGACACTGCCTTCCTTCCCGCATTCCACCAATAGATGCTGGTGCGCCGACCCCGCCGGCAGATCCGGCAGCAGCACCACGCCACCGGAGCCCAGATCGATATCGTCGTTGGACAGCATGTCCTGGTTGAAGGGCGTGAAGTAAGTGAGCACGGAGAGCTTTCCGCCGGAAGGGCCGCCCATTTTCAGAATCGTGTCGCCCATATCCACGCCGCCGGTATTCACGTCGAAGGTGCCATTTCCGGTTGCGAAAAAGACTCCGGACGAATCCGCCGCCGGTCCGCCGCCTCCCTGCCAGATCCCGCCGTCGCTGCCGTTGGGCGTGGAGTTCCAGACGGCCAGCAGGCGTAGGGTGGCAGCGTCATAGGCGAAGACCCATGCGTGATAGGGACCGATATCGCAATGCGACGCGGAAGTGATGTAGACGGCTCCGCCCCGCAGCAGCAGCCCGGGCCGCTGGTTCTGTTTCAAGGGATCGAAGGAGACTTTGCCACCGGAACTGCCGTCGCCCGTACCGGCCACCGTGGCCTCGAGGGCCACCGGGCCGCCGAACTTCTCGTTACCCGTGGTGATGTCGAGGGCATGCAGCCGCTGGAAGAAAGCGCCGTTCTCTTGGGTATTGGCCACTACGTACAGCGTGCCGGTGCTGGTGTCGATGACCGGCGTGCCGGAGATGCCGATCTGCGGCACCAGGTCACCGCATTGCGCGTCGGTGGAGCTGTTTACAGTTGTCACGGACGGCGGATTAATGAAGCTGACGTGCCATAGGGGGCTGGCGTTGGCGCCCGCCGGGCTATCCGCGTCGAAGGCGTATACGCTGTCGTTTTCGGTGGCCACGTACACCACGTTGTGGCTCTGGCCGCCGATTGAAACACCGGGGATGTAGAGAGGCTGCGCGTAAATGTATCCGTCGACGGGCTGCACGAACAAGCGCCCGAAATCGTTGGCGTTGACGTTGGCGGGCGTGAGGATGGTTTCATGCAGATTCTGGCCGGTACGCGCATTATCGTTGTGATAGGTAGTGACGCTCACTTGCGCCCAAGCAGCAGGGAACGTAGCCAAAGCGAAAAAGATATTTATTTTAAGGGAGGACATGCGAGGTTTCTCCAGCGAGTAACAGTGCTTCGAATTTTATCATGCTTAGGTGCGGCCGGGCGCGGTTTTCATGTGAGAATTGATAGGTTGCCATGCGATCCCGCCGCTTAACACAAGCCACTCGAGGGGCTGGAGGGCAGCCATTCGATGCAGGTACATTCGCCCGCCTTTGCCGGGCGCGCGACTACCTGGCCGCGCACTATGGACGTCCGGTGTTTCTGGAGGATGCCGCGCGGCAGGCCTGTCTTTCGCCCTTTTATTTCAACCGCCTATTCACGCAGGCGTTTAGCGAGACGCCGCACGAATTCATCACGCGCCGGCGCATCGAGCACGCCAAGAAGCTGCTGCTGGCCGGCAACCATAGCGTCACCGAGATCTGTTTCGAAGTGGGATACGAGAGCGTGGGTTCGTTCAGCACGCGGTTCCACTCGTTGACGGGTTTGTCGCCGGCGGCGTTCCGGGGCGAGGCACGCCGCACGTTCGGCGGATTCGGCGCACGCTGGCCACTGTACTACATTCCCGGCTGCTTCCAGCGTTTTTTCCTGGCAGAACCGTAGCGGCTGCCGCGGCGAAACCGCAAGAATCGAGAAGCGTGCCGCTGGCCGCACTTTGTATTCTGGGAACTGCGAGGAATACAGCGATGATTCAAAAACTCAGTTACATGCAGCTTTATGTCGTCGACCAGGATGCGTCGCGCGATTTTTATGTCGAGAAGCTGGGATTCGAGGTGCGCACGGATGCCCGTATGGAGAACGGCTTCCGATGGCTTACGGTGGGTCCCAAGAGCCAGCCCGATTTACAAATCATTTTGATGAAGATCGACGGCCCGAATCTGGATTCGGACACGGCTGGCACTTTGCGCGGGCTACTGGAGAAGGGAGTTTTGTGCGGCGGGGTGCTCGAGACGAGCGATTGCCGGCAGGACTACGAAGATCTTAAAGCCAATGGAGTGGAGTTCAGTTCGCCGCCGGTGGAGCGCTTTTATGGCATCGAAGCGGTGATGAAAGACAACTCGGGGAATTGGTTCAGCCTTACGGAGCGGAAGGGCAACTGACCCCATCAGAGAATACACTTCATGGACACGAATAACGAAGCGGTGAGCAATGGTCTGGCGCTGGTATCCATTCCGGTGAGGGATCAGGAGAAATCGAAGCGTTTCTATCACGAGGTGCTGGGCTTCCCATCGCGCGGGAAGCCGATTTCCGGCCCGGGGCGCGGTGGATCGAGTTGAGCGTCCCGGGGACGCAGACGAACATCGCGTTGGTGACATGGTTCGAGAGGATGCAGGCAAGCGGTTTGACGGGTCTCGTGCTGCGGAGCGGAAATATCGATGGGACGTTCGAGACGCTGCGGGGCGTGGATTGGAAACGTCGGCGGTGCAGACGGCGCCTTGGGGAAATACCTGAGTTTCAGCGATCCGGACGGCAACGGCTGGGTGATTAGCGAAGCATTGTAGGGCCGGATGCAAGGCGCCTGAAGCGGGACTTAAAAGTCCCGCCGGCACGCTGAAGCGTGCGCCACGGGCCACGGGCAGCGTATACCGGAAATGGGCATGCGGATGGCGATGGGAGCCAAGGCCGGGGACGTGATGTGGCTGGTGCCGCGGCAGAGCCTTTCCATGATCGTGTGGCGGCGTCGGCCGCGGCGCGGCGGCGATCAGGCAGGATTAGGGGAAATCGGCGATTTGCAAGGTGAGCTGTACCGTCGCGCCGGCGCCGATCTCGACCTCCGTGGCCTTCGATCGGGCGCGCCAGAGCTTCAGGACGGGCTCGGCGGTGCCGTCCATTTCCAGATCGCATGCCAGCGCCAGGTACTTGCCCGGCGGCAGGGGCTTTACGGCTTCGCTCCAGCCGTTCTCCACGTCCGCCTGTTTCAGCACTTCGTGGAGCGCGGCAGCCGAGGGGGCCTCTTCGGGCATGACGTAGAGGTGCACGTGCGAAATAGGATTGCCATCGCGATCGGTAACGCGGGCGGTGAGCGATCCGGCGTCGCAGGCCAGCGCGATGTGCAGGCGCCCGCCGGCCGACTGCGTCAAACGAAGCGGTTGGTGCAGGACCGCGGCGCCGTCGAGAGTAGCGTCCTTCACATAGCAGCCATCCGGGATTTCGCGCAGGTCGAGCGTGTAATCATCGACCGGTGTGTTCTCCAGAGTGAAGTCGCCCGGCACCCTGATACGGCCGCCGTAGCTGAAGCCGGCCATCATATGACCGGGCGATTTCGGCTCATCGGCGTACGTGACGTCTCGGGATTTCGACAAGCCGATGCGGATGCGCGTTTCGGCGGGTTTGCCGATCGGTTCCGAATCCCACACCGCATCACCGGAGACGGTCACCGCGGGGGCGGGCGATAGCTGCACGTCCTGTCGATCGCGGTCCGTGACGATCGCCGGCGCGGACGCCGACCACCGCTCGGTGCGCGATCCCTCGCTGTTTGCGGCGGCGATGCGGTACTCACCCGGGTGGAAACCGCAGGCGCGAAACTTACCTTCCGTCAGCTTCACCGAAACGGGCGTGAACGAGGCGCGGAAGACGAGCGGCATTTGTTCCGCGATGGTCACCTCCGTCACGGCGCTGCCCACAGCCGTGCCATCGCGCGCCAGAATCTCGCCCGCGATGCAGTAGAGCGGCGCGGAGGTCATCTGGATGTCCACGCCGCGACGGTCCTCGGAGGATGCCAGGGTGACGGTTTGCGCGCCTTCAAGATCGGGCGAACCCGGATAGAATGCGGGCATCGGCAGCCGTGGGCGTTTCTCGGGATCGGCCGGCATGGAGTCGTCGGCGGCGATCGGCTGAAGCGGTTTCTTGACCAGGATCAGGAAGGGGCGCTCGGCGGGGACGGGCGCCAGACGGTAGTTGCCACGGCGGTCGGTTTGCGCGGTCAACTCGGGGCGGTATGCCGGGCGGCCGAATTCGAAGACGGCTTCGAGCAGCACTACCGGGGCGCCGCTTACGGAATGGCGATCTTCATCGACGACCCGGCCGGAAATCGATCCTCCAGTTTTGACGTAGACTTCCACTCCAGTGAGATTCTGTCCGGGGTTGATTAAGACGTAGATGCCGCCTGATGCGGCGCGGGCCTGGTCGTAGACCGAGACCCAATGCCGGCCAGGTTCCAGTTTTGGGATCGTGAATTGGCCTTGCGAACCCGTGGTGGCGTCGGACCCGCCGGCCCACACCCGTACGCCTTCGAGCGGGACGCGGGCGCCAGCTTCTCTGACTACGCCGCTTAACGAGCCTGCCGCGGGTTCCGATGGCGGCGTTTGCGCCATGGCCCCGATCGCCACCGCACAAGCGAAGATATACTTCATCGAGGGCGGCCTTCAGCCACGAATGTAGCATGAGGCACGGCGGCGACGTTTTACAAAGATTTACCGTGCGCAGGGCGGGAATGTGCGATGCTCCGACAGAGGGGACAATGCTCGACGATTCAAGCTTGAGCCGGAGGAATTTTCTGGGGAGCCTGGGCACGGGCGCTCTGTGGGGCGCCACGCGAGGGCACGCCACGGCGGGCTTCACGCCCGCACCGGTGCTGAAGAATCCAAACATCCTGATTGTGATGGTGGACCAGATGCGGCTTCCGGTTTGGCTGAGCCGCGCGCAGACGAATGCGCTGCCCATCTCGATCCTGCCGAATATTCTGGGCCGGATTCAGGCTCATTCCTATCAGTTTGGGCAGCACTATTGCGCGGCCACCAACTGCAGCTCGGCGCGATCGGCGCTGCTGACCGGGTTGTATGTGCCGCAGACTGCAATGTACATCACGGCCGACAACCTGGGAGCGGACTGCGCGCTGGTGCCGCCGGCCTTGAATCCCGCTTTCCCGACGTGGGGCGACGCGGTGGCGCGGCTGAATCCGGCTTACCGTGGGAATGTCTGGTGGTTCGGCAAATGGCACCTGTCGACGAATCTGAATGCGGCACCACTGCAGCCGTACGGCTTTAGAACGAGGACTTACCCGGGAGGACCGGCGCCCTACAATCCTTCGCCTAACGGGTATCCGAACGAAGGAAGCGATGGCGGGGATTTCGAGGGCACGACGCTGGCCAGCGACGCGCAGATCGCGGCTGATTTCATCGGCTGGCTGCAGGGTGCGGCGCCGACATCGGGTCAGCCCGCGACGCCGTGGTGCGCAACGGTGAGCCTGATTAATCCGCACGATATTGCGCAGGCGCCGGCGTGGCTGGCGAAGGGTCCATTTCCGCCGGCGGGCGTTCCGGTACCCTGTTCTTACTTTCCGCCGCCGGCCGGGAGTCCGCCAGCGCTTTACGGAAACATACCGTCCCCATGGAATTACGAAGACCTCCAGACCGTAACGAACAAGCCCAGCCTGCAGTACTCGTTTCAGGCATCGCTGAACAAGAGCGCGGGACCGGTGGCGGACTGGGTACTCTTCTTAAACGATTACTTCTGGCTGCAGCATTTAGTGGATCGGCAGGTGGGGCTAGTGCTGGATGCGCTGGCCGATTCGCTGTTTGCCTCGAATACGGTGGTGGTGTTTCTTGCGGATCACGGCGAATACGCGGGATCGCACGGCTTGCACGATAAAGGCTCGGCCGTTTACGACGAATCGTTACGCGTGCCCTTGTATGTGCAGTATCCAGGGCAGACCGCCGCGATTGCGATGAACCAGATGTGTTCGGGGGTGGATTTCTTCGGGCTGATTTGCGATCTGGCCGCGAACGTGAAGGGCCAGTGGAGGCAGGTTTATCCGGACCTGGCTAACCGGCAGTCCATGTGGGGATTTCTGCGCGCCAATCGGAGTGAAACGCGCGTGGCGCCGGCTCCGGTGGGGTTACCGTACATACTGCATACGTTCGATGAGAGCAGTCCGCTGCCGGCGAGCCAGGGGAAGTGTCACATCGTAGGGCTGCGGACCAAGCTGGATCTGAGTGGCGGCCAAGCCGGCGGCAAGCTGGCGTTTTATTGGGAATGGGGGATGTGCTCAACGCTG
>JBEKIM010000347.1:0-7405 GCA_050011755.1 Bryobacteraceae bacterium | reverse complement strand
GAAACACGTAAATGCGCTGGAATGTCGTCATGTCGTGCTTGAAAAGCACCAGCGCGTCCATCTCCTGCTTCGCCTCCTCGGCTGCCTGCGTCTCCTTCTTCGCCGTGGCCGCTTTCCACCGCGCCAACGCATCCCGATAGCGCATCAGCAGCCGCGACAACACCGGCTCCAGCGCCGCCGCCAGATCGCCTTGCCTGGCCCTCGGGTCGAACTCCACTTCAACCACCCGGTTCACCTCGAATTCGTCATAGAAACCGGCCGCATCCAGCTTCATGCGCAGATCGAACACCAGGTGCGGATCGGTGACGCGCAGGGGCTCCGCGTTTAGTTTCTGCTTGCGCTGCGCGGCGTGCTCCGCCAGCACCGCTGCCTTGGTCGGCTCCAGCACGCAATCCAGCCGCCGCAGGACGGTGAACGGTAGGATAACCTTGCCATACTCCGATTGTTTGTAATCGCCTCGCAGCAGGTCGGCGACCGACCAGATGAAGCTGGAAAGGGACGTCTGATTTACGGAACAAGGGTTTGCCAAGTAACCTATTGTAGAACGGCCATCGCGTGCCGGCAGCCTCGTTCAGCGCCGACTCGACGAGCGCCGACCGATCTCATGTTTTCAGGCCGGCGACTTTGCCTGTCAGGCAACCGCAACACTGTGCGGCCTCCATGACCGCTGAAACGATTACGGCGCGTGATTGGGGTCGACAGACTGACTCGCATTTCCAGCAACGGGCAGGTTGTTCCTCGTGGCGCTATCCGGCGAAAGCTCGGACTTCGCCCGGGCGACCCCCTCGATGCGAGCGTGAAGTGCGGGCAAATCGTGCTCACGCCTGGGCATTCGCGACCCGCTAAAGCCACGTAACGCGCGACGCGGAGCGTTGTCCTGTTGCCGCAAGATCACCCTTCACGCGAAAAGGAGGCGGCCTTTCGGCTCCGGTACCGGACGACCAAGCTCCCGGGCGGTCTCCAGCCACTCGGACATGACGATCTCTGCATTTGCCAGTGCCTCCTGCCGAGTGGGACCGTCCGCCGCGCACCCCGGCGCCTCCGGCACCTCCGCGATAAAAGCTCCATCTTCGTCGCTCCAATACAGGATAATCTCGTATTTCGTCATTCAATCCCTTCCGCAAGTTTATAACGAACAATCACGGCAGCGGCGGCCCGGACGGTTCCGCGTCGTGTGGCGGTTGCTTACCGGGAGTGTGATGCTGGCATCGCTCGGCGGAGGATTATGGGGCTTGCTTGGCGACCCGGGGCGTGCGGTCGTTGACGCTTCTGCTCTCCAACGGGCGCGAGAACTCTACGCGGCACGCGGAATTGAACTGGAACGTGCCGTGCCTTCGTTCAATTGCAGCACCGATTCGCGGGCCTGCTCGATGCGCCGGGCGATCCCATGGATGGGCCCCAAAGCATCCAGGGCTACGCGCCAGGATATCTGGACTGCCGCCGCCGCGGGGCCGCGCCCTTCCTGCCGGCTTGAGCCGTGCGTACCAGGGTTCGGGGCTTACCCGCTTTGCCTTCGGGCTGCTCCGCTTGCGCGATGGCGGCTCTGACCAGCTCCCGAACGCCTCGCGCGTCCAGATCCCCCGCTTGGGCGATCCGGACATGCCGGATCAGCTTGCCCTCGCCCCGCAGCAGGCCGTCCGGGTCGGGCAGATGGGAGCCAGAATTAAAGCCCAGGTTCACCCAATTGGCATGCGTGGTGGTGAACACGAACGCGTCGCTGGGTCTCTCGGTGAAGGTGAAGTGGTCGGCGATGGTATACACCTCGTAGACGAACTCGCTGGCTTCCGGCGCTTCTTCGAGGATCAGTTTACGCGTAGCCAGTGCCAGCTCCTGAATCGCTTCCCCGTAAGGCTGGAGGAGTCTGACGTACTCCGGATCGGGTGGACGTAAGCGCACTCAGCCAGTGTATCCCACCGGCGGCTTCTCCGCGTGCGAGCGCCGCTTACTCCAGCCCAACCTTTGCTGAACCCGCGCCGCAGGTTCAGTGTGGACGGAAGTTACCTGCAACAAGGCGGGATATTTATACAGCCTGAACTGTACAGTCTATCTGTAGATATGCGATACTGAACTTTGTGCGCAGTCGAAAGTCCTCTCTCCAGGCCGGGCTCGCTTCGACGCTGGCCGCCGGGATCCGAACGGTAGGCGGTAAGCTGAAACGGCGTTTGCGCGAGCATGGGGGATCGAGCGGCCTGACGCCGTCTCAAGTCTCCGTTCTTCTGCGTCTCGAAAAGGAGGGTTCGGCTACGGTCTCAAGTCTGGCGCGAGCGGAAGGCATGCGCCCGCAGTCCATGAGCGCTATAGTTACGCAGTTGCAGGAATCCGGCCTGATCGGCGGCGCGCCCGACCCGGGCGACGGGCGGCAAACCCTGATGTCTCTCACGCCCAAGTGCCTGAAATGGATTCGGGAGGGCCGGGCCGCGAGACAGGACTGGCTCGCCACCACCATCTCCCGGAAGCTTTCGGTCCACGAGCAGGAGAAGCTTCAGGCGGCACTCGAACTGCTTATGCGGCTGGTTGAGGAGTGAGCCCGGTGCGCCCCGCCTTTACGCCACTTTGTATCCGAGGAAAAGAAGCTTATGCCGCTCTCCGTGCAAGGCATCTTCCGGTCGTCCCGGTCAATGTGGCGGGACGGGCGCCGGGCCGGACGGAACAGGGTCCGGGCGGCCACACATCGCTTTCCGATGGGTGGACTGCATTGCTGCGGCAGTTGGATCGGCAACCGGGCGATATCGTAGTCACCAAGCGAAGCTGGTGTGCATTCGCAACAACAGACCTTGAAGGCCGGCTCAAGGCGCGAGGCGTGACCCAGGTGGTCGTGACCGGAGTAGTGACCTCAGGCGGCGTCGAAGCAACCGCCCGCCAGGCCTATGAGCGGGGATTCAACGTGACCCTCGCAATCGATGCCATGACGGATATCCGCGATCGGGCGCACCGGTACAGCATCACGAACGTTTTTCCTCGCGTGGGTGAGACAGGGTCGACGAAGGAAATCATCTCGCTACGCGAACGATTGTGGAAAGAAAGGAACGCTGCCTCATGAATTGGCTTTGGCTTGTGTCGTACTTCTTTGCGGGCGTTTTTGCGGCAAACGCCGTTCCTCATTTTGTCGCGGGCACTATGGGACGTCCCTTCCAGAGTCCCTTCGCCAAACCACCCGGCAAAGGGCTCTCCTCTTCAACGGTCAACGTGGGTTGGGGATTCTTCAATGCGCTGGTTGGATATCTGCTCCTCGCGCACGTGGGTGCTTTCAATCCGCGAGCGGCCAGCCACGCGCTTGCGCTCGGCCTGGGTGTGCTGCTCATCAGCCTACATTCGGCGCGTCACTTCGGCCAGTTTCATGGAGGCAATACGCCGACGCGCACATGAAGAACCCGGTTTCCGGCACCTTTCGCTCCCTCGGAAGCTTTAACTTCCGCTTGTGGACGTTGGGCGCCCTGGTTTCCAACGCCGGTACGTGGATGCAGCGCGTTGCTCAGGATTGGCTCGTGCTGACGCAACTGACCCATCATGATGCGTCGGCGCTGGGTATCGTGATGGGCCTCCAGTTTGCTCCGCAACTTCTGTTCCTGCCCTGGACGGGATCGGCCGCGGACCGCCTCAATCAGCGCAAGCTCCTGATGCTTACCCAGGCAACTATGGGGGTGTTTGCGCTCGTGCTGGGAATTCTCACGATCGCCGGAGTCGTCCGCCTCTGGCACGTGTATGTTTTCGCCTTTCTTTCCGGTTCCGCCGCGGCGTTGGATGCGCCGGTGAGACAGACCTTCGTGGCGGAGATGGTTGGCGATACGGATCTACCGAATGCCGTGGCATTGAACTCAACCTCTTTCAATGCGGCCCAGATGATCGGTCCAGCCGTCGCCGGCTTGCTCATCGCCGGAGCGGGCATCGGCTGGGCCTTTCTTCTGAACGGGCTCTCATTCGCGGCGGTTGTGATCTCCATGTCTTTCTTCCGTCGCCCGGAATTGCGCCCAAGTGCCAGGGCGCATCGCACGGCATCCGGATTTCTGGAAGGGCTTCGCTACGTGTGGAAGCGGGGAAGCCCGATTCGCGAGCGTATCACGCCCCACTTGGAAAGTGCCACGTATTGGTAACGCCGGTCACGGAAATCCAAGTCGGCTTGGGTCCAGTTTGCACGAGAGTGAACGCCGTCCACGGAAACCACATTAGTAGTCGGCAAACCGGGCACACTGGCCGACGCTAGCCGAGAAGGGAGTTTTGGCACGCCGCGCGGTGGCCGCCGCATGCCATTGGCATTGGCGATTCGGCTTCGAGACGCCCCACGATGACGCATCCTGGCGCACCCTTACCCCACTGAAAACAAATGCCGATGCCCACCCGGTAAACCGAATCCCCACAGCGGCCGTGCTATATCTCGCTTGAGGAGCCCAACCGGCCCCTGAACGCGCATCCGTCCTCAATCCAACACAAGATCTATGCACACTCCAAACCAACCCGCGCTCACCCCAGTTTTTTCCATCCATTCGCCCTCGCCGCCGCAGAATACCCGATCGGACCCGCGTCCAAATTGGCTTTGCCGCTTTTTTAATCAATTGATTCTGAATTACTTATTGGCTTCGTTCGTCGAAAAATGCCATTTCGAAGCGATGTTGCTTGTGCTGGAATTTGAATCGCCGCCTCCGGGCGCACGGATATCGACGGAAGCGCGACGCCCCCACGATGGTGCATCTCGGCCCACCCTTAGCCCCCGACCTGGCGTCCGGACTCACTCCAACGAGATTTATGCACAGTCCCGCACCGATCCGCGCCGAGCGGAACTCTGTCGTCCCCGCGCCCCCTCGCCGCCCCAAGATTCTCAACCACACCGGCCCCCAAATTGGGTTTGTCACTTTATAACTCAATTGATTCTAAATTACTTATTGGCTTCGTTCGTCGAAAAATGCAATTTCAGCCTAGTCCGCGGGTCGCCGCAATAGGCAGATGTTTCATCGGTATTTACTTCCTCCCCGCTGTTGCGATGGCTCTGCCGCGCCCCGTTACCGCGCGGCAAAGGGCTTGCCGCGCACCGCGGTGTAGACGGAGTCAAAAACAGTCAGGCCCTTGATGTTCGCCACGCCGCCCACGCGGATCGGGTCCGCCAGATATTGGACCTTGCCGTCGACTGCGGTGAACGCCGGCCACGTGGGAAGGCCGGGGCCGTTTGGATCGCCCGATTTGGCAAAGTTGACCCAGTAGCTGGACATCTCGCCCGCCAATTTCCGGTCTCCCGCGGTCCAGTTCCATGCGGACTGATCCAGGTGGTCGAAGACATACCAAAGCTCCGCGAAGTGGCTTGCGCCCCAGCCCGCGTACACCGAGCCGGCGGGAAATGGCGGTTGCTGTTGAAACGAGTAGTAGAAGACGGGATGCCGGCCGGTTCCGGCTTGTAACCTCGCCCAGGCCCACATGTCCCAGCCGAAGCGCAGGTCGCGCTCGAGGCCCAGTTGCGCCTGCTTCGCCTGTTCGTCGGTAGCGTGGGGGTATGCCGCCACCAGCGCGGGGGGAAGTTGGCCCACGCTACGCTCCAGATCGCTCGAGAATGTCGCGGCCGTCTCGTGCGAGACATCCACCATCGCACGGGCCTCCTCGGCGTTCGAGCCGATAAGCAGCGGGACATCGTTTTGCCGTCCTGCGGTGAACGCTTCGTAGGGCGACGCGGGAAGCACGTACGGCTCGATCACCGCGTGAACGGTGCCTCCGGCGTTGCCGGTGAGTTGGCTCGCGGGCAGCCGCCGCAGTTCCTTGAGCGAGGGCGCTCCCAGCGATGCCGCGTACTTTTCTCCATCGCGTTCTGCATTGGCCAGAAGGAACTTCGGTCCGAGCTGCAGCGGCTCAAACAGGCCGCCGCTCTCTCCGATGGCGCGCTGAAACAAGCCTTTCGCCAGAGGCGAGGCCATCAGGATGCTGACCGATATGGAACCGGAGGATTGACCCGCGATGGTTACGCATTTCGGGTCGCCGCCAAAGGCTGCAATGTTTCGATGCACCCACTCGAGTGCGGCGATCTGATCCAACAAGCCGTAATTCCCTGACGAGTGGTGCGCGGACTCGCGCGTCAGTTCGGGAAGCGCAAGAAAGCCGAGCGGGCCAAGGCGATAAGCGATGGTGACGACAATCACGCCCTTAGTCGCGAGCCGGTCGCCCCAATACAGAGGCATCGCGGCCGACCCGTTGATGTATCCGCCGCCGTAGATCCAGACGAGCACCGGCAATTGCCCTGCTGAGCTATCGGCGGGCGTCCAGATGTTCAGGTATAGGCAATCCTCACTCACTGCCGGCGGCGTCTCGCCCGGCATGGAGACACCCGTTTGCATGCACGCCGGAGCAAACGCATCCGCCTTCCGTGTGCCTGTCCAGGGTGCGGCAGGCATCGGGGGACGCCAACGCAGGTCGCCGACCGGCGGGGCGGCGAATGGGACTCCCTTGAAGACCGTCAAGCCGCTTGCGCTTACCCCGGATATCGCGCCGGACTCCGTCGGGACTTGCGGTGCGGCGCCGGCATTGGCCAGATTCGCCGCCGCCAGCACACATGCGAGTTTCCAAGAATTCTGCAATGGACCCTTCTTTGATTGTCTGCCTCCTGGCGCATGCGCGGTGAGCAATACTGCTCACTGGCCAACAAATCGCCCGCAAATCAACCCAGCACCCACCACCGGCGCGCAACGCGCGCCGTCGCGGCTACAATCAGAAGCATGGACAAGCTCCAGGAGCTCCGCCGCCGCCACGCCGCCGCCGAGCAAGGTGGCGGCGACGAACGCCGCAACCGCCAGCACAAAGAGGGCAAGCTCTCCGCCCGCGAACGCATCGAACTCCTCCTCGATGAAGGCTCTTTCGAAGAACTCGACAAGCTCGTCACCCATCGCGGCCGCGACTTCGGCATGGAAGACCAGATCGTTCCCGGCGACGGTTTCGTTACCGGCTACGGCTACATCGATGGCCGCCTGGTCTATGTGTTCGCCCAGGATTTCACCGTCTTCGGCGGCTCGCTCTCGGAATCCAACGCGCAGAAAATCTGCAAGATTATGGACCACGCCATGAAGAATGGCGCGCCCGTCATCGGCCTCAACGATTCCGGCGGCGCGCGCATTCAGGAAGGCGTCCTCTCGCTGGCCGGCTATGCCGATATCTTTCTGCGCAACACGCTGGCCTCGGGCGTGGTGCCCCAGATCTCCGCCATCATGGGGCCGTGCGCCGGCGGCGCGGTCTATTCGCCGGCCATCACCGATTTCGTCTTTATGGTGGATTCGACCAGCTACATGTTTGTCACCGGCCCCGACGTCATCAAAACCGTCACCCACGAGGACGTCACCAAGGAGCGCCTCGGCGGTTCGATGACCCATAACTCCGTCAGCGGCGTAGGCCACTTCATCGCGCCCAATGACGCCGAATGTCTGCGCATGATTCGCGA
>JBEKIM010000346.1:0-7422 GCA_050011755.1 Bryobacteraceae bacterium | reverse complement strand
GTTTTCGTCTTGGGTAAGGCGAAATACCTGATTCGTTTGCCCGAACGCCCATGATGCAGTTACGGCGAATAACGCGCCGAACGCAATACACACGAAACGCATAGGACTTCCTCCTGCAACCAATGACGGATGCCGCCAGCCAGGCGTGCATCGTGTCATACCTTCCCCTCCGTCACGGTCACCACCTGGTTGGCCTTCACGCCGCCGATCCGGTCCACTTGGCCGCTCGGCCAATGGATTTCCAAATCCGCCCTCTGCGCGCCGCCCAAACCGAAATGCACCCGCAAATCGCTCTGTGAAATGTAGCTGCCGCCGCTGCGCACTTCGTCCATCAGCCGGCGCCCACCCGCAAGTGTGCAGTATATCCGCGCGCCGATGCCGGACCGGTTCGATTTCACCCCGATCGTCTTCACCTTCAGCCAATTGTTCTTCACCTGGCTGTCGCAGCGCAGCAGTTGCGGCACATCGTTGACGCAGTTGATCAGCACGTCCAGATCGCCGTCGTTATCGAAATCGCCGAAAGCGCAGCCGCGCGCGGAGGCTGGTTCCAGGATTCCCGGACCGGCGTCCTGCGATACATCCGCAAATCTGCCGTTACCCAGGTTGTGATAAAGCACCTTACGTTGCCGGTAGCCCTGTTCATCGTTTGGCTGTCCCACTTCCGGATACACGTGGCCGTTCACGGCCAGAATGTCGGGCCAGCCGTCGTTATCGAAGTCGAAGAACCCGACGCCCCATCCCATGAAGCGCGTGTTGCGCCCCAGACCGGCCTGAAAGGTCGTATCTTCAAAGAAGTTCTTGCCCAGATTGTGGTAAAGGCTGGAAGTGTCCCCGGCGAAGTTGGTCTTCACGATATCGAACCGGCCATCGCCATCGTAGTCCGCTACAGACACGCCCATGCCGGCCTGCGGCTTCCCGTCCGGACTATAGGCCACACCCGCTTCAATCGCCACCTCCGAAAACGTCCCGTCGTGATTGTTCCGGTAGAGGGCCGAAGAAGTGGAGTCATCGGCGACATAAATATCGGGCCAGCCATCGTCATCGAAGTCCGAAACCGCCACGCCCAGACCGTAGGTGCTGGAAGTCTTCAGAATTCCTGCTTTCCGGCTGACATCGGCGAAAGTGCCGTCGCCGTTGTTATGGAACAGAATGTTCTTGCCGCCTTCGAGCCCCGGCGGGCCGCACGCTACCACGATGGCTTTGAAGAGGCATGGTCCGGATTCGGGTAGGGGAGCGGTTTTGGGATCGAAATCGATGTAGTTGGCGACGAATAGGTCCAGGTGCCCGTCCTTGTCATAATCCAGGAACGCGCAGCCCGTATTCCATCGCCGCCGCCCGTTGCCCGGATCCGTGGTGACGCCGGCTTTGCGGGCTACATCCGTGAATGTGCCGTTGCCCTCATTGCGCCATAGGGCGCAATCGCCCCAATAGCTGACGAAAAGATCGTCGTGGCCGTCATTATTGTAATCGCCCACGCAGCAGCCCTGCCCCCAACCCGTCCGTCCAATCCCCGCCTTCAGGGTGACGTCGGTGAACGTGCCGTCCCGGTTGTTCTTGTACAGGCGGCTGACGGGCGCCTGATCCGGCTTCCAATCCGCTTCGAAGCGGGTGCCGTTTACCAGGAAGATGTCGAGCCAGCCGTCGTTGTCATAGTCGAAGAAGGCGCATCCGCAGCCGGTGGTCTCCATCAGGAACTTGTTCTTCTGTTCCCCTCCAAAGACGGTCTTGGCCCGCAAACCCGCCTCCCGTGCCACGTTTACAAAGCGCACGCCTAAGGGCAGGCCCAGCATGAGCTGGTCGAAGGAGAATACCGGCACGCCGGCACACAATGACCGGATGAACCGGCGGCGCGGAATCGCGGTCCGTCCGTTAGTCATGACGACGAGGGGTCGGCTGGAGCATGGGTTAGAGGGATCGTCTGGAACGGCAATGGGCCATTCGAAGCCAGACGCGTAGTCATATTATGGCACCCCGATCCGTCGCAGTTCAACGCCCGGCCGCGAATCATGCTGCCGTTCGTCCTCGTTGGTCGCATCCGGGTTCAAACCTTGCCTTTGCGACCCCCTGGCCCCCTGCGCTAAATACCGCCGAGCGCACGTGTAACGCTTAATGTACGGATGTAACGTTATTGTAAGCATAACAAAATACATGATTTGTAACGTTTAACCGTAACAAACGCTCTTGGCACTTGTCCTGGCTCTAATAAAGATCTATTATTCAACCAATCAACGATAGCCGTGCAAAGAAAAGCACGCGCCTGGGTACCACAGAGTCAGAATGGCCCCAGGAAATGGTTAGTTTTGCATCAAAACAATGTGGTATTTGTCAACAACAGGGAGACGATTGATCATGCAAAGTTTGCGGAAAATGGCTTTGTTCGCCGTTTGCAGTTTTTTCGCGCTGGTCTGCTTTAGCGGAACTCTTAGCGCGCAACAGGTTTTCGGTAGCATTTTCGGAACCGTGACCGATCCCACCGGCGCCGCGGTGAACGGGGCCAAGGTCACCATCACTGAAACCACCAAGGGGACTTCTTCGGTGGTGAGCAGCAACGAGTCGGGCAACTATAACAAAGGCCAATTGATCCCTGGTACGTACCAGGTTTCGATTGAGGCCTCCGGATTTCAAAAGGCTGTTTCTACCCCTATTAGTGTCCAGGTCGACTTTGCGGCGCGCTACGACGTGGCCCTCAAGGTCGGTAATGTGACCCAGGAAGTGGAAGTAACGGCCGCCGCGCCCCTGCTTCAATCCGACCGCGCTGACGTTGCGCAAACCTTTACAGCTCAACAAATTGAAGAGCTGCCCAGCATCGGCCGCAACGCTCAGGCCATGGAACTCCTGAATCCCGGGACGGTTCGGTTGGGTTGGGCGCACGCTTCCGACGAGAATCCCCAAGGCAGCGTCCAGATGGAAGTGAACGGCCAGTTATTCAGCGCCATGGGCTACGAACTGGACGGCACCACGAATCAGGACCCCATCCTGGGCATCATCGTGATCAACCCGACCTTCGATTCGCTGGCCGAAGTCAAGCAGGCCAACCAGAACTTCGACGCCGAATTTGAATATGTCGGCGGCGGAATTGCCACCTACTCCACGAAGTCCGGATCGAACGACTTCCACGGGGACGCGTTCGAGTATCTGCAAACCAATACCCCTGGTTTCACAGACTTCGCCCGTAACCCCTTCACCGGCGTCGCCCCGACCTACCACGACAACCAGTTTGGCGGATCGATCGGCGGACGTATTATAAAGGACAAACTGTTCTTCTTCGGTGACGCGCAGTTGAACCGGCAGTCGCAGGGCGGTTCGGTGCTCACCACCGTGCCCACCGCGGCCGAGCGCAACGGCGACCTGAGCGACTGGCTGGCGGCCAGCCCGAACTACCAGATTTACGACCCGAACACCGGCAACGCGGACGGCACGGGCCGTACGCCTTTCCCGGGCAACAAGATCCCGACTGCCATGATCAGCCCCCAGGCCGCGGCAATTATGGCGTATTTCCCCCTGCCGAACACTAATGTCGCCGGCACCACGTATACCAACAACTACAGCGCTAGCGGCGCGGTTGGCATCACCGGAAACCTCTGGAACACCCGGTGGGATTATTACTTGAACCAAAAGAACACCATTTTCGGCCGTTATAGCTACGCAGCCTACACCGAACAAGCTCCGGGAGCTTTTGGTCTGGAAGCCGGCGGTCCCACCATCGGCAACTACGCAGGCAACTCGAAGGGCCTGAATCAGAGTCTGGCAATCGGCTGGACATCGACGATCACCCCCACGCTGGTAAACGAATTCCGCGTTGGCTACATGCGGTATCACATCTTCGATGTTCCGAACGGCTACGGCACGGATCCAGCGACTACGGCCGGCATTCCGGGCCTGAACCTGGACACGACGTACACCTCCGGCATGCCGGCGTTTTACATCAACAACCCGACCGGACCCTCGGCTGAACTCGGATATGCTCTCGGCGTGAACCAGTGCAACTGCCCGCTGACGCAGACCGAGCGCCAGCTACAGTTCATCGACAATGTGAACAAGATCCACGGCAACCACAGCTTCAAGTTCGGCGCCGATCTTCGCTACGCCCAGAATCTCCGGGTACCCAGCGACACGCACCGCGCCGGCGAGCTAAACTTCAACAGCAGCAACACCGGCGATGTTCTTAGCGCCGGCGGCGGCACCAGTTACGGTCTGGGCCTGGCGAGCTTCCTGCTCGGCGATGTGTCCAGTTTCGGCCGCTACGTCAGCACCAGCACGAACGCCCAGGAACGCCAGCCCCGCTTCTTCTGGTATGGGCAGGATGAATGGCGCGTCAGCCCGAAGCTGACGGTTACCCTCGGCTTGCGGTGGGAAATGATCTTCCCCGAAAGCGTGAATGCGGCCGGCAACGGCGCCACGCTCGATCTGCAAAACGGCTTGATGTATGTTTTTGGCGTGGGCGGCGTGTCCGACCACGGCATCCAGACCATGAACTGGCACCTGCTGGCGCCCAGGGCGGGCATCGCTTACCAGATCGATCCCAAAACGGTCATTCGCGCCGGCTACGGCTGGTCGTATAACCTGGGAACATTTGGTTCCACCTTCGGTCATAATGTGACCCAGAACCCGCCAGTCCTGACCTATCAGAGCCCCAGCACTCCGGGTGGTGTAAACTTCCTTCCGGTGTTTACGCTGGCGCAGGGCCCGCCGGCTCCGCCGACCATCACCGTGGGTTCGAACGGGACTTTCCCGCTGCCGAACGGCATCAATCCGAAGTTCCGCCCGGATACGGTCACGGTACCGACGATCTACCAATACAATGTCACTCTCGAGCGGCAGGTAACGAACAAGATCGTGGTTTCCGGCGGCTATGTTGGAAACGCGGACCGGCATGGATTCATCGGCACGGGCCAGTCAGTGAACCCGAATGAGGCGATCTTCTATCCCGGACAAACCAACACGAACCTGGATCAGCCTTACTATAATTTGTACGGCTGGACGCAAGGTCTGTCTTACTACTGCAACTGCTCGAACGAGAACTACAATTCGTTCCAGGCAACGGCGAAAATCAATGCCTTGCAGGGTTGGACGGTGCAGGGGAATTACACCTACCAGCGCCAGTTCGGCGACGGTTGGGGCTACGATTCCAACTACTACTTCCTTTATGGCGGGATCGGACCGGTACCGGTGACGAGAGCTGAAGGCCAGGGCTATAACAATACCCTGCCGCGCAACCAGATCACGATCGCCCAGAACTACGACATACCGTTCGGCCATGGACGGAAGTACGGTTCCAGTTCCAGCCGCGCGGTGGACGCCGCCTTGGGCGGCTGGACGCTCAGCGGCATCACCACGTTCTATAGCGGTCTTCCGATGGAGCCGAGTTTGGAGAATTACGGAGCGAACACGCAGCCGAACGTAGGCCCGAACAACAGGCCCAATACCGGCAGCGGGGCGCTCTATCCTTCGACCCAGAACCGCAACCAGTGGATGACGGGCTGCCCGGACGGGGTTTGCACCACCGGTCCGTACCTGTTCCCCTCATCCAACACATTCGGCGACTACCCGATCAACACGCTGTATGGTCCGCATTTCATCAACCAGGATTTCTCGATCATGAAGAATTTCCGGATCACGGAAAGGGCTACCTTCGGTTTCCGCATGGATTCGACGAACTTCTTCAACCACACCGCCCTGGGCGGACCGAATACCGATGTGCAGAGTCCGCAGGTTGGACAGATCACCAGCATCGCATTCGGCGGCAACAACGGTTACGGCATGCGTAAGCTGCAATTCTCCGGAACCATCCGTTTCTAGAGAAAATCTCGGCGAACAACCAAAGGCCGGTGGAGCAAATGCTCCGCCGGCCTTTTTTGTTTCGTGGCGCACGCTTCAGCGTGCCGGCGGGACTTTTAAGTCCCGCTTCCGGCGGGACCTTTAGCCCCGCTACGGCGAACTGAAGTTCGCCGCTGCCCGCTGAAGCGTGCGCCACGGGCGTTCTGGGATAATATGTCAATGGAACGGCTGTTTGCCCTGCTTGCGTTGGCCGCATCCGCCGCACAGGCCCAGCCAGTCTCGTTCTATAAAGACGTGGCGCCCATCGTGTATCGCTCCTGCGCGCCGTGTCATCGTCCCGGCGAGCCGGGTCCGTTCCCGTTCCTCACCTACATCGACGTGCGAAAGCATGGCCCGCAGATTGTCTCGGTCATCAAGCGGCATTATATGCCGCCCTGGCTGCCGGAGGCGGGCTACGGCGATTTTCAGGAACAGCGGCGCCTGACGCCCGGCCAGATCCGAACCATCGAGGAATGGGTACGGCAAGGCATGCCGGCGGGCTTGCCGGCCGATGCGCCGCCCCTGCCGAAGTTCGTTCCCGGCTGGCAACTGGGCGAGCCGGATCTGGTAGTCGAGGCTCCCGCACCCTACCGGCTGCGCGCCGATGGCCCGGACGAATACTGGAACTTCGTGCTGCCCCTGAGCGGCACGGTTACGCGCTGGGTCAAAGCCATCGAAATCCGCCCCGGGAATCTACGCGCGGTACACCATGCCAACGTGCTCATCGATCGGACCCGTTCCGCGCGCATGCAGGAAAAGACGCCAGGCGCCGGCTTCGAGGGTATGGACCTGAATATCGAATCGGACGCCTTCGATCCGGATAGTCATTTTCTATTTTGGAAGCCCGGCGGGACTTCCTGGGTCGAGCCGCCCGGTATGGCCTGGCGCGCCGATCCCGGTACCGATCTGGTCCTCAATGTCCACATGCGGCCGACCGGCAAAGAGGAATGGGTGCAACCATCCATCGGTTTGTATTTCACCGATCGGCCGGCCACCAAATATCCCATGTTGGTGCAACTCGAAGACGACGGCGCGCTGGATATTCCAGCGGGCGCCACGGACTTCTTCGTCAGCGACGACTTTGTGGCGCCCATGGACATGGACCTGCTAGCAGTCTATCCGCACGCGCATTACCTGGGCCGATTGCTGGAAGGATACGCGACCTTGCCCGGCGGGACGCGCAAGTGGCTGATCCGTATTCCGGACTGGGACCCGAATTGGCAAGCCGTTTACCGCTACACGGAGCCCGTCTTTCTGCCCAAGGGAAGCGTGATTTCGATGCGCTACCATTACGACAATTCGACGGGCAATCCGCGCAATCCCAATCAACCTCCCCAGCGTGTGCGCGGCGGCAATCAGGCCACCGACGAGATGGCGCACCTCTGGCTGCAGGTTGTGCCGCGCGCCGCCGGGGATCGCCGCATGGAATTGCAGGAAGCCATCATGCGCCATCGCCTGGAAAAATATCCAGGGGAATTCACCGCGCAGTTCAACCTGGGCGCGCTCATGCTGGCCCGCGGCGACCGCGCAGACGCCGTCACTTACTTGCGGGGCGCGGTGGCGGCGCGGCCGGATCATCCCGTGGCGTTGAATACGCTGGGCGCG
>JBEKIM010000345.1:0-8877 GCA_050011755.1 Bryobacteraceae bacterium | reverse complement strand
GCACGGCCAGTTTGATCTTCGTGTAATCCGCCGCGAAGGTGCCGTCGGCGTTGGCCACGAAGCCGCCCTTATCGGAAAGATAGTTGAATTGCAGTGCCATGCCTTTGCCATGCGCGTCAGTCAATCCGAAGCGTAGCGACCGGAAAGCGGACGCTAGAAATGTGGTGTAAAGCCGATGCTCCGCCGCCGCGCCTCCTTTAATGCCGCCCGTGCCATGGTCGAACAGGTATTGCAGCATGAACAGGCCGGTGATATCCGCTTTGGCCTCCTCGATGGCGCTGTAGAGTTCCTTCAATTCCTGCCGCGCGTTGGTGGCGCGCCCGGCCACCTGAATCTGGTGGGGCCCGATTCCGTGGCTCAACTCGTGTGCCAGGATGTGTTCGAAGAACGAATCGAAGCTCAGGTCCGACTGCGCCGCTTTGGGCAGCACGCGCGCGGCGATGGGCTCCAGAATGGCGTGGAACTTGGCCTCCTGCACATTCTTCAGCATCACGCGTTTGCTTCCCTTTTCCTCGACCACGCGCTCGTCGTTAGGCAGGTTGTAAGCGGCCGTGCGGACGCCGTGGGCGCCATCGCCCGCCGATACGATCTCGTTCACCACCGTGATGGGCGCCAGTGCACCCAGCTTCGGATTGCGGTGACGCGGGTCGATGGGGAGGTTGTCTTCGATTTCCTGCAAATGTCCCGCGAAGGATTTCAGGCGATCCGTCTCGCGATCGTCGCGCAGGTTCACGTAAGCCTCGTAGGAAGCTTTGTATCCGAACAGTTCGTCGTTGTACGTTTCGTACGGCCCGATGGTGATATCGAGCGGGGCATCCAGATCCATCCAGGCCACGTCGCTCGCGTAGTAATCGTTCGAGAGGAAGGCATCCGCGCGCAAGTTCAAGAACCGGCGCAAGGAGGCGTTCCCGGTGAGCGCTGCGGCTTCATGCAGCAGGCGGGCGGCGCGGTCCAGGTCGCCATGGTATTCCTGGCTGTAAGGGACTACCGTCAGGCGATGCGTGGAGTCCCGCCGGATCACGGTGAAGAATCCTTCGGCTTCGCGGCGGGCGGCGTCCGGGAGGGTCTTCACCCATGTTTCGAACTCCTCGCGGTGCATGTCCGCCGGATAGAAGTTGGCGCCCGGCAGTTTGCGCGGAGGCACGCCGGGCAGGAAGGCGGCGTAGTCGTCGAGGTCCGACCAGGGTCCCTTGTTGAGCCAGAAGTAATCCAGGCGCGCCTTGCCCAGCGGCGTGGCGTCCTGCTTCAGGCGCGCGTACATGGCCTGGTTACCGCTCCACAATTGCGAGAGGAAGATATCGTCGATCAGGCCCGCGGCTTCAAGCAGTTTCGCCAGAGCCTTCTGGTCGCCGGCAGACAAGCCGGCGGTATCGACGCGCAATTCAACGGGAGCGAATCGCGCTTCCATCTGTTTGAGTTGAGTAAGATCTGGAATCGTCACGGCTGAAAAGAAACCAGCAGTAGAGCACGCCTTGTACGCCCTCGACCACGTATTGGCGGCCGTCCAACTCATATGTCATCGGAGAGCTTAACATGGAACCGCCGGCATTCACGTGCCACAGCGTCTTGCCGGTGGCCGGATCGAGGACTAGCAGATTGCCTTGCGAATCGCCCGTGAACAGCAGGTTGCCGGCGGTGGTCAGAATTCCCGCCACGCTTTCGTTCGGACCCAGTTCGTGGTTCCAGCGGACCTGCCCCGTGCGGTAATCGATGGCGCGCACGGTGGACTCTTCATAGATATTGTGGTCGCGTCCGGCCCATCCTTCCGGCTTACCGGTGGCCGTGTAGTAGAAAATGCTGTAGACGCGCCGCGCCACAACGTAAAACAGCCCCAGCCCGGGATCGAAGCTGGGCGACATCCAGTTGGTGGCCCCGTCGGAGCCAGGATAGACGATGCGTCCGTCGGCGTGCGGCTCTTTCTCTTTGTTCGCCACGGGACGGCCGCGTGAGTCGATCCCGGAGGTCCAATTGGTTTCAATGAAGGGCGCGGTCAGCAGATGTTCGCCGTTGCTGCGGTCGAGCACGAAAAAGAAGCCATTGCGGCTGGCCTGCGCCAGCAACTTGCGCGGCTTGCCGGCGAAATCGGCGTCGAAGAGCACCGGCGTTTCCACGGCGTCCCAATCGTGGGTATCGTGCGGCGAAGGCTGGAAGGCCCACACCAGCTTTCCGGTATCGGGATTCAGCGCCACGATGGAGCAGGTGTACAGATTGTCGCCGGGGCGCGCGTCGCCGGCCAGGACGGGATTCGGATTGCCGGTGCCCCAATAAAGCAGATGCAGATCGGGATCGTAAGTGCCGGTCATCCAGGTCATGCCGCCGCCGTGCGTAATGGCATCGCTATTCGCGGGCCACGTTTCCGACCCCGGCTCGCCCGCCTTCGGTTCGGTGTACCACCGCCATTGCTGTTTGCCGGTTTCCGGGTCGACCGACTCCAGGAATCCCGGGATGTCGGTGGCGTCCCCGGAGACGCCCGCGATCACGTGATTGCCCACCACTAGCGGCGCCATGGTGGCGAAGTAACCCAGTTGGACATCGGCCAGTTCGATGTTCCAGCGCACGTGGCCGTCCTTGGCTTCCAGGCAGACCAGGTGCGCGTCCGGCGTTTCGAAGTACAGCCAGTTGCCCCACATGGCCACGCCGCGATGCCCGATGTGATCGCCATCGGATTTCTTGTAGCGATAGTGCCACACCTGGCGGCCGGTACGCGCGTCGATGGCCCAGACCTGTTCCGGCACCGTGAAGTACAGGATGCCGTTCACTTCCAGTGGCGTCGATTTGATGGCTTGCGATTCAGCCTGGAAGGCCCAGGCCAGCGTGAGAGACTTGATGTTAGAAGAATCGATCTGCTTCAGCGGGCTGTAGCGCCGGCCGGTGTAATCGCCGTTGTAAGTGGGCCAGGTATCGGTGGGCGGTTTCAGCAGGGTAGCGGGATCCAGGCCTTGCGCCAGCGCCGCGGTCAGGTTGGCCGCGAGGGCGCCGCAGAGGGCCGCGCGGATACACAGTTTACGGTTCACTTCAGGGTCTCCAGATAGGCAAATAGATTATGAATGTCGGCGTCGGTGTATTTCGTAAGCAGGTCGCGGTGGGCCTGCAGCGGATCCTGCACGGTCACCTTCACCTGGCTGCGGGGCCACGAGTGATACCAGCCGGAGGCATCGTGCATCGAGACGGAAAACTCGTCCAGGTGATCGAGTTTGCCGGCGATCTGCTCGCCGGAGGGCGTGGTCACGGTCACGGGAACGTGCCCAGGCGGCCGCGGCGCCAGGATGCGCTCCTCCAGGTAGAGGGGCGCGTATTTGCTGGCGACGCCCGCCAGGTCGCCGTTGGGAGAGTGGCAGGAGGCACACTTGCCCGCTCCATTGAAGTAGGCCCGGCCGGCGTCCGCATTGCCGGTGAGCAGACGTTCCAGCGGATAGTCTCCGCCCACGTGCGAACTCTTCGCGGCCTGGAGCACGCGCAGGTGCAGGAAGGCGACGATGTCCTGGATGGTATTGTCGGGCAGTGGCAGGGCGGGCATGCCCTGATCGGGACGTCCACTGCGAATCACGGGGCCGATCAGGTCGCCGCCCACGTCTCTGTTCACGAGCGGCGAGCGCACCAGGTCCGGCCCACGGGAGCCTGTGGCGTCATCCCCGTGACAAAATCCGCAGGACTGGACAAATTCTTTCTGGCCGCGCGCCGCCGGCACGTGCTGCTGCGCGAAGGCGGCGAAGGCAAAGGAAAAAATCACAATGGAACGAAACATGGATCATCTTTATGTTGCCACAACCCGTGGCGTACGCTTTCGCCCCGCTCGTGGCGCACGCTTCCAGCGTGCAGCGGCGAACTTCAGTTCGCCGTAGCGGGACTTGAAAATCCCGCCGGCACGCTGAAGCGTGGGCCACCGGGCTGCCTGCTCAGAAACCAGACATGCGCCACGACCACATCAGGAACGAAGTGGACGTCAGATCGATGGCCGGCTCAGTCGTGCTATAAGACTGCACATTATCCCGATAGACGGCCTTCAAGGACGCATTATAAGGTCCATCGTTTCCGTTGAACACCTTAAAGATATCGATCCCATTGGCGGGGCACAGGTGCATGCCGGGCAAGGCGCCCGCGGTGGCTGCGTACGACGGACCTTCCGAAGCCGCTCCCCACAACACCGGAACACCGCCCGAAGTGCCGTTGAGCGCTCCGGCCAGGTTCGCGACCTGATGCTGGATGCAGTCGGGGAACGTCGCGGATCCGTCACCCACGATGAATGACGATCCCCAGGGGTTAGCGCCCAGGATGTTAGCCAGCCACTGCCGCGAGTAAGTGTCGTACGAGCTATCGCCGGTCACGGCGTAAAGTTCACTGGCCATCACCGAGAGGCCCGCGCCGTGCGACGTGGTATCGCTGTTCCACGCGTCGCCGAATCCCCAGGCGTCGGTTCCGGCCTGCGCAATGGCATCGCCAACCTGTTTTTCCAGTTGGTTGAGGATTCCCTGGCGGGTCACCGCCAGCCCGGAGGGATTGCCGGCTTGGCCAAGCGCGCGATACAACTCAAAATGCGCCAGCCCGCTGACATCGTAAAGGTTCAAGGTGTCCGCATAGCCGGGGTTGTAGATCTTAGTGATGTAGTTACCGGCGAACTGCGCGGCTTTGGTCAGATAAGTCATGGGATTTGTAACAGGCAATCCGGAGGGTAGACTGCCCCCGGCGGATGCCAGCGCGAAGTACAGCTCCGTCGCGCCCAGCTCCATATCGTCGTCCCACACCGTCTCCGGATATCCGTCGAATGGAAGGATGGTGAGCAGGCATCCCGTGGGACAGGTTCCGCTGCCGACAGACGCGGCAGGGTCCGCATAAGACGTATTGGCCAGCGCGAAGATATCCTCCGCGTACTTGAGGCATTGGTTGGCAAGAGCCGGATTCGCCGTGCGATTCAGTTGATAGCACACCGCGAAATCCGCGGCCAGGCGGCCCGCCAGATTGGGACTGATCGGCGATCCCGCAGGCCCGGCCACGAAGACCGGACGGTGGCAGATGTAATGCGCCGCGCTGGAGCAATTCTGCCAGGTATCGTCGGCTTGCGGCAGACGCCAGATATCATAGTCGCTCAGCAGGTTGGAAAAGTTGGCCCAACTCTGGCTGTTGCCGACCTGGTAGTAAAGCGTCTTGGTGGTGTCGTCCCACATTTTCATCAGGAATTCGATGCCAAAACGCGCTTCCGGCGCAAAGTTCGCCGAACTGGGCGCACCCGATGCGGAACCGGCATACGAAATGGAATTCGGCGGCGCCGGCGGATTCAGCGGAGCGCGCGGGCCCATTTGCTTGGGGAAATCGCGAATTCCGATTTCCTGCAGCGCCACGGTGTAGCTGACCGTCTCCACGTATTTCATGTAATCGCCCGCATCCCACCACCCGCCCGCCGCGTCGATTACCGCGCCGGTGGGCGTCAGGGCCGTCCCGGTGGTCGAGATCAAATCGTTGGCGTCGAGCGGCGGAGTTTGAAACACGCTGGCCTTGGCATCGTTGAGATGACCGGGCGCGGTCCGCAGCGCGTTCGGGATGTAGTTCGGGCCATCCCGCTCGGTCTCATAGAAGAACAGAGTATTGAGAAGCAATCCGGAGTAGAGGGTGGCCGGATCTTCCACGGGAAAGACGGGCGAGAGAGCCGCGATGGGACCGGCCACCGAAATGGTATAACCATCGCCGGCCGCAACCGTGAAATCGAGCGCATATACTGAGTAAGTCAAGGTTGCGCTATTGCTCCATGTGCCCAGCAACGCGCCGATGGGGGCCGTATACACCTGCTGGCCGCCGGCATTCAGGACATTAAACGTCGCGCCGGTTTCGGCGGCGGTGGACATCAGATAGGCGCGAAACGGCGGACTACCCGCTTCGTAGCCAACCTGGCTGATGCGCACGTATGCCGACTGCGCCGTAGCAAGGGGCGCACGGCTCATGCCGAGCGCCATGAGGGAGAGAATTGCGAATCGCATCCTGGGGCAAGTATACCGTGTGGCCGGTGATTTCGGGTCGGCAGGATTGAGTCATGATGGAGGGGATCCCATTATGACCATCGAGGAAGCCATCCTGGAGAAAATCCGCCTACTGCCGCCGGAAGAACAGCATAAAGTGCTGGACTTCACCGAGTTTCTGCGGGCCCGGACGGCGACAAAGGAGCCTCGCGAACCCCTAAGGGGGCTTTGGAAGGATCCGGGCGTCTCAGTTACCGAACAGGACATTTCCGAGGCGCGGCGAGAGATGTGGGGCAATTTTCCGCGGGAAAACGTTTGAAAGGCGGCTTGGTTGTCGATACGCACGCTGCGCTTTGGTATCTCGCCGACGATCCGGCTCTCTCTGCGCACGCGACTGGGACGTCGCAGTTACGGTTCGCAGTATCGCGCGCGCCGATGTTCCGGACCTTCCGGATCGTGTGATCGCTGCGACGGCCGCTGCTCTCCGGCTGCCGCTGGTAACCAAAGAAGGACGGCCAGTGACAAGGGGAGCATGCCACGGCCGCTTTAAGGAATGATGCGGACCAGCGCCAGAGCGTGCGGCTGCAGGGTGATCGACAGGGTGGCAGGGCTGCCTGGCGTGAGGTCCTGCACGGCGGCGCCGGGCGAGGCGGCCGCATCGCGCAGAACCTGAATCTGATGGCGCGTGGGGAATGCCGGACGCCCCATGGATTCCCATGCCGCCAGCGGCGAACCGTGCCCGGCATCGACTACCTGGATCGACGCGCGATGTGGACCGTTCAGCCCGGCAATCGCCAGGCGCATCTCTCGCGGCGCTCCGGCATCCTCGGGAGCCGCATAATTCCAGACCGCGATCGCCAGCGGCCCATCGGCATCGCGGGTGACCAGCGCGTTCTCGGAGGCCGCCGGAATACGTTCTGTGCCGAGCATATGCAAAAGCCGGAATGCGTTAAACGCGGCCTTGGGGATGCCGTCTTCGGCAATCAGCCCGTAGCCGCCATAGAAAGGCTGCTTCACCACGCCCTGCTCCTCGAAGACATCCGAGAAAGTCCACAGGGACATGGCCGTGGTCAACCCGTCGCACACCCGGATATTGTTGGCCAGCCAGGGTCCCATGAACGGGGAATCGGTAACGGCCAATTCGTTCATGTAGCTGGCGTTATATTCGCTCCAGATGATCGGCAGATCGGGACGCGGCGAGCGATGCACCTGATCGTAGACCTTTCTGACTGCGCGGCCCACCATATCCCGGCGCGGAATGGTCTCATGCGTGCCGAAGATATCCTCGGATCTGTCGTTGCCATAGACATGCGTGGAGACAAAGTCCACCGGCGAGTGCTGTTCCACGCAATGCGCGATGAATCGATCGACCCAGGCGGCCTGCGCGGTGGCTGGTCCACCGACGCGCAGATTCGGACTCACGCTCTTGATGGCGCGCGCCGTGTGATCGTACAGCTCATAGTAAGTGGGCTCGTTGGGCCGGCCGCCCCAGAAATCCAGGTTCGGTTCGTTCCAGACTTCGAAATACCATTGCTCCACTTCCGGTTCCCCGTAACGCGCCACCAGGTGGCGGACGAACTGCGCGATCAGATCGTCCCAATGCGCGTAGTTGTTCGGCGGCGACACGAATGGGTGATACCAGAAGCCATGCGGCGCAAGGGACGAAGCCAGCTTGCGCGGCATGAAACCTAATTCAACGAAGGGGCGCACATTGCGGTCGAGCAGCCCGTCGTAGATCTGATCGAGATACGAGAAGTTATAGACCGGGCGGCCCTGCGCGTCCTCGTCGTAGATGCCGTTTTCATCGTGAAAGATGGCATGAAAGCGGACATATTGTACGGATGTGACGGCCCGCGTGGCGTCCAGGTCGCGCCGGTAGGATTCACGCAGAGACAGGTTGGCGCGTCCGGAACCGAACATGACCTCCCAAAAGTGTGGGAAGGGCTGCGCCGCGGCGCGGGCATCGATTTGGACCGTTTCGACAGCGGGCGCCGTGGGTCCCTGGGCCAGGGCCGCGAAGTACGGCAGCGCGGCGGCGGTGCAGGCGTAAAAGAGGGCCGATTTCAGCATGGCGGGGTCACCAATGCTACGAGGCTAGCACCGTTTGCAGCCGGATTGTTGTGGGAGAATGGGGAAGAATGATCGTCGCCGACGGCATCTACTATGCGCTGGGACTGACTGCGGGCGGGCTTCTGGTATCCTACCTGACGAACCCATGGTTCGGGCTCCCGCTTTATATTCTGGCGGCATTCTGTCTCTATTTTTTCCGCGATCCGGAACGCGCGATTCCGGCCGGCCCGGTGGCGGTGTCGCCCGCCGACGGCAAGGTCGTGGCGGTGAAGCAAGAGACAGCCACCCAGACGCGCATCAGCATTTTCCTGAATATCTTCGACGTACACGTGAATCGCGCGCCGATCGCGGGCACCATCGCCGACGTGCGCTATAACAAGGGAGCCTTCCACGTGGCCAGCCGTGAGGAGTGTTCCACGGAAAACGAGCAGAACGTGGTGAGCGTGCGCGGCGAAGGCACCTGCGTGGTCTTCAAGCAGATCGCCGGCCTGATCGCGCGCCGCATCGTATTCCACAAGCACGTGGGCGACCTGGTGACCAAAGGGGAGCGCGTGGGATTGATCAAGTTCGGATCGCGGGTGGATGTATTGTTCGGCCGCGAGTGGGAAATCCTGGTGCAGCCGGGAGCGCGGGTGTTGGCGGGAACGAGCGTGCTCGCGCGGCGCAGCGATTTCGCCGGCGAGGATCTGGCCGAAGCGCGGGAGCTCATGACCGAAGCCCGGGAACTGGTGCATGCCCAGGCTTAGAAACCCGCTGATCGACAGGCACTCCCCCGATCGGCGCCCGCGCCGCGCGGCTTATGCACTGCCGACCCTATTCACCGCGGGAAACATTTTCCTGGGTTATATCTCGATCCTTC
>JBEKIM010000344.1:0-7435 GCA_050011755.1 Bryobacteraceae bacterium | reverse complement strand
GCGCGCTCCAGGGCGTGCCACTCGCGGTCGGTGCCCGTCCAGCCGAGAGACAGCGCACGGTAGAGTTGTTTCCGCCACGGCGTATTGTGCTCGCCAAGTTGCGCCAGATCGGGGATCAGCGGCAAGTACAGATAGATCACGCTGCCGGTGACATAAGTGACGATGGCCGTGAGATCCCAAAGCAGCGGGGAGCGGAAGTTGGGCCAAAGCATCCGCGAGTTGGGATACGGCAGCAGCCAATAAAACAGCCAGGCGCGGCCTAAATGAATAATGGGGAACATACCGCCGATCATGAGCGCGAAGACCGTGATGGCCTCGGCCGCGCGCGTGACGGGCTTGCGCCAGGCTGCGCCGGTGAGCCGCAGAATCGCGGAGATGAGCGTGCCGGCATGCGAGATACCGATCCAGAAAACGAAATCGACAATGTAGATCCCCCAGAACACCGGCCTCGCGAGGCCTGTGACGCCCATTCCCGAGTGAAGCTGAACACCCCATGCGGCCAGGCCGGCGGCGCCCACCAGAAATAAAAACACGGTCGCGAACACGTAACGGCCGCTGACGCGCGAGAGCGGCCGGAACAGGTCTTCTCGAATTTGACGATAGGGGAGAAACTCAGGCGCGGGCGACATACCGGCTTAGCCTTTTTGTAGATAAAACACCTTGGGCTGAGTTCCCAATTCCTCGAGCAGCCGGGTGGCACGGCCGTGCCCGGCGAGGCGCGAAACTTTACTGGCGGGGTCGTTAAGGTCGCCGAATACCATCGCCTCGGCGGGACACGACTGCACACATGCCGGCTGCACATCGCCGTCTTTGAGCGGTCGGCCGTCCTCAGCGGCATCCTGTTTGGCCCGCTTGATGCGCTGAATACAGAACGTGCATTTCTCCATCACGCCAGCCGGGCGTACCGCAACATCCGGATTGTGCTGCAACGGGAGCGGCTCTGGCCAATCCGGAGCGAACCAGTTGAAGTACCGCACCGTGTAAGGGCAGTTGTTGGCGCAGTAGAAGGTACCCACGCAGCGGTTGTAGACCTGAACGTTGAGGCCCTCCGGATTATGATAGGTCGCGTAAGTGGGACACACGGGCTCGCAGGGCGCGTCATCGCAGTGCTGGCACAGCACCGGCATGTAGCGGACTTTGATGTCGGGGAATTCGCCTTCATAATAGCGGTCGACCCGGATCCAATGCGCGGTGCGTCCGCGAGCCGCCTGCTCGGGAGTCGAGACCGGCAGGTTGTTTTCGGCGTGACAGGCCACGACGCAAGCTTCGCAGCCCGTGCAACGGTCCAGATCGATGGCCATTCCCCAACGGTGTTCCATAATTGTTTACCTTTCGGCGAAGCCTCTTTCCTGCCGGTCCCCGGTCGAGAACTGGGTCCAGCCGCGCCTGCCGCCCGTGCGCGCCAGGCGAACCCGAGTGGCGCCTGATATGAGGGCGCCGGTCGAAATGTCCCAGACCGGCGCCAGGATCGAAAGCGGGTTGGCGCCACGGCCGGAAGCGTAGCGTGTAAAGTGCGCATGCCCATCGCCTATCGCCATGCCGACTACCCCCGGGATCGCGCCGGGGTGGACATACACCGGGGCTTCGAGCGACCCATGTGGAGACTCCACCCGCACCATGTCGCCGTTCGCGACCTGTAACTTCCGCGCAGTCCCGGGATCGATCTCAACGGGTAAGCCCCAGATGGAGCTCGAGGTTGGGTCGGGCAGTTCTTGCAGCCACGGGAGGTGCGCGCCGCTGCCATCGTGAAATTGCAGCGACAGATAGGGCTGGAAATAGTACGGATACTGGGCGGGATCCCCTTCAAAGCGGGCCGGCGCGAAGTCCAGGGAAACCGCATTGGGACGCGCGGGCGTGGCCGGAGGCGGTTCGAGCCAGAGGCCGCCTTGGCGGGCTACATCGTCATAAGTTATGCCGTCTGAGAGCAAGGGCTGGACGATATCCTGGGGCGTCACGGGCCGGTACTCGGCGCCGATTTTGGTGGCCAGTTCGGCCAGCGTCTTTTCTACAGCGCGCGTGTCATACAGCGGCTCGACGAATGGCGTGGATACCACGACCGCCTGTTGGGTTGAGACCGCCGGCAGCAGAGCCATCGCGGATTCGAGCTCATGGTGGTCCGGCAATACGATGTCGGCCCAGGCGGAGGAGTCGTCCGGAATGGTCCCGAATGCGACCACCAACTCGGCGCGTGCCAGTGCATCGACCACGCCAACGGAGCGCGGCATCGCGTAGACCGGGTTCGCGCCATCGATGAACACCACCCGCGCCTGCGAGAGTGCCCGCACGATCGCGCGATGTTCGGGAGGCCGCGCGGCGGCGCCGGGAGGCAGCATGCCGCCGGGTTTGCCTACGTTGCCCAACATCAGGTTGAGGTAGTGAGAGGTGACGATCGCGTCCACGGAATTCGTTTGGGGGATGGATGCGCCGGCGAGCACCAGCGGCGCTTCCGATTCGCCTAGTTCCTGGACGACCTCGCGCACGCGCTTCCGGTCGAGCCCACATGCAGCCAGCAGAACGGCGGGGTCGGCTTCCTGAAAGGCCCGCGCCACTGGCTTCGGAAGCGCTTCGGCATTCCGGGCCAGCCGGGCATCCAGCAGCAGGCGCCCCACGGCGGCCAAAAACTGCGGCTCCGTGCCGGGACGGAGGGGCAGCCACCGATCGGCGGCCGCGGCCGTCACGGAGAGGCGCGACTCGGCCTGCACGAGCTGGCCGCGGATCTGCCCCCGGCCCTGCCGAAATTCGCCGAACTGCCGCGCATAATAGACCGGCGAGGCCCAGCCGCCGAGGAAGTCGGCGCCCACGCCTAGCGTGTAGTAAGCGTGAGAGAGATCGTAGACCGGCAAGCCCATCCATCCGAACACCATCCCGGCAGCTCTGCGCTCGGCCTCGTGGCCGGCGATAGAGCAAACTACGGGAGCGGGAACACCCAGCGCTTGTGTGAACCGGGCGATGACAAGAGAGCGTGTGCCGGCTTGCCCGCTGGAGAGGAAAACGATGCCGGCGGGATCGGCAGATCGCACTTTCGCGAGCTTTTCGGCAACTTGCGCGACGGCATCGTTCCAGGAGATCGCCGCAAACTGTGCCTGGCCGCGCTGGCCGGTGCGTTTCATGGGGCCGCGCAAGCGATCGGGATGATACAGCGATTGCACCGATGCTTGACCGCGCGCGCAGAGGTGTCCACCGGAGATCGGGTCGAGGGGATTACCCTCAATCTTCTTGATCGCGGCGATGCGCTCGCGAAACTCTTCGCCGTTGCGCGCGACGGTTCGAATGCCCTCCATGATGCGCACCACGGTGCCGCAGCCCGCACCGCACCCGGCGCAAACCGCGGGATGCCACTGCTCTTCACCGGGGACGATCTCATGCTCGGGGACCAGGAGCGGAATGGCCTTGTCGGCCTTGCCGCCGCAGGCGCCCAACGCGGCCGATGAAGCCGAGAGAATCTTGAAGAAGTTCCGGCGATCCATGGGTTCAGCGCTCCCTGCGGGACGGTGGCCGCCGGCGTCTCAGTAATGGCATGCGGCGCAGTCCTCCGTGGCCCTATATTGCCTGTGACAGTTCAGGCACGTGCCCATATTGTGTTTGACCAGCAGCTCGGCGGTGGACGCCTGGGTCATGTCGCCGTGACACCTCGCGCAGGAAATGCCGGCGCGGGCGTGCGGAGCGTGCTGGAACTTCACCAGAGATTCCGGCGGAAAGCCATACACTCGCCGCCAGGGGACCTCACGCTTACTCGCAGCGAAGCCGGCCAGCTTTTTGATCTCGGGCTTAGCGGCCGCCACTTTGGCGTGGCAGAGCATGCATTTGTGAATCGAAGGAAGCGTCGCCGCGGCACTCGTATCGGCGGAACTGTGGCAATCGAGGCACTGCAACCCAAGCGCGATATGCTGCTTATGCGAATACGCAATCGGTTGAACCGGCTGTGCGGCGACCGACTTCGCGATCAAGAGCCAGGAAATCCACGCTACGCCCCGCAAAAGTTCCCCCACCAGCCAGAATCCCGCCGGCGCCGCCTGGCACCGGCCACATTCACACGTGTGACGTCAACGGGAAATCAGTCTAACACTTGGCGCGGGGATCCGCGACTGGGCCCACATGCGTCTCCAAGCCGATTTCGGAGAAGAAAAGCGCCCTTCGCTGTACTATACTTCCGGGCGACGTAGATCTGGTGGTATTAGTTGACGATAGAGGATGTCTCTTCCATGCGTACCCTGTCTCGCCGTCAATTGCTTCGCCTTGCCCTGGCGCTACCCTGCGCCGGCCTGTTCAGCCGCTACCGCGCGCTGGCGGCGCCCCACCTGAAAAGCGTTAAGATTACGGGCATCCGGGCCATGGCGATCAAGAACATCGCCGGCAATTGCCTGGTCCGCGTCGATACCGACGGCGGCCTGACGGGCTACGGCGAGGCCGGCGCCACCGGACCCATGGCGCGGGCACGCATCGAAACCATGAAAACCCTGCTGATCGGCAAGGATCCACTGGCCATCGAGGTTCACTTCCAGAACATGACCTCCCTGATGCACACCTACATGGCGCACATCCCCACCATCAGCGGCATCGATATCGCCCTCTGGGACCTGGCCGGGAAAATCATCGGCGCGCCGGTCCACACGCTGCTTGGCGGCCCCTTTTCCGGCTCCATACCGATGTACTCGCACGGCATCGGCCTCAACATGCTCGACAAGGCCTCCTGCCGGGACTGGGCACAGCGGATCAAAGCTATGCCGGAAGGTTTCACAGCTTTCAAGAACAACATCGATACAGTGTTGGGCGTACCGGTGGCGCGCTTTGCGCCAACGCTCACGACCGCGCAGCTCCGCAACGTGGCGCGCGGGTACGCCAATTGCCGCGAGGCGGTAGGCGATGACATCGACATCGCGGTGCACTGCCACAACGAGTTGGATACACCCAGCGCGATCGCCGTCGCCAAGGCGGTCGAGCCGATGAATCCCTTGTTCATTGAGGACGCGCTGAACCCGCCGTTTTCCGAAGCCTGGATGGCACTACGCCGCTCGACCCGGGTGCCGCTGCTTACCGGAGAGAAACTGGAAATGGTGCGCGGCTTCAAACCGTTCGTCGACAGCCAGGCAGTGGACATTATCCACCCGGATCTGTCATTCGCCGGCGGATTCAGCGGGACTAGGAAAATCGCGGACTATGCGGCCCTGTTCCGCACACCGGTGGCCCTGCACAACGTCGGCTCGCTGGTGCTGACGTACGCCAACGCCCACTTCGGCGCGTCCATTCAGAACTTCTATCGTTCGGAAAGCCAACTCGGGCGGCCTGGCCATTACATCGAGGAAATGGCCGCGGACAGCCCGCCCGAGGTGCGCCAAGGGCTGCTGAAGGTCCCTACCGGACCCGGCCTGGGGCTGCAGATCAATCCCGAGTTCCTGAAGCGGAACCTGGCGGAAGGCGAAGTCTACTGGGCATAAGCCGTGTACTGCCGGCATGGCTTCGCCAATCGCGTATTCTGGGTGAGTGGAGTACTTCTTCGCGTGCCCCTATTGCTGGGAGCGGATTTCGATGGTCTTGGACACTTCAGTGAAAAGCCAGGTCTACGTGGAAGATTGCGAGGTTTGCTGCCATCCCATCGAAGTGCGCTACGCCGTAGACGACGATGCGGTGTGCGACTTTGAGGCGAGAGCTCTCGCATAAGCCCCGAGGACCCTCCGCGTCGCGGCCACGCTCGAGGCCTGGTCACACGGCTTCGCGCGCGAGGAAGGCGTCCATGCGTGCGTTAGCCTGCTCCGCAATTCCAATCGGAAAATAGTTGAAGCCGTGGGCGCCGCCGGGATAGACTGCCAACTCCGCCCGGTTGCCCGCCACAATGTAGCGAGCGTACATGAAGAGTGAGTCGTCGAGTAGGGCGTCCCGGGTGCCTATTGTAAACAACGCCGGTGGAAGACCCTCTAGGTCGGCGTAAAGCGGCGAGATGTCCGGATCGCGCATGTCCTGCGCGCCGGGAAGATACGCGCGCATGAACTGCTCAATGTCCACGGTCCTTAGAATCAGTCGCTCGTTGCCGAACTGTTTCTGGCTGGGCGTCATCGACAGGTCGTACGCGCCGTAGACCAGGTTCGCGGCGCGGAAGCCGGTAAAGCCGTGCCGGTCGCGCATTCGCAACAGCGTGATGGCGGAGAGCGTGGCGCCCGCGGACTCGCCGCCGATCGCGAGCACGTCGACGCCGAATTCCGCCTTGGCGTTTTTCGCCAGCCATAAAGCGGCCGATTCGCAATCGTCGGGCGCAGCCGGGTAGGGGTTCTCGGGCGCCAGGCGGTATTCCACGCTCACGCAGGCGAGGCCTGCCTGCACATTCACATGATCGAGCATCTGGTCTTGCAGGTCGGCCGCGCCGAGCACCATCCCCCCGCCGTGGATGTGGAGATAAACACCCCTTGGATTCGGCGGCGCGACAATACGCAGCGGAATCCTAATGCCTCCCTGTCCGTCGATTGTGATGGTGCGCGCGCGCGCCGACTTCGGTGCGAGGGGAAAAGGGCCCTCACCGCGCGCCCGGGCGTCGCGCACCCTCTGCGCGCCTACCTCCCACCAGTTGGGCGCCGGGGTCAAAAGCTTGATGATTTCTTCATTAAAATGGCGTGTCTCTTCGGAGATCGCCTCCGCGCGAAATAGCGAAGGGTCCAGGGGGCTTGTGCTCGTCATAATCCCGCAGGTTAGATTTGAATCGTATCACCTGTCGGAACGAAACGAATGCTCTGGAGCTATCGTCCTTTAGCCGGAATCAACACTTGCCGGCCTCCCTCCGCCTGGCTTATGATCCGAAGAAGAACACTCGCTTTGCGAGATTGTCTGTCCAGGAGGTAGCGATGCTACGAAATATCGGCCGCCTTTCCTTGCTGATGTATCCCCCCCTATCGTTAATCGCCCAGGATACCGGCCCCACCCTGAAAAGCCTATACTCTTTCGATTGCTCCGGTCCGTCGTATCCTCTTGCCGGTGTGGCCGTCGGTAGCGGCGGCGTGCTGTACGGCACGACCAGAAATGGCGGCTCATCCGCCTGCGACTACAACACCTACCTTTATGGATGCGGAGCGGTATACTCGCTGAAACCTCCGGTGGCGCAAGGCCAGCCTTGGACGGTTCAATACCTTTACGAGTTCACCGGTAACGCGGACGGCGCATGGCCTGTGGGAAATATCGCGGTTGGAAGCGATGGCGTCCTCTACGGTACAACTCTTGTCGCCGGCGAGGGAAATGGGACCGTCTTTTCCCTGACTCCGCCTACCAGCGGCGATTCCTGGACTTTTAACACGATCTACTCTTTCCCCGGTGGCAGTTACGGAGCCGCACCCTGGGCCGGGGTAGTCATCGGCAAGGGTGGCGTGTTATACGGGACAACCAGCACCGGGCCGGTCTACTCGCTGACCCCGCCCGCCTCGCCAGGTGGCGCCTGGACCGAAACCGTCCTCTC
>JBEKIM010000343.1:0-7439 GCA_050011755.1 Bryobacteraceae bacterium | reverse complement strand
CTATGAATTGATAGCTTGCAATGACGGTGTAGGAGATCACGATGGCGACTGTGGCCAGCACGCGGGCGGTGGTGTTGTAGCGGGTTTCGAGGAGATCGGGCACCGTGAACTGCGCGAAGCGCCGCGCGCGGCCGGCGATGACGGCGATCAACAACAGTCCGACCCAGCCGCCGGCCGACATCCACAGCGCCGAGAAGCCGTGCTTGTAAGCGTTCTCGGCGCCGGCGAAGAGGCTGCCCGCGCCGATCCAGGAGGAAAGCAGGGTGAACACCAGCACAGGCCAGGTCAGCTTGCGGCCCGCGACCAGGAAATCGGCCTGGTTCTTGACCGTCAGCGAGCGCACTACGGCGGTGCCCAACAGCACGGCGACAATGATTGACAGCACTATGGCGTAGATCATTTATCATTCTGGCGTGCGGACTGAAGCCCGCACCGGCAAGCTTAAAGCGTGCGCCACATCCTCCTGCGACACTCCGTCGATCTCAATGACTTTGGTCCGGTTTGACAAGCCTAACACGATCCGCACGCGCGATTGCGGCACGCCGGCGAGCTCGGCCAGGAACCGGACGCAGGCCTCGTTGGCCTTGCCATCGAGGGGCGGCGCGGCCAGGTCCAGCTTCCAGGCTTCGCCCACACGTCCGGCGATGCGCGTCCGCCTGGCGCGCGGATGCACCTTCACCGTGATACGCGCCATGCGATCTCCGCCCGCAGATTGGCCACTCCCGCCGCCACGCGCGTATCCACCACATCGAACGAAATCACGTCGTCCAGCCAGTCGTGGCTCGATCCGTCGGAGCTCTGGGTGGCGACGGTCAGGGTGTACGGTTGCGGCGTGAGCCAGCAGGCGAAGTGGAAATCCACTTCCAGTTCCTCGCCCGGCTGATACGTGCCCAGGTTTTTTTTCTCGATACGGGTGTTGGTTCCATAGACATCCATGCCGATGCGGTTGCGGATGAGGATGCCCACCATGGGATCGCAGGCCGGATGATGAAAGCGGCTGCGCACGCGCACGGTAACGGCCTCGCCACCTTCGACCGCGGTGACCGGCTGGCCGGCGGCGTTCAGCAGATCGACTCCCAGGATTTCGCCGACGCCGTCGCCGTGCCTGTAGCTGGCTTCAAAGCGCTGCTGCTTTTCCTGCCGCGCCTGCTGTTTTTCGAGCACCAGCCCGATGTAGCGGTTGATGACATCGCTAGGCGAACCTTGCGCCTCTATGCGCCCGTTGAGCAACAGAATGGCGCGGTTGGAAAGCTGCTTCACCAGGCCCAGGTCGTGGGAGACGAACAAGACCGTAATCTTTCGCTCACGCAGTTCTTCGAACTTGCGCACGCAGCGGTTGGCGAAGACCGCGTCGCCCACGGCCAAAGCTTCGTCGACGATCAGGATTTCGGGATCGACGTGGATGGCGGTAGCGAAAGCCAGCCGCACATACATGCCGCTGGAGTATTCTTTGACGGGCCGGGCGATGAACTCGCCGATTTCGGCGAAGGCCTCGATCGAGGGCATGGCGCGTTCGATTTCGGCGCGGCTCAGGCCCATGATTTCGCCGTTCAGAAAAACGTTTTCGCGGCCGGTGAACTCGGGGTTGAATCCCGCGCCTAGTTCCAACAGGGCGGCGATGCGCCCGCGCGTCAGCACGCGCCCTTGGGTGGGTTGCAGAATGCCGGCGACGATTTGCAACAGCGTGCTCTTGCCGGAACCGTTGGGTCCTACCAGCGCCAGCGTCTCGCCTTTTTCGACCTGGAAACCGATATCGCGCAGCGCCCAAAAATCGCTGTGGAACTGGCGTTTGTTAAACGGCAGCGCCTCGCGCAGGCGGTCGGCGGGACGGCGGTAGAGCTTGTAGAGTTTAGAGACGTTCTGGACCAATACCACAAGGTCCTATTGTGACACCAGTGAGCGGCAGTGTAGTTGCGGCCTGGCCCCCGCCTTACGCGCGCAACGCCGCGACCGGCTTCCCCTTGCCATCCTTGGTCACGTAGAACGGGCGCTTTTCGACCTCGTAAGCCGTATCCGGCGCGATGCCCAGCGCGGAATAGATGGTGGCGTGCAGATCCTCGATGCTTACGGGATTCTCCACGATGCTGCAAGGGCGCTCGTCGGCGGTGCGGCCGTATAATTTGCCCTTGGGCGTGCCGCCGCCGAACATCAGCACCGGGCAGGCTTCCGTAAAATGCCGGTGCATGCCGTAATGCTTCGGCTCAGTCATGATATCCGGCTGCGTCACCTGCGCCTTCACCTCGGCGCCGGGCTTGCCCTCCGTCATCATATCGCGTCCGAATTCGCTAGCCAGCACCACCAGCGTGCGGTCCAGCAGGCCGCGCGCTTCCAGGTCCAGGATCAACTGCGAAACCGGTGCGTCGATGGTTTCCTTCATGCCGGCCGCGCGCTTGTGGCCGTTTTCGTGGGTGTCCCAATAGCGAAACGGAATGTATTCCGTGGTCACTTCGATGAAGCGCGCGCCGGCCTCCACCAAGCGCCGCGCCAGGAGGCAGCCCAGGCCGAAGCGGCCGGTATTGTAAATGTCGTAGCTGGGCTTGGGCTCCAGGCCCAGGTCGAAGGCCTTGGCCGCGGGCGAGGTCAGCAGGCGGCGCGCAGTGTCGAGCGAACCGAGCAGGCTCTGGCGTTGGAAGTCGCCGCCGTATAGCCCCACGGGGCCGGCGGCCACCAGTTTCTTGTATTCCTCATAGCGGTTGGCGAAGCGCGCCGGGCCGATGTGCTCCGAGGGCCGCACCCGCGCTACCGCATCCTGGGGATCGGCGATCATGAAAGGCGCATGCTCGCTGCCCAGAAAACCGGCCGTATGAAATGCCTTCACCGCGTCGCTTTCGCCGCCGATTTCCAGGTTCTGACCGATATCGATAAACGCGGGGATCTCCGGGTTCCGCGGTCCCAGCGTGCGTGAAATCACCGCGCCCATGTGCGGGGCGGCGACCGATTGCGGAGGCGCATAGCCGGTGTGCCAATGAAACTGATGGCGTGAATGCAGAATGAATCCCAGATCGCCCACGCGGTGGGAGCGGATCAGCGTGCCGCGGTCCATCACCCTGGCGATGCGCTCCAGTCCCGCGGAGATCTTAATGTTGTCGACAGCCGTGTCGATCTGCGGGAACGTGCTGAGTACGCGCTTCGATTCCAGGCCCGGCTCAAACGGCGTATACCGCTTGGGGTCGAACGTTTCGGTTTGAGCCATGCCTCCCGCCATCCAAAGCAGGATCATGCAGTCGGCTCGCGGCGCGATCTTCGTGGCGCCGGCGAGCAGCCGCGCTTCCGAGCCGGCCAACGCGGCCAGCCCCGCCGCGCCGGCGCGCAGAAAACCGCGGCGGGAAAGATCGCCATGCATGACATCCATATTACTACCGGCCAGAGCCGGATCGCCGCGAAGCGCGGGAGGCGGCCCGTCCAGGTTTGCCCGGCTTGCTCGCCGTGGCCAGCCGCCAGGACCGGCCGAGCAGATCCCGCAGCGCGTCGGGATGCACCCGCGACAGGCGCACCAGCACCCACGGGTATTTCAGATAATGATCGGTGATGTAGTACGTCTCCGGATCGGCAGCCATCAGTTCCGCGCGCTCCTCGAACGTTGTGCCTACGACGATAGATTCGCCGTCTTCACGCAAACGCGCGATCAGCTTGCCCTTCACTTTGAGCGCCGGGGTCCCGTACGACGTGCTTTCCTCGACATTCCCTATCGATGCCGCTGTCTTGAGAACATCTTTGAACGTCAGCATCTCACTTGCCATCGACCGAGAACGCCAGCAGCACATTCCCCGGCACTTCCATAAACTGCCCGTACCCGGAATTCACATATAGGATGCCGCCCACCACCGTCGGGCCCGGACCGTCGAGCGAGCCTCCCTTGGCCTTCACTCCGTTCACGGTTCGATACTCAATGGCGGTGTCGATGTCCCACACAATCCGGCCATCGGCGGTCGCATACGCGCGCAAGTGGCCGTCGAGCGATCCCGAGAAAGCCACCCCCGGAATCAGCGTCACCGCGGATGACTGCGCCGGGCTGCAGTTGGGCTTGTCGCATGCCGGCGCGGGCGTGGACCACACACGCTCGCCGGTCGCAAGTTTCAGCGCGAACATCCCGCCGCCTTCTTTCAGATTCGGCGTGGCGAAATGGTCCGAAACAGCCGCGTAGACGTTCTGGCTATCCGACGCATTGCCCCACTGCACTCCACCCAGCGGGCCGCCGCGCCCCACGCGCACGCTCCACAACACTTCGCCCTGCGCGTCCGGATCGAGCGCATGCACCATACCGGATTTCTGCCCGGACACCAGCGCGCGCTTGCCGTTGGGCAGATCTACCAGGTTCGGCGAGCTGCCGAAATCGAAGTCCGGCCCGGTCTTTTCCGGGCAATTATCGCCGGTAGGGCAGCCGACGAGGTAGGCGTCACCCTCGGTCAACTGGCGCGACCAGAGCATTTTCCCGGTGTCCATATCGAACGCCAGGAACGCATCGCTGGTGCGCGCCGGGGGGTCGGAATAAGCGTCGCCGGTAACCACATAGACGGCGTGCTTTTTGGCATCGATCGTGGGCGACGACCATACGCCCGCGCCCGAGGGTCCCCAAAGCTGCGTGCCCTGCTTGTTCTTGCGCGTGGGATGCGGCTCCTCAGCGATGGTGTAGGTCTTCCAGATTTGCTTGCCAGTGGCGGCATCGAGCGCCGTCACTGCGCCGCGAAACTTGCAGCATTCGTATTTCGGCCCGGGGCCGGTGACCTCTTCAAAAGATGACGTCGGGACATAGAGCCGCCCCTCGTAGAGCGCGGGTGCGCCGGTGATCATAGCGGCGGGATGCTCTTCCACGCGTACTTTCCATAGCAGCGTGCCGCTGGCCGCATCCACCGCGTAGGCTTGCGCGTGCTGGTCGCCGAAATAGGCAACCCACTTTGCGCCCACCGGTCCAATGCTGATGGCGCTGCGCACCGGGCGGTCGGCCTTGAAAGTCCAATAAATGCATCCTGTATTGGCGTCGAGCGCATAGACTTTGCCTGAGTCGCTGCCGGCGAAGATGCGGCCTCCCACCACGGTGGGCTGCGCGTTTGCCTTGCTCACGCCGGGGAAGCCGAAGGCCCATTTCAGCTTCAAATGCGGCACCTGCTCGGCGCGCAGGCCGGCCATATCCGCGGGCTGCATGCGCCGGTTGCCGGCGTCTACCCCCCAGCCATTCCAATAGGGTCCGGCGAAGGGCTTATCGAAAGCCGGCGCAGGCTCGGCACAGTTGCCTTCCTTGGGCGCTTCGGCGGTGCCGAAAGACTTGCCGCCGGTAACGAACATGGCCACGGAGCGCGCTTCCGCGGAGGTAAGCGCCTTGCCCTGGTCCACCATCTTGCCGGTGGTCAGCGCCGCCAGGACCTGCTCCGGAGTGGACAAGCTCAGCACCAGAAGTTGCGGCGCGCGGCCCACGCCTTTATCGTGGCACTGCGCGCAATGTTGTCGATACACAGCGCTTCCGGCGTCCGCGGTTTGCGCCAAAACCGCCGCGCAGCTCGCTAATACAAGTATTGAAACTCGGGATGCAGCAATAAACTCCACAGAAGATCCTCCAAGGCCGCCGGCGACATTTTCCCGCCCGCAAAATAGTTCCTTACGATGCGCGCCTCCGCCGGGTTCGGTTTTCGCGCGAAAAGTTGCAAATAAAGCTGGTCGCCCGCCAGGCTGACGCTCGTGAAGGGTGGGAGGGCCGGAGCCGGGGGCTGGCTGGAGACCCGCACCAGCCGCTCGCTGTCGGGCTCCGCGCCGAAAATAAAAAACCGGACCGCGCCCTCGATGTCGTCGCTCGTGGAGCGGTCGTCGAGGGCTACGCGGCCGCGTACCCGGACGTAACCGGCCCCCTCGATCGGAATCGCGATGCGACTGCCGGGAGGCATCGTAAGCGCTTCGCCGGCAGGCTCTTTTTGTGCGGTCAGCGCCTGCTGACTGAACCCGGCGGGCGCCAGATCGGCCAGGTCCCTGACGCCTTGCGGGCCGAAGAATTCCACGCGGACCCAGCCCGCTACCGTGCGCGCGGGATCGTAGGAACCGGCATCCTCCTCCAGTAGCCACAGCTTTTTCAGGCCGGAAACATCCACATCGAAACTCACGGCCCCTTTTCTTAATCTGCCGCTATCGAAGAGGTTTTCGGGCGCCGCCGGGAGCTGGCCTAATAAGCGCAGCGCGCCGCGGCGCAGCGTGTTCTCGAGGCTCGCGCCGTTCACCAGTTCGAGCGCCTGAAACGTGGTCGGCCGATCGTCGCGCGTGGTGAAGACCTTGTCGCGAATCGGCCGGCCCAACGCCAGCGCCAGCGGGGATGCCTTAAACCGCCAGTCGCGGGCAGGAATAGCCGCCTTTTCCTTCTCGGGGTCTTTCTCGAACAAGCGCCATTCCCCGGTAACGGCCGATACCGTATCGGCGAATTCCTCGGCCGAGAGACGACGCACGCGCGGTCCGCGAAACACGTACGGTTTCTCAGGCTGCTCGGCGCTGGGAGCCGCCGTCAGTTGATACGCCTTTGAAGTCACGAGCAGCCGCAGCAGGTATTTCAGATCGCTGCCGTGCGCGGTGAAATCGGAGGCCAGCCAGTCGAGCAGGTCGGCGTTCCACGGTTCGCCATCCATTTCGTCCACCGGTTCCACCAGCCCATGGCCGAACAGCTTCTGCCAATAGCGATTGACGATGGTGCGGGCCACCCTTCCGTTGCGTGGATCGGTGAAGAATCGCGCCGCCGCCTCGTGCCGTGCGGAGAGCGGGGCATCCTCCGGCACGGTACCGAGCTCCGGATAGAGCAGTTGCGGCCCGGTGTACTGGCCGGTCTTGACGTCGCAGCGCACCAGTTCCAACCGGCTCTGCGGCGCGAACAATGCCGCCATGCCATACGACTCGCGCAGCTTGTAGCGGTTGATGAAGCTGTCGTGGCACGACGCGCACTTCAGATTGATCCCCAGAAAAATCTGCGCGGTGTTTTGCGCGGCCTGCATGTAAGGCGTCTGGCTGGCGTTGATATCGCCGCGCCAGTTGACGCCGATCAGGAAGCCATCCGGATCGGTCTTCTCGACCGGGTTCAGCAGCGCGGCGATCATCCGGTCGTAAGACAGATTCTGTTGCAGCGCGCCCAGCAGCCAGTCGGTGATCGACTTGCGTTCGCCCGCGTAGTTGCTGCCCGGATCGTTGCGCAACAAATCGTTCCACCAACTGATCCAGTGTTCCGCGTAGGGACTGGAGTCCGCCAGCAGCGTATCGATCAGGCGCGCGCGTTTGCCGGGATCGCGGTCGTGCGTAAAGGCTTCCAGTTGGGACGGCGCCGGCGGTAAACCCCATAGATCGAAGTAGACGCGGCGCGCGAAGCGAGTGTCGGGAGCCTGGGCGGGAAAGGCGATGCCATGCTTCACGAAATAGGCCGCGATGAAGCGGTCTACAGGATGCGGTTCGCTGCCCGCGGGCAGGTCCGGCTGGCG
>JBEKIM010000342.1:0-7508 GCA_050011755.1 Bryobacteraceae bacterium | reverse complement strand
TCGCAGCGTAAAATGAGGCGCTGTGAATAAACTCCGTCTCGGACGTCACGTTTTGGGCGTGGCGGCGATCTTACTTGGCATCATTACCTGGGTTTGGCATGACTTCAATGGCTGGCAGCAGATCGATGCGCTCGGGAAGGGACCCCACCGCGAGATTCTGGCATATATAGTTGGAGCCGTTGAGATCCTGGCTGGACTCGCGGTGCAGTGGCCGCGTACCACCCGCGCCGGCGCGCTCACGCTCGCCTGCGTCTTTTCATTCTTTGCCGTGCTCTGGATCCCGCGCATCGTCGCGACGCCGCTGGTGTACGATCCCTGGGGCAATTTCTTCGAGCAATCTTCTCAGGTAGCCGGGGCCGTGATCGTGTATGCGGCCGTTGGCCGCGCCAATGCCGATGGCAAACCAAGGTTGGCGCGCCTCGCTTACTTCCTGTTTGCGATCTGTGTGATCTCGTTCATGCTGGAACAACTCATCTCTTTATCCGCCACGGCATCGTTCGTGCCCAAGTGGATTCCACCGGGGCAGATGTTCTGGGCCATCCTGACTACGATTGCGTTCGCGCTGGCGGCGATCGCGCTGCTCGTCGAACGGCAGGCGCTCCTGGCAGCGCGCTTGACCACGGCGATGATCGCCGGCTTCGGACTGCTGGTCTGGCTTCCTGCGCTATTTGCGAATCCGCACCAACTGTTCAACTGGGCGGGTAACGGGGTGAATCTGGCAATCGCCGGCGCGGCATGGAGCGTCGCCGATTACCTCGACCCGGCCCCCACCCGGCCTTGCCCCGCGGATGGCGGGGAACGTCAGTCCTCATCGGCGTCCGGCAGCTTCTGACCGAACGGACTCGCATAACGAAAAACGCCCTTAAGCGCCTGTATCACATTAACCCGCCGGCAGTCTTTGGAGTTGTCGAATCGGAAACTCAACCGATCGGCCGAGATGACCTGTTGCAGTTGCAGAACAAATCCTTCTCCGGCCTCATTGGAGCAGGCGATGCAGAAATCGAGTGTGCGTTGGCCATAGCGTGTGCCGGGCGGATCGATGATCTCAATCACATGGCGGCCCGTGCTGGCTTCATGATTCGACCATGGAATGAACACATTGGAGATGTCTGCATGGACGGCGAGGTCATGCCACTCGCCGGCGTGCCAGTGTTCGGTGTCGACGTACGGATGGTCGGTACGCTCGTACCAGCTGAGGGTACAGTCTATGGGATCTGTCACGTCGATCGTGATCTTGAATCGATGACCCGTGAGCGGACCTTCTCTGTACTGTTCCATCGCGGCAAGTTTCATCATATGTACCTTACCCATCGGCAGACTCCTTCCTGACTCCGCCATTCTAGGCCGACAGATGTCGCCGGCACGGGCATGCCCCAGTCGATTGGCTCTTCCCGTCTCACCCTTCCAGCTTGTAACGCGTCTGCGCCAGCCGGTACAGCGGCCGCCATAACGACCGGTTTACCGCTACCACCAGCGTGGCCATCACGATGGTCGAAAGCAGCAGCAGGTCGAAGTTCCCCGAATCCGTCGCCGAGCTGATCTGCGCTCCGAGGCCGATGGTTTGCAGCGTCTGCCCTTTGAAATGGAAATATTCCGCCACGATGCTGGCATTCCAGGCGCCCCCGGACGCCGTCACCATGCCCGTTACCAGGTAAGGGAAAATGCCAGGCAGGATCACGGTACGCCAGCGCGCCCACCGCGGGAACCTGAAGACGTCCGCCACTTCGCGCAAATCCGTCGGAATCGCCATGGCGCCCGCCACCACGTTGAACAGCACATACCATTGCGTGCCCAGCAGCATCAACAGGATCGATCCGATTCCCAATCCGCCGCCCATGCGGATCAGCGCCAGCAGCAGCACCGGGAAAAGCGCCGTAGCCGGCACGGACGCGGCCAGTTGCGCGAAGGGCTGTGCGAAGCGCGCCAGCTTGGGGTTGAAGCCGATCGCCACACCGGCGGGGATGGTCCAGGCCGCCGCGATCAGCAGGGAGATGATCACCCGTGCCCACGTAGCCGCCGCGCCCTGCAGCGTGGAAATCAGCTCCGGCTTTGTCAGCGTCCTCAGCGTTATGGCGGCTTCGAACAGCGCATAAAGAATCAGGCAGCCCAGCAACGCCCCTACCACCATCGACACCACCATCTTCCAGTGCGCCGCCGGCTGCGGAACCTCGGCCATCTCCGGATGCCGAGCCGCGCGTAGGCTGATGCGCTCCGCCAGTGGCGCCATGACCGCCATGCGCACCCGCTCCAGCAGATTCGACCGCCGCAGAAGATTGAGCACCGCGGAAGTGGGTTGCGCGCCGCTTTCCACCTGCTCGAACTTGAATTTGTCGGACCAAGCTATGGCCGGCCGCCACACTAACTGGTCGATCAGCAGGATTACCCCGATCATGGTTCCCAAACCCCAAAAGATCGCGCCCGTATCTCCGGCGCTGGCGGCGGTCTGCAAATACGAGCCTAGCCCCGGCAGACGGAAGTCGCGTTTGCCCAGCACGAACATCTCGCACGCCATCAGGAAAAACCATCCGCCGGCCACCGACACCATGGAATTCCATACCAGTCCGATCGCGCCATAGGGTAGCTCCAGTTCCACGAATCGCTGCCACTTGCCGAAGCCGTAAATGCGCGCGGCTTCCCGCAGTTCGCGCGGAATGGATTTCAGCGAGGCATAGAAGCTGAAGGCCATGTTCCACACCTGGCCGGTGAAGATCAACAGGATCGCGCCGAACTCCACACCGAGCTGGCGGGTTGGAAAGAGCGCTACCATGGCCAACATCACGCCCGGCAGAAAGCTCAGCACCGGGATGGATTGCAGGATGTCGAGGATGGCCACCATCAAGCCCTCCAGCCGCTTGTTGTAGGCCGCGACGTACCCGTAAACGAGGGCGAACAGCAGGCTGAGCACGTAGGCAATGGCGATCCGCACCACGGAGTAAAACGCATACAGCGGCAGCGCGCGCGGCGAGCGTGAAATCTCGGCCGCGGGCGTCATGGCGCCGAACCAGTAACGCGTGATCACCAGCAGACCCTGAATCCCCGCCAGCACGGCGGCAAACACCGCCAAGTCGAGGAGCACGGACCAGGTCCGCTCCGCAATCACCGTGCGGGATAGTAAGGGCCGGAGGGTCAATGCAAATCCGCCTCGGGCTGCGGCGCGGCGGGCGCCTCTTCCGGCAGGAAGAACTGCCGCGTATCGTTGTCGTGATCGAACAGCTCCGCGTAGCGGCCCCATCCGATCGCGGTTTCAAGCTGCGCCTTGGCTTCCTCTTCGCTGAAGTGCTCGTCCAGCAGGTCTTCGAACACGCCGTCGGGCAGAGTATGGTCGGCGCGTGCTTCAAGCGACCGGGTAATCTCGCGGATCAGCGCGATGTTCTCCAGCACGGCGGCGCGGAACAGCTCTTTGCGCCGCAGGATGTCGGCTTCGGCAAACGCACGGCCCGCCGGCGTGATTTCGACGTCGCCTTCTTCCACTTTGGCGAAGCCCAGCATCACCGCGGCGTCCACTACCGGCAGCAAATCGTCGATTTCAAACGAGAGCGCGGCCGCCAGGCGGTACATATCGTCCCGTCCGTTGTGGTCCGCCAGCATCTCCAGCAGGCCGGCTACCGCGCCGCGCCGCGCGTGCGGCAGCATCTGATACCTCGGCTTGGCGCGCGGCGCCATGGCCGGCACCGGCTCTTTTGCCGGCGCCAGGTCGGGCCGCGTCAACACCCTGTAAATGTAATCGACCAGCTCCGTGAATCGCGCGTCCTTGCGCTCGCGCGGGCGCGCCAGCGTGACCCGGAAATCGGTGCGGATCGTGGCGGGATTCTTGCCCAGCACGATGATGCGGTCGGCCAGCAGCACGGCCTCCTCGATGTTGTGAGTCACCACGAACACCGCGCGCGTGGGCATCTTGTGGCTCTGCCAAAGCTCCAATAACTCACCGCGCAGGTTCTCCGCGGTCAGCACATCCAGCGCGGAGAAAGGCTCGTCCATAAAGAGCACTTCGGGTTCCACCACCAGGGCGCGGGCGAACCCCACGCGCTGTTTCATGCCTCCCGAGAGCTCCTTCGGATATGCGTTTTCGAAACCGTCCAGGCCCACCGTGTCCAGAATCTTCGTGCTGCGCTCGGTGCGTTCGGCGGCCGGGACGCCCCGCGCTCTCAGCGGCGCCGCGACATTGTCGAGCACCGTCAGCCAGGGGAACAGGGCGAAACTTTGAAACACGATTGAAACATTCTCGCAAGGGCCGCCCACCGCATGTCCGTGATGGATCACTTCACCGCCCGAAGGACGCGCCAGGCCGGTCAGAATGCGCAGCAGCGTGGATTTGCCGCTGCCTGACGGCCCTAGCACGGCCAGGATCTCGCCGGGATAAATGGCCAGGTCCATGGGCGCGATGACTTGAATCAGTCCATCGCCCTCCGCGCCGTAAGATTTCTCAACTTTGCGGGCTTCGATGATCGCGTGCATGGCGGGTCTTCACGAATCTACCACAGAAGTGCTCCGATATATGCCACGTGGTATGCCCCGAGATATATTGATACCGATGCGCCTGTTCACCGGTCTAATTCTCTCAGCCGCCTTGGCTCTGAGCGCCTCCGGCCAGCCCTACCGGGTGGCTATTCACCACGGCGTCGCCGCCACCATGCGGGACGGCGTCAAGCTGATCGCCGATGTCTATCAGCCCGAAGGGGAAGGTAAGTTTCCCGTTTTGCTGCAGCGCACGCCGTACAATCGCGCGGGCGCCGCGGGCTCCGCCGCGGCCATGGCAGCGCATGGCTATGTAGTAATCATTCAAGATACTCGCGGCCGCTTCGATTCACAGGGCGAGTTTTACCCGTTCCGCTATGAAAGCCAGGACGGTTTCGATACCGTAGAGTGGGCCGCCGCCCTGCCCTATGCCGATGGCAAAGTCGGAATGTTCGGCGGCTCCTACGTGGGCGCCACCCAAATGCTGGCGGCGATCGCTTCCCCTCCCCACCTGGTGGCCATTCAACCTTATGTCACAGCCTCGGAATACTACGATGGCTGGACCTATCAGAACGGCGCGCTCATGCAGTGGTTCGCCAGTTCCTGGTCGAGCGGTCTGGCTGTGGATACGCTGCGGCGCCAGGCGGAACGCCTCGAAGATCCCAAGTCGTGGGTGGCGCAACTGCCCGTGGATGGCTACCGCATGCTCGAGCTGCCGCCGGTTTCCGGGCTGGCGCCTTACTATCGCGACTGGGTGGCGCACGAGCGCGATGACGATTACTGGCGTCCCTGGAAGATCTCGGCCCACTACGGCACCATGAACGTGAAAGCGCTGCATGCCGGCGGCTGGCATGACATCTTTCTGAAAGGCACCATCCAGAACTACGTGGGAATGCGCGGTGCGTCTCCCGCGCGCGACGATCAGCGACTGTTGCTCGGCCCCTGGGCGCATGCCGAAACTTCGCCCGAAGGCAAAGTCGGCGACGTCACCTTTGGGAAGAACGCGGTGCTGGATAGCGACGGCACCATCCTGCGCTGGTACGATTATGCGCTGAAGGGTGTGCGCAATGAGTACGCGACGGGGGCGCCCGTGCGCCTGTTCATCATGGGTGAAAACGTCTGGCGCGATGAACGGGAGTTCCCGCTGGCGCGCACCCGCTACACGAACTATTACTTACAAAAGGGTACGCTGGCGGTTGATGCGCCCGGCGCTGGCGCGCCCGAGGATTACGAATACGATCCGGTCAATCCCGTCCCCACCCTCGGCGGCCGCCTGTGCTGCGGAAATCAACATCCGCCCGGCCCGGCCGATCAGCATCCCAACGAAGGCCGCGCCGACGTGCTGGTCTTCTCCACGCCCCCGCTAGCCCATGATGTGGAAGCCACGGGCTGGGTGAAAGTCACGCTCTACGCCTCCAGTTCGGCGGTGGATACCGATTTCACGGCGCTCCTGGCCGATGTGGAGCCCTCCGGATACGCGCGCTTCCTCACCGATGGCATCGTCCGCGCGAGGTACCGCAATTCGACAGAGCGCGCGGAGCCGATCGAGCCGAACAAAATCTACCAATATTCTCTCGACCTCTGGGCCACCAGCAACCTGTTCAAGGCCGGGCATCGCATCCGGCTCTATGTATCGAGCAGCAACTTTCCGCGCTTCAACCGCAATCTGAACACCGGCCAAGCCATCGCGGGATCCACCCGCTACGTGAAGGCCCGGCAGCGGATCTATCACGACGCGCAGCACCCTTCCGCGCTGGTGCTGCCGGTAATTCCGCGATAAGGCCCGCCAACCTTACTGCACGGTGACCGTCACCTTCGCCGCCTTTCTCCCGTATTGGTTGGTCGAGTAGAGCACATAGGTGGTCGTAGCGGTAGGATTCACGATTACGCTGGTTCCGCGCACGGGCCCGACCTGCGGGCTCACGATATTGTAAATCGCGTTCGTCACTCCCCAAGTCAGCGTGACCGGCTGCCCCGCGCTCACCGTCGTCGGGTTGGCGGTAAAGCTTGCGATAGTGGGCGATGGCCCGGTGGGCACGTTCGCGGGCGTGTAAACCGGGTTCATCAGCACTACGTCGAAACTGGATGCCGTGATGCCCTCCAGGTTGCCCAGGTCGTTGTTGTTCCAGTTGCTGTCCGGCATGCCTGTAATGTAAATGGCGCTGCCGTTATCGGCCAGAATCATGCCGTACTTCTTGAGGGCCGTCAGAATCACCCGATTGGCCGGCGAAAAGCCGGAGATATCGAAGCCGGCCTTCAGCCGCATCCGCATTCCCATGGGCGGCGCGTTTGGATCGGTGGTGCTCGACGCCCAATGCGAGGCCGGCGGCGTGAACGCCTCCTGCGTGACGGGCACGGTGAAGCGCACCGCGTGGTTGATGGCACCGGCTGCCACTTCGTCATAACGCACCAGGCCGGGGAAAATCGGCAGACCGGCGGCGTCGGCGGAGGTCCAGGTGTAGGGGCGCTGCTCATTGATGGTCATATCCCAGATGGCGGTCGACCCGGCATACCAGGTGCCGTTGTCGAGGTGCGCATAGTACAGCTCGTAAAGCCAGCAGCCGCCCTGGTCGAGTACCAGCACGTGCCGGTCGCCATTTCCCGGGCGTGGATAGCCCTCGATCAGGGCATTGGCGGGAATCGGCATAGGACCGGGATCGCTGTTGCCGGGATATTCGGTGATTTTTACCGGCACTTTAGCCTGCGTGCCGGCCTCGATCTGATAGGGAATCCCCATATATTGGCCGGCGTACTCGCCCTGCCCGAAATCCGGATGCAGCGTGACATTGGCGCCAATGTAGTTGATCAGATTCGCCGAGTTGGGATCCACCTGCGCGTTCGAGATGTCGGTGTTCCACAAGTTGCTGGAGGGGAACGGGACGAAGCCGTTCAGGGAAGCCAGCGGACCGAGGCTCATCCCGGCGCAGGTGCCGGCTTGCGCCAAAGCCGATGCCGCAAGGCAAAGAGGGAGTACTGCTAGAACTATAGTCCTCATGGGATCATTGTACACGCGCGCACCAGGCGCGCCCCGCGCCGGCAATTCCCATTAACCA
>JBEKIM010000341.1:0-7523 GCA_050011755.1 Bryobacteraceae bacterium | reverse complement strand
TCGCACGGATGCGCTTCGCCTCCTCGCCGAACTCCAGCAGCGCAGAAAAGCTGGTTACGTTCCCGCAGGCGCTTTTGTGAACGCCTACTTGGGACTCGGCGATAAAGAGCAGGCTTTCGTTTCGTTGGAGCAGGCGTTTCACGAGCAGTCGAATATTCTGCAATTCCTGAAAGTGCATCCGTTCTTCGACCCGCTCCGCGCCGACCCCCGATTTACGAACCTGGTTCGCCGCGCCGGGCTTGAGTAGAGTTTTGATCGCGAGCGACGAGGTTTGTTCACGTTCTCGTCCCTAGTAGCGATGTCGGATCTGGTTCAGGGAACCTTGGATCTGTTGCTTACGGTGGCGAAAGGACCGTTGGCCGGCGGTATCCGCTCTGCCGATTTCGCAGACTCAGCGGCGTCCGCCAGCCTGGCCTGGATTCGCTTGGTCAGCCCGTTTTGCCACTCGGGCGTAACAAACGTGTAATCGTGCAAACCATGGAGCATGCTGGCTTGGGTTGCCGGGAACGCCGCCAGGGGCACACCCCTGGGCCGGCGTTGAACAGCTCCAAATAGGTCACGGCATTTATGAGGAGTAGAATATCAGCGTGAGCGACATCAGGTCTTACAGATTTCGAGCGGTCACTTTAAACTGACAACTTGGGCGCACCAGAGCAGATCTTGGGATTGCTTCAAGACTCCGGAATCGGCAGGCAGTTATGCGACAACCGTAAACACTTGGCTTTCGAACGGGGCGTTTACTCCTGATGGCCACCGCTTCCGGAGCGAGCGCGAAGCCCGCTTCAATAATATCTTCGATAATTACCCGAAATATTCCCTGAGCACCCGTAATAACTGTGATTTGCTCTGGGCCCGTACAGTATGGAGATAGTTTCTTTTGACACAACTGGGTTCTTTGCATGAAGGACCCTCCATGCAATGCCGCCTCGTCCACATGGACGGAAAACGCAGCAATGGTGATGTGGCCGCCTAAGTGCCGGATTCCCTCAGGCCCTGGCCCTTGGCGGCGCCGGCGCCCGGGAATCCTTGCCGCGGCCAGGGCGACGGCCAGCAGTACGGCTATCGTGCCGGCAAGCGTCGCGGGGTCGTGCGGACCGATGCCGACATCAGCGCGGCCAGCACGTTCCGGAGTTCCACGCAGTCCCGGCGATGCCCGCCGTGTATACGGCCCAAGACGACGTGAAATCAGAAAGATCTAAGTATTCCGAGCCGGACGAACTGGTGTTCGCCTCCAGAAATGGCACTCCACTGAACGAGCGCAACTTGCCTCGGCGGGTGCTCAAACCGGCCGGCGAAAAGCTAGGATTCCTTGGCTCAGCTGGCATATGTTTCGCCACACCCATGCAACCCTAGAGGGGGAGGAAATCGGGATGGCGCTATTAGACCGGCAAGCCCAGATGGCCCGCGGCGAGGTGCGGATGACATTGCTTTTATACCCATTCGGATCTCAACCGGTGGCGTGAATCCATCGAAGCCATGACGAATCTGCTCACCGAAGAACCGGTTGCGGTGATGGAATTGAAGGGTTTTGACACTAAATGACACTAGCCTTGGCCGCAGGGTGCTGTAAGTAGTTGAAAAATGGTGGGCGCGACAGGACTCGAACCTGTGACCTCCTGCGTGTGAAGCAGGCGCTCTAACCAACTGAGCTACGCGCCCAAACTTGGAACCTCTTCTGATATTAAACTACTTCCAGGGCTTTGTGAAAGTGCCATGCCGGCTCGACGCTACCGCATCCTCAATGCGCCACCGCCGGCGACGCGCCCACGGGCCCCCGGCGGTCCCGCAGCGCAGCCTGCACCTCGTCAAAAACCTGCGCAAAGAAATCGCGCGAGGACGGGGAACAGCCAATGTGAAAAGTCTGCTTTCCCGCCGGTTCTTCGATAAAGCCCAGCGACCCGTTCCAACCCAGATCGTCGAGCACGAATCGCAGGCACTCCCATTCTCCCGGCGGAAGCCCCGCTACCGCCAGGTCGAACACCTGTCCGCTGGCATGGTCCTCGGTCCGCGCGCCACGCGCGACGTCGCCTCCCCCGCTCTCGGCCCTAGGCAGAACCAGCGCGGTCGCCTCCAGCGGCAAAAAGGCTTCCCCCGGACGTATCGCTTCATACAGCCGGCGCGTTTCGAACGCAATATACGCCAATGTCCCGATCGTGGAGGGCAGCGCCTTCACCCGCCAGCCATCGTTGCCGTCCACCATACCCGGAGCATCCACCCGGTAGCCGAAGAAATCCGGATCGTCGGGCGCGCTCACCAGCTTGCTGCCTTCCTCCTGCCGGATCAGATCGCTGTTCTCGTAGATCAGGTCTCGCGGTTTCAGCCACGCCGAGAGCCGGTCGGGCGCCCGCAGCGCCGGCGCCGCCGCATACGCGTACTCCGCCGCCAGATCCTTGAACTCCGCCGGATCGTCGCGATACATATCCAGCAACTGCTCCGCGCGCATCACGCGGAACCAGTACGTGGGTGAGTAGTCGCGATCCATCTGCGTGCGAATAGCCTCGCACAACTCGCGATTCCACACCGGACTGCAACCGAAGAAAACCTTGGCCACCGTCGGGGACGGACCCTCCAAACCGGTGGCGTTCTGCGCCATCGCCCGGAAATCGGCAACGCAGCCTTCGCCGCAGTGGTATGCCCAGATGGCCCAGTCGCGGCCGCCGTAGCGCTGCTCCATCCCGGCCAGGTAATGCGCCGCGGCTGGAATCGCCTTCTCGGGTTTCAGCCGGTCGTCCCGCACCAGCACGGAGAAGGTCTCCTTATGACGCACTGTGTGGGATACCAGCTTCCCATGTTTATTCCGCACCATGGTTTTCGTCTTGGTCACGCGATGACGCGTGGCATACACGATGCGCAATCCCATGCGCCGCCCGGTCGCGTCGGAGATCTGTAGAATGCCGCGTGGCCCCGCCGGACTTTCGGCATTTGCCACGCCCCAACTCTCCAGGTAGGCCATCGCCTGCAGGACCGATGCCGGGAAGCCGCTCTGGCGCTCGGCGTCCCGAAAAAGACGCTGCAAGCCGGGACTGTATATCCGCTCGGCGCCCTGCGTCGCCAGCGGCTCGCGCATGATGCCGAAGGTCTGCGATTGGATCATCGCCGCTGTGCGCAGCGCCAGCGTCTCGTCCGTCAGCTCCTGGCGGCCGATACCGATCGACGGCAGCCGGTGCGCGGGTGCGAAGTGGTCGGGTTCGGTGGGCTGCGCGGGCAGAGCCACAAAAAAAGACGCAGCCAGCGCCGCCAGGCAACGGTTGAAGTGGATCAAATTCCATTATCGCGCGCTTCGCTATTTCGCCGAGCGCGGCCGTAGTCCAAATTCCATGTGCAGCCGCAGGCTCTCGATCCACACGGGGCCCCGGTCGTGGTTGAATGCCAGGTTGTTATCGTGCTGCAAGTCCAGCGTGGCGAAGAAACCGGGAAACAGCCGGGCGCTATAGTAACTCTCCCAAACGTATTCCGGCGCGTAATTCAACCGGCCGTCGCCGATCAGGAAATCCAGGCCGCCTTGTGCCAGGTAGACGGCGTGCACGCCCGAAGCGCCGCTGGCCGTGAAGGATGTGGCGGCCACATCGTTCTTCCGCTTCCACTTCGTGCCCTTCACCGACACGCCGGCGCTGGCCAGGCGATCGATGGCCGTGAAAGCGAAATCCTGGGTCTTGCCGTCGTTCCACCCCAGCCGCATGAATACGCCCGTATCTGTCGTGATTTCCTGCTCCAGGTTCACGCCCGATCCATATTTCAGGGTTCCGTACTTCTTGACTGCGTCCACATTGGGCGTGGTGCCGGTTTCCTCGCCCAGCTTGATAGCATCCGCGTAGCTGCCCGAATGCGTATGGTTGAAATACTGCAGCAGCCTGATGGTACCCGCGTGCTTGCCCAATTTGTATCGCCGTTCGCCTTCGAAAACGGTGCCCAGGTCCACTAGCAGGCGCCGGTCGAAACGGCCGCCGTTGGCCACGGTGGGCTCCGCGGCATTGGCATACCGGAACGACCAGTTGTGCGTGTGCAGTTCGTGTACCCAGCCCCAGGTGTAGCCGCGCGTGTCCGCCGGATAGTCCCAGGCCCCGTTATACATCACAGCCCACGCCATGAACTGCGCGCGCGGATCGTGCGTGTAGGCGTTGTTGTCGAAGAAATCGGTGAGTGAGAATCTCCCTGCGCTAATCGTGTACCGCACCATCGGACGGTCGCCGGCCAACTGGTTCTCGTCGCTCTCCACGTGCTCTTTTTCCGCTCCGAAGCCGAAGTCGTATGTCAGATACAGCCGTGCGAGATAGGGTTTGGGAGTGGCCGTGGCCACCCTCGGCAGTTCGCCGTTCGAAGGGTTCGCCAATCCATCCACGCCGCTGAATCCCCGGCCGCCGGCGATCTCCGGGTTGAAGACAAATTGCAGATTGGGGGCCAGCCGCGCATCGAAAAACAACGTGGTGGTCAGCGATACATCGTCCTCTTGACGATCCTGCAGGCTGAGCGGCCCACTGTACGGAGAGTTGAAGGTGCCGTGGTTCTGCCCGATCGAAGTAGCCTGATAATAGACGTTCCAGTTCTCGAAAGCCGGCGCGTCCGGCGACTGCGCCACAAGTGAGCCGCAGCAGGCCGGCAGCCACATCGCGATCGCCGCGCAATTCAGTGTGGGGCGGGGAATCATGTCTGTGTCTTCCTGGAAACGAGTGTACCTGGCGGGAAATGAGCCCATTTCTCCCGGCGCGGAGAAATGGCAACTTCGAGTCCCAAGGTATCATTTGCGCCGCAAATGTGTCAAATAAGAAAGCCATTAAGACTTCACCAGCCTGCTCAGGTGGTAGTCTCTAGAAATGCGCTCTAAACTGCAAACTCTGTCCCGCGCCGCCGTGCCGGCCTGTCTCATTGCCTTCGCGACCGCCGCCCCAGCCCAAACCGCTCCCGCCGCCAAGACCGCCGAACAACAGTTCAAGAACATTCAGGCCCTGCAGGGAACGCCGGCCGATCAGGTCTTCCCCGCCATGCAGTTCATAGCCGCGTCCCTCGGCGTCGAGTGCGAATTCTGCCACGTGGAGCACAAGTTTGAGGCCGATGACAAACCCGCGAAGAAGACCGCGCGCCAGATGATCGCCATGACGCTGGCCATTAATAAGGACAGCTTCAATGGCCGCAAGGAAGTGACTTGCTATTCCTGTCATCGCGGCAGTCACGACCCCGTGGGGACGCCTCCGGTCGTCACCGGCGATGCGGAGCCCGCGCACGCCGCGGAACCCCCCGCCGCATCCACACCCGCGCCCACCGCCGATCAGATCCTGGAGAAATACATCGCGGCCGTGGGTGGAGCGGAGGCTATTCATAAAATCTCCAGCCGCGTCTCCAAAGGCAGCATCAACGCCATGGGCCACGACACGCCCATCGAAGTTTACGCCAAGGCTCCCGATAAGCGCATGTCCGTCACCCATATGGGAAGCTCCGACAGCATTACCGCATTCGACGGGCAGGGCGGATGGCTCGGCAGCACCGGGCGTCCCGCGCGCGACATGTCCGGCCAGGAAGCCGAGGCCGCCCGCCTCGACGCGGATTTTTACTTCGCCACGCACCTCAAAGAGATTTTCACCGGATTCCGCGTGGGGCATCCCGACCAGATCGGCGATCGCCCGGCCTATACCGTGATCTGCATGCGGCAGGGGCAACCGCCGGTCAGGCTGTACTTCGACCAGCAGTCCGGCTTGCTGCTGCGCCAAATCCGCTATACCGACACGCCCATCGGTCGCAGTCCCACCCAGATCGACTACGCCGATTACCGCGCGGTGGACGGCGTCAAAGTACCATTCCGATGGACCCTGGCGCGCGTCAACGGACGTTTCACCATCCAGATCGCCGAAGCCCGGCAAAACGTGCCCATCGACGATGCCAAGTTCGCCAAGCCCGTCAACTAACCCTGGCGTTGCCCGTGGCGCACGCTTTAGCGCGCCGGCGGGACTCTTGAGTCCCGCTCGCGGCGAGCTTTAGTCCGCCGTCCTGTCGGCCTCCCTGCCGCCGTCACTCGTCCCGCAACGCCACCATCGGATCGATCCGCGTGGCGCGTAGGGCCGGTACGGCACACGCCACCAGAGCCGTCGACAACAACAACGCCGTCACCAAGCCCAGCGTGAGCGGATCCCGCGCGCTCACGCCGAATAGCAGGCTATGCAGCACGCCCGCAATCATGGTGGTCGCCACCAGCCCCAGCAACATTCCCCAGAACACCAGAATCGCTCCTTCCGCCAGCACTTGCCGTATCACCATGGAGGGTTGCGCCCCTAAAGCCATCCGGATTCCTAGCTCGCGCGTGCGCTGCCCCACGGAATAGGAGATCACTCCATACAGGCCGACAACCGTAAGCAAACCGGCCAGCGCGCCGAACGCCGAGAACAACACAGCCCCCAGGCGCTCCTCCCAAAGCGTGTCGTAAGTCACTTGCGCCACGGTCTGGAGGTCCGACACCAAGACATCCCGGTCGAGCCCCTGCACGCTGCGCTGCAAGACCCCCAGGATCGCATCGGGATCGCCTGCGGTGCGCACCCATAGGGTCATCGCCGGCGAATAGCTTTGCCGCAGGCACAGATACACCATCAGACGCGGATCTTCCGACAGGCTGCTGTAAGTGCTGTCCTTCGCCACGCCTACGATCTCCAGCGGGGCGCTGTCGCCAAAGAAGCGCAGGCGCGCGCCAACCGGGCTGTTCTTGCCCCAGAATCGCCGCGCCATCGTTTCATTCACCACCGCGACCCGCGGACCGGTTTCCGAGTCGGCGCTGGTGAACGCGCGCCCGCGTAGCAATGGAATGCGTAGCGCGTGAAAATAACCCGGATCCACCACGTTGATCGACGCCACCGTGGCGGTCCCCGGTCCGGTCTCGCGCCCTTCCACCGAGACGCTGCGCGCCCGCCGCGCGATGAACGGCGCGTTCAAAGCCAATGCCGAGGCGGCCACTCCGGGTAAGCTTCCGGTCCGCGCCAGTACCCGTGTGTAATAGTCCTGGCCTTCCGCGGGCGTGAAACCGCGCGCCTTCACGTTAATGCCCAACGTCGCCAGGTGCGCCGCGTCGTATCCCGGATCGACCGATTGTGCGTTGCGCAGGCTGCGCAGAAAGAGCCCTGCGCCCGTGAGTGCGGTAACGGCCAGCGCCACCTGTACCATCACCAGAACGCTACGCAGGCTCACCCGGTGTCCGGCCCGGGTCCAGGGGCTGCGGCGCTCGCGCAGCTCCGTCGCCAGGTTGGTGCGGGTCGCGCTTAAGGCCGGTGCCAGGCCGAACAGTAGCGTGGCCAGCACGGCGCTCAGCAGCGTGAAACCGAGCACGCGGCCGTCCAACCTGAGAACGCCCTCGCCGCTCAACATCCAGTCGGGCCGGTAGCTCCACAGCACGTCCCGTCCCCACCGGGCCAGCAGCACCGCCGCCGCGCTGCCCGCCAGCGATAGCAGGCCGCTTTCGGTGAGCAGTTGCCGGATCAGACCGGCTCGTCCCACGCCCAAGGCCAGCCGCAGCGCCATTTCCTTTCGCCGGCCGGCCGCGCGTACCA
>JBEKIM010000340.1:0-7547 GCA_050011755.1 Bryobacteraceae bacterium | reverse complement strand
TTCAAGGTGCCGTGCCCGTATGGACAAATATACTCGATGCGCGGCCGCCCCATGAACAGCATGCGGCTCCAGGATCCGGTTTCCACAGGCATGCGCAGGCGCCGGAGGCACACCCGGCAGCGATACTTCTGATCCCACACGCACAAGTACAGCAGGCCGCAGCAAGCCAGGAACCAAAGACCCGCCACCAGCGTGTACGGGAGATCGTAGATGAAACGGGGCGGCGTGTAATTGTGAAACTTGGGCGGCAGGGGCCATGAGGAGTTCAGCCACCGCAACAAGCCGTACATGATTGCCGCACTCAGACCGACCTTTCCCGCAAAATAGGCCCAATACCGCATAAATGCTTAGATGCCACACCGCAATGCTAAGTTTCCGGCCGGCAATGGCGTGAAGTCAGCTACGCAAGAGGTTTCGCGCCAGGAAAACGACGTTGGCCGGCCGCTCCGCCAGCCGCCGCATGAAATATGGATACCAGGCCTGGCCATAGGGTACATACAACCGCAGCCGGTATCCTTCCTTGACCAAGCGCTTCTGAATGTCGCGGCGGATGCCGTAGAGCATCTGGAATTCGAAGGAATCGCGCGAGATTTTGTGCGATGCGACGAAACTCTTGGTCTGTTCGATGATTTTCTCATCATGCGTGGCTATAGCCGGATATACGCCGGTTTCGAGCAGAAGGTTCATCAGTTCGACGAAATTGCGGTCCACGTCCGCCTTGCTCTTGAAGGCCACCGCGGGAGGCTCCAGATATGCGCCTTTGCATAAACGCACGCGAATGCCGCGGGCGCACAGCATTTCGACGTCCTTACGGCTGCGATACAGGTAGGCCTGTATCACGGTGCCGGTGGTCTTGTAGCGGTCGTACAGGCTGACCACCAAATCGAGCGTGCGGCCGGTATACTCGCTCGATTCCATGTCGATGCGCACGAAAGTGCCGAGCGCCGCGGCCTGGCGGACCAGCGCTTCGACGTTGGCGCTACATTCGGCAAGTGACAGGTCCATGCCGAATTGGGTCAGCTTCAGCGAGATGTTGCCATTGATCTTCAGCCTTTCGATTTCTTTGAGCGCAAGCAGGTAGGCATCCCGCGAGGCGAGCGCTTCGTCGAGCGACGTGACGCTTTCGCCCAGGTGGTCGAGGGTGACGGCGATGCCTTCTGCGTTAATTCGCCGGCAGGTGGCCAGGGCTTCGGGGAGATTATCGCCCGCCACGAAGCGGGCCGACAGGCGTCTGGCCCAGCGGGAGGTTTCCATCCATTTCCGCAACTGCTTCTGGCGCGAGAGGAAGAGGAAGAAAGTGCGCATGGGGCTCCTCAGTTCACCATAACAGCGGGGCGGGGTGGATTGGGCGGCGATGGCTCTCTGCTACCCTCGGGATGTGCTGAGCAATTCGATCAAGGGCATGGCCGCCACCCTAGCCTCCGGCATCCTCTTCTACTTCGGCACAGGTCTCCACCCGACCTGGTATCTCACCTGGCTGGCTCCGATTCCGGCGCTGCTGTTCGCGTCCGGGGCGCCGGCGTGGGCTGCTTTCGCCGCGGCGCTGCTGGCGTTTCTGCTGGGCAACACCAACATGTTCGTCTACGCTCACGACACCATCGGCTTGCCCTTGTCGATTCTGGTCCCCATATTAGTTATTCCGTCGTGTGCTTTCGGAATTGCGGTGCTGCTCTGGCGCTTCTGTCTGCGGCGAGGCGCGTTGTGGCAAGCGGTGTTGGCGTTCCCCTGTGCCTGGGTGGCCTACGAATTCCTGAATGCGTCCACGTCTCCCCATGGCACGTTCGGCAGCCTGGGCTATTCGCAGATGGATTGCCTTCCCCTGCTGCAGGTTGCCGCGCTTACGGGGCTGTTGGGAATTGTCTTCATGATCCTGCTGGCAAGTGCCACGGCCACCGTTTTGCTACTGCCCAGTGGCGGCCAAAAGTCGAAAACCGGGCTCGGCCTATGCATTGCCATAGCGCTCGCCGCGGTGCTCGGGTGCGGCGAGTGGCGTCTCCACTCGGACCTGCACTCCACCGGGATGCTGAAAGTCGCCCTGATCGGTTCCGATGCGGAGGAGGATCACTGGGCAAAGGACGATCAAGACGGGCTCGCCATCCTGCAACGATACGCCACCCACATCGAGTCCGCTCGGGGAGCGCAGGTGATCGTGCTGCCGGAGGACCTCGGACCCATCTCACCGCCCGCCGCGAAGCTGGCCGTTCAGATCCTGAGTGCGGCGGCACAGCGTAGCGGAGCTGAGGTCGTCGCCGGACTGAGAGTAGGCCGGAGGCCACCCATATTGAACGAAGCGTTAGTCTTCGCCCCCTCCGGAGAACTGGAAGCCCGTTACGAGAAGCATCACCTGATACCCGGACTCGAAGACGGCATCGTGGCAGGCACAGGTATCGCGTTACTCCCCGCATCGACAGGTGTGGAGGGTGTCCAGATTTGCAAGGATCTGGACTTCCCAAAGTTGAGCCGCGACTACGGTGCGCGCGATGTGGGTCTGTTGCTGGTACCCGCGTTCGACTTCGATGTGGATGGATGGCTGCATGGGCGCATGGCTGTGATGCGTGGCGTGGAGAGCGGATTCAGCGTCGCGCGGGCAGCGCGCCACGGGTGGCTCACCGCATCGGACAATCGCGGACGCGTTCTGGTGCAGCGAGCCGGATCGCCTTCGGGTTTTGTCATCGCCACAGCGGATGTCCCGGTGGCGCACGCAGCCACCCTTTACGGCCACTTCGGCGATTGGTTCGCCTGGGTCTCGATAGGCCTTCTGCTCCCCGTAATCGCCACCGCCCGGCGACATCGATAGGAACTTAGCATCGGAGCCCTTGCAGCACCGTCTCAAAGTGTTCGACGGTGGGAAACGGATCGTAGAAGTGGTGCAGCAGCCGTTTCCATTCCAGGTAGCCGGCGGATTGGCGAAAGCCTACGGTATGATCCTCGAGGCTGCGCCACTCGACCAGCAGCAGGTACTTGCCGGGCGTTTCCAGGCAGCGCTGCAACTCGTGCGAAATATAGCCGTCCATCGACGAGAGGATGGCCTGGGCCTCGGCGAAGGCTTGCTCGAAAGCCGCTGTCTCTCCCGAACGCACATTCAATACAGCCGCTTCGAGGATCATTTTTGCTGCTCCAGGGCAGCCTCCTGGACCTCGCGCAGACGACGTTCCAGAAAGCGGCGTTCGCTGTCGTTGGCGACGAGATCCAGCGCGCGTTGGTAGCTCTTGGCGGCTTCCTCAAAAGACCCCATCCGGCGCAGAAAATCGGCGCGCGCGGCGTGCAGCAGGTGGTATTTGTCCAAATCGCTGCCGGCGGCGAGGCGATCGACGATCGCCAGGCCGGATTGCGGACTGTAGGCCATCGCCACGGCAACCGCGCGGTTTAGGGAAACGATGGGAGAGGGCTGCAGGCGTTCCAGAACATCGTAGAAGCGCACGATCTGCGCCCAGTCCGTGTCCGCGAAGCGCGGCGCCTGGCAATGCACCGCCGAGATGGCCGCCTGCAAGGCGAACGGACCCGGTCCGCCGGCGAGGGCCTCCGCGGCCAGTGGCATGGCTTCGGCGATCTGGCGGCGGTCCCAGAGGGCGCGATCCTGTTCTTCCAGAATCACCAGATCGCCGGCGCTATCCAGACGCGCCTGCCGCCGCGCGTCGTGAAGCAGCATCAGGGCCAGCAGGGCCGTGGCTTCCGCGGGAGGCTGCGGGGCCATCAGGGCGCGAATGAGGCGGCCCAGCCGGATCGCCTCGGCGCAAAGATCGGTCCGCAGCAGCCCTCCGCCGCGCGTGGCCGCATAGCCTTCGTTAAAGACCAGATAAATAACGGTCAGCACGGCGCCCAGCCGATCGGCCATTTCGTGGGTCTGAGGCACGCTATACGGAATGCCGGCGTCGTGGATCTTGCGCTTGGCGCGCACCAGCCTTTGCGCCATGGTTGCCGGCGGCACCAGGAAGGCGCGCGCGATTTCGTCGGTCTCCAGCCCGCACAGCGTGCGGAGGGTCAAGGCCACCTGCGCCTCGGGAGCCAGCGCGGGGTGGCAGCAGGTGAAAATCAGGCGAAGGCGGTCGTCGGGAATGCCCGGCTCGTCATAATCCGGCTCTTCGCTGACGGCCGCCAGTCCGTCCGCCACGTAGGTTTCGAGCTTCTCCTTCAACAGCGCCTGGCGCCGGATGCGATCGATAGCTTTGTGCCGGGCGGTCTGGATGATCCAGGCGCGCGGGAAGTCGGGGATGCCGGTTACGGGCCACTGATCCACCGCGGCTGTAAAGGCTTCCTGGGCCGATTCTTCGGCGAGATCGAAATCGTGGGTGATGCCGATCAGGGTGGCGACGATACGTCCCCAATCGGATTGATAGACCGCTTCGACGGCCTTCGCGGCGTCCGCGGGCATAATCGATTATATTGAATTTTTTTCCGCGGATGTCGATTCCGGCTGCCGCCGTTCGATTTAACCATGGAGCCACGCGAATGAAATACATGTTGTTGATTTATGGCGACGAAAAAGCTTGGACCGAAGCCGAGCGGGAGGCCTGCTGTGTCGAGTCCACCGAACTGGCCCACCAGCTTAAGGCCGAGGGGCAGTTTCTGGCGACGGCCCCGCTGCTGCCAGTGGCGGCGGCCACCAGCCTCCAGATCCGCGAGGGCAAGCGGCTGGTGACGGATGGTCCATTCGCGGAAACGCGCGAGCAGTTGGGCGGCTATTTCCTGATCGACGCCAGGGACCTTGACGAAGCCATAGCCATCGCGGCCAGGATTCCGGGGGCGCGCAAAGGCACCGTCGAAATCCGGCCCGTGCTGGAACGTGCGGGCCTGCCTTCATAGCGTGGAGCCAATCTAAGAGAGGGAAAACCAAATGCCAACCGCAACATTAAACGAACAGCCGGTATCGAAAACACAGGCTGCGCAGGACGAAGCTGACATCCGGGCGCTGATCGAGAGCGTGAACCGGGCGCATTACACGAAAGACGGAGCAACGCTGGTGGCGCCGTATACCGCGGACGCAGCCATATTCAGCCTGGCGCCGCCGCTTGCCCATCGGGGCATGGATCTCCGGGAAAAGCAGGCTTGGCTCGACAGTTGGGACGGGCCTATCGAGTGCGAGGCGCGCGATTTCCAGATCGCCGTGCGCGGCGACGCGGCCTTTAGCCACGGCTATTTGTGGCTGGGTGGAAGACCTAAGGCGGCGGGCCGGACGATCGGCTTCTGGATGCGTGCCACGGTATGCCTGTTGCGGGAGGAAGGCGCTTGGCGAATCGTCCACGAGCACACATCCGTGCCATTTTATATGGACGGCAACCCACGGCCTGCTTTCGATCTGGAGCCCTGACGTATGACCAGGAGAATGAACTACGGGCTGTGGACGATTCAGGTTTTGCTGGCGCTCCTATTTCTCCTGGCCGGCGGGATGAAATTGATCCTGCCCATCGCGGAGATGACGAAGCAGATATCGCTGCCGGGACCTTTCATACGATTCATCGGCGTGGCGGAAGTGATGGGCGCCGCCGGCCTGATTCTGCCAGGGCTGTTGCGCATCCGGCCGGGACTGACGCCGCTGGCCGCCGGCGGCCTGGCGATCGTCATGATCGGCGCCACGGGCATCACCTTCGCGCAGGGCGGAGCGGCGCAGGCGGCGATGCCCGCGATCGTGGGGATTCTGGCGGCGTGGGTGGCCTACGGCCGCGCACCGAGGGCGGTTCCAATTTCCAGCGCCGGGACGATATGATGCAATTCAATGGCTATCTCATGTTTAATGGACATTGCGAGACGGCGTCGCGATGGATTGGGGGATTGAGGGATGAGCACGGTAAGAGTCCTGGCAGGCACGCGCAAAGGCGCATTCGTTCTCACGGCGGACGGCAAACGCGAAAAGTGGGACGTCAGCGGCCCGCACTTCGGCGGGTGGGAGATGTACCACGTGAAAGGATCGCCCGCCGACCCGAACCGGATCTATGCGTCGCAGTCGAGCGGCTGGTTCGGGCAATTGATCCAGCGCTCGGACGATGGCGGCCAGACCTGGAAGCCGGTGGGCAACAAATTTGTCTATGACGGCGTGCCCGGCACTCACCAGTGGTACGACGGCACGCCGCACCCCTGGGAGTTCAAGCGCGTCTGGCATCTGGAACCGTCGCTGACGGATCCCGATACCGTTTACGCGGGCGTGGAGGATGCGGCGCTGTTTCGCTCGACCGACGCCGGCCAGACCTGGGAGGAACTCTCCGGCCTGCGCAAACACGGGTCGGGGCCGCACTGGCAACCCGGAGCGGGCGGCATGTGCCTGCACACCATCATTCTCGACCCGGCCGATCCGCAGCGGATCTACATCGCCATCTCCGCGGCGGGCGCCTTCCGCAGCGGCGATGGGGGCCGGACATGGCAGCCCATCAATCGCGGCCTGTATTCCAAATACATTCCCGATCCGACCGCCGAGGTAGGGCATTGCGTGCATCACGTCGCCATGCACCGTTCGCGTCCGGACGTGCTTTTCATGCAGAAGCACTGGGATGTGATGCGCAGCGACAACGCCGGCGATTCGTGGCAGAAAATCAGCGGGAACCTGCCGGTAGATTTCGGCTTCGCGATCGATGTCCACGCGCATGAGCCGGAGACGATTTACGTGGTTCCGATCAAGAGCGATTCGGAGCACTATCCACCCGAGGGCAAGCTGCGCGTGTACCGCAGCCGCACGGGCGGAAACGAGTGGGAGCCGCTATCCGAGGGCTTGCCGCAACGAGACTGCTACGTGAACGTGCTGCGGGACGCCATGGCGGTGGACGCGCTCGACGAGTGCGGCGTTTATTTCGGCACCACCGGGGGGCAGATCTACGGCTCGGCCGATGCGGGAGACCATTGGGCGCCCATCGTGCGCGACCTTCCAGCCGTGCTTTCGGTCGAGGTCCAGACACTGCCATGATCCGGGTGGTGTTGCCGGCGCATTTGCGGATTCTGGCGGGCGTGAAGGGTGAAGTGGCGCTGGATGTCGCGGGCGATGCGACGATATGCGCGGTCCTGGACGCGCTCGAAGCGGCTTATCCGGCGCTAGGCGGTACGATTCGCGATCAGGTGACGAAGCAGCGGCGGCCGTTCGTGAGATTTTTCGCGTGTGAAGAGGATTTATCGCATACGCCGCCGGATTCACGGCTGCCCTCGGCGGTGGCTTCCGGGTTGGAGCCGCTTTTGATCGTCGGCGCCATCGCCGGCGGCTAGCCGCGGTTTCTCGCCACGGCGCCCGTGGCGCACGCTTCAGCGTGCCGGCGGGACTTTTAAGTCCCGCTTAAAGAGTGACAGCCCGGCCCGACATCTTTCTCGCCTCTTTTCAACCACTTGCGTTAATCGTATCCCTTTATCCCAAATCCTGCCCGCTAGCCTGTAGTCGAAAGGGAGGGCGCACCCGCGCCCGCAAATCGATGAACAGAGATAAATATCGGAAAGTTTCCCAACGGCAGGCGGATTCCAACCGCCGCAACGCCCAGAAATCCACCGGCCCGCGCACCCCCGAAGGCAAAGCCGCCTCCAGCCGCAACGGCCTTACCCACGGCCTCTCCGGCGACAAACACTTCATCCTCGAA
>JBEKIM010000339.1:0-7556 GCA_050011755.1 Bryobacteraceae bacterium | reverse complement strand
CGCCTTTCCATCCGGCGGCTTCCACTTGAAAAGCTTCCGCAAGGAGTTGCGGCAGCTGGTCGCGAGTGGGAGCGATGACCACGGCTTCCACCGCGCCCATCTTCTCCGCGTGGCGGCGTGCACGGCGCAGATCGGAGCGCCGCCCGGCCTCCAGACGCATCTCGGGTTCGTACCACGATTCGTCCAGCGGAATCCAGGGCGATCCACCGGCCGCTTGGCGTCGCACTACGCCGCTTCGCCGATAGGCCGCCTCAAGGGCCGCCGCCGCGGGCGAATCGGCGGGAACGCGCTTCAACTCGAGCGGACGGCCGGTGCGCGCGATGGTCCGCGCCAGCTCGCTCAAGGCAGTTTCATCCGCATACAGGAAATCCATGATTTCGTACATCTCGGCGGCCAGCAGCGTGAGCCAGCCTGCGGCGCCGCGATTCATCACCAGAGGCGCGATCGCCGGCCTCTCCCGGCCGCCAGCCGAGAATACGGCCAGACGTTGAGCGCCATCCAGTCCCGCCGCCCATGCGCGGGCGTATGCGAAGCCCGACACCGGGTTGCGGCCCGCGGCCAATTGCTCCCACGTGGATGCCATGTCATCGAGATCCGCAAGGGTGCGGAAGACTTGCACTCCGCGGCCCATGCGCGTCTTGGCGCTGGGGCCGATCGTCATGTCCATTTCTGAAGCCACGCTTGACATTAGCGGTGCGCCTCCAGAAGCCGATCGTACATGCCGGCCATGCTGCGGATCATGCTTTGGGCCGAGAATCGCTCCTCGACCACACGGCGCGCCATCCGGCCCATGGTGCGCGCGCTTTCGGGATCCGCGAGGAGCCTCAGTATCCGATTGGCGGCGGCCTGGTGATCTTCGCTCGCCACGGTATAACCGGTTCGCCCGTCTTCGAGAACTTCGGGAGTGCCTCCCACCGCGGTGGCCACACAAGGCAGTTCGCAGGCCATGGCTTCCAGCAGCGCGTTGGACATCCCTTCGCTGCGCGAAGGCTGGCAGAACACGTCGCACACCTTCAAGAGCGACCACACATTCTCGTTTTCCATCTTGCCCAGAAAGCGCACATTCCCTTCCAGGTGGAATTGGCGGACGAGATCGTGCAAGTCGCGTTCGCACTCCGGCTCCTGCACGGAGCCCACAATCAGGAATGTGGCGTTGGCGTGGATGCGGCAAACCTCGGCGGCCGCGCGCAGCAGCATATCGTATCCCTTCACGCGCCGGATGTGGCCCACCGTCACGACGAGCGGGAAGGCATCGTCCAGCCGGAGCGACTGGCGCAAAGAGCCGGACGCCTTAGCGGCTGTCAATTTGTCGATTTCGATTCCATTAGGAATGGTGACGACCTTATTGGGATCGATGCGGTCGGCGCGGATGGTTTCCTCTCGCACCGCTTCCGAAACGGCCTGCACCTGGTTGAAGAGCGGACTGAATAAACGGTACGCGACGCGATGCCGGGTGGAGCGCAAAATACCCATATCGCGGCGGCTGGAGATTAATACGGGAACGCCGCTCAGTTTGGCCACCAGGCCGCCCAACAGGTCCGCGGATTCGAAGAACGTGTGGACAATCTGCACGTTCTCGGATCGGATGAACTGTCTCAGATCGAGCGCCGTTCGAATGGCGCCCATGCCGAAGACCCGCGAAACCGGAAACTCCCGCACGGGGCAGGGTATATCATCGAAGACCGGAGATGAAGGCCGCAGGCGGAAGGTGCCGATGGTGCAGCGATAGCGGTCTTTCGGCAGAAGCCTGGGGATGCGGAGCAACACACCTTCCGCTCCCCCGAGCCCCCACAGCACATCGATCAGGTAGAGGATGTGGATGGGGCTGCCGGGCGGCACGGTACTCATTTCGGCGGGCTCGGGACGTGAAATCAACTGTGTCATTGTGAATGGGCGGCTTGGTAAGGGCGAGAGTTGCCCTAGATCCATCCATGCAGGCGGTACCAAACAAGCCCGACGGATTCGTGTACGGCATCCTCGTTCCAGGCGATAGGTTCCCAACCCGGTAGCCAGTCGCTGAATTGAAAGTCGTGGTAAGTGCGATAGCCGCACGCGGCGGGTATTACAGTGAACGATTGCTTCCGGAAACAGGCGTCGGCGCGCAGCATGTGATAGGCGTCCGTCACCAGCACGATGCGGCGAATGCCTTTTTCCTGCAGGATGGCCGCTGTATATTCGGCGTTCTCATGCGTGGTACGGGAACGGTCTTCCAACCAGATTGCGGAGGCTGGAACGCCTTCGCGCTCGAGCGCCTCGCGCATGGCGAAGGCGTATGGCGGGCTGTCCACGAAGCCTCCCCCGCCGCTGGCTAGAATCGGCAATGCCTTCCAGTGTTTGTAGAGCCATGCCGCGTACTGGCAACGCTCGTAAGTGTCGGCTCCCGCGCGCGGAGTAGGCATCGGCGGGCAGGGCGGGTAAACTGCTGAAGCCAGCACGACGATGGCCTGCGCGTCGCCCGTGGGATACGGGCGCGGCGGATAGCGCCCCTCCAGGCATCGAGACACTAACCACGCAGCCGGCTCCCAGGAGGTCAGGAATATCGCCACCAGGGCCATGGCCACCCCGCGAAAGGCCGGCCGCGTGAGTGACCGGCGGTAACGGATGACCTGCACCAGCGCCAGTAGAAGCACGAAAGGAAAGACCGGCTGCAAATACGTCATGATCTTAATTGATGCCCGGCTGAATGCCGCGCGAAAGCAGGAACCGCCGTATGGTGAAATACGATTCACCGGCCAGCGCCTTGACCGGCTTCTTGGCCTGCCAGAGTATAGCCTGGCGCAAGCGCGGCCATCGATTTTGTGCGGCGATGGCTCCGGAGACGGCGGCCGGCGTCTGGCTCTGGATCGAGTAGCGGCCGAGGATCATGCAGCCGTCCACTGTCGCCACCCTGGCACTTGGCTCGGACGTGAACAGCACCTGGATGCCGGCCGCGGCGGCGGCCCTTCCGACCTTCCGAGAGTAATAGCCGTCGGCTACCGAGGCGGTCACTACCGGTTCCTGGAGTATGTCGCTCAGTTTCGCGCAGCTATCCGCCCATTCTTTTAGTAACTTCGGCCAGCTCAGCTTGGACATACGCGCCGGATGGGAACAGGAATGGCTGCCGATCACATGCCCACGGGCATGTAACTCCCGGATCCGCGGCGGATCGAGGAACCCGGGCCGGCCCGTCCAGTCGGTGGTTACGAAAAAGTGTCCGCGCCAGCCGCGCCTTTCTAATTCGCCGGCCACAATGGTGTAAGAACTCTCGGCGCCATCGTCGAACGTAAGGAATAAAGGGACTTCCGACTGCCATTTTCGCGCGCGATCGATGACGTGCACCGCGGCATGATCGGCACTCCGCCAGATCGACTCCATATGTGCGCGGAAGTGCTCCCGATCCAGCTTATAACGTCCGGAATGGCGCGTGCCATCGTTTCGAGGGTGCTGCCGTTCGTCGAGTATGTCGTGATAACCGAGGGAGATAGCTTTCATATGGATTCCGGCAAGCGGGCCGGGAGGCTTACGGTCACGCAGCCTTCGGCCCTTTTGGTCACATGAAGTGGTGTTCCGGGGTTCCGCTTGCGGAAGCGGGATGGTGGCTGAACCTGTATCATCGCCGAGTTTATTACAGTTGTCAATGCTTGGCCGGGATTCGCCGGGTACTTTGTCTCCTATGCGGGCGCCCTGGTACGCATGTGCCTTCTGGCCGTCGCGATGCCTATTGCACCGTGACATTCACGGTGTTAGCGGATAGCCCGTCCGCCGTCAACAGGATGTTCACGCTGCCCTGTCCCGCCAGCGACTGGGGCAGCGGTCCGATGTTCACCTGATCCTCGCCTACAAATCCCGGTGCCGCTCCCGCATACAGTACCGGCACGCTTGCTCCGCCCACCGAGGCGATTACGTGTTTCGCATGGCGGATACCCGTTCCATAAAGTTCCAGGTAGACCTGCTCGGTGGAAGGTCCGAGCGCAATTGGCTGGGATACCAGCGCGCCCGCGGGATTCAATGTGTATACCGATTGCAGATTCTGGGCGGCGCCGGAAACAACCGGCAAGACCCAGGCGGCCGCCAGCCCCGAGTTGTTCAACTCAAATAGACCCGGCGAAACAGCGCCGATCTGGAGCGTGCCGGTCTGTTTCGTTCCGTTCGTATTCGCGATAGTGACGGTGGCGACACCGGACGCCGTGCCATCCGGAATCTCCCAGTTGATTTGCGCCGGCGATACGTAGAACAGCAACGCCACACGTGCGGTTCCTTGCGAATCGGTCAGGGTGACCGTAGTGCCGTCCAGCGCCGTTGCCAGCGGCAGGGTGGCCTGCGCGGTACCCGCGGCCAGATTGGCGCCGTAGGCGGAGACGATTGAATCGGGCGCGAATGGCTCGATCTGTCCCACCGTGGCCGATTTCACGGTCAGAGGTGTTGCGGCGGTGTTCGGCGGCAACTCATAGGCTCCGATGGCCGGAATCGCGGGCCGCGGAAGCCCATCGTGGTCGCGGCTTGTGTTGTCGATGCCGAAGACTCCGAGGCCGCCGATGACGGTTCCCGCCTGGCTGGCCGGACTGCCGGATGTCAGGTGCAAATCGGGGATTGTGGTGCTGGCCACCAGCGGATTCTCGTTCACCGAGCCGGTGATCTCCGTCAGATTAGTGACGGGCGAACCGCCCCCGTAAAGAAGATTGTTGCTTCCAGAGAGCCATGGACAAACGTCGGTATCCGCGCAGAGCCCCCCGGTGACCGGGTTCCAGATGACGAAGTAAGGTACTCCGGACGGATAGAGCGCCGTAGGCACCGAGTAGATCAGATTGTTGCGGCTGTGAACATAGATAGCCGGCGCGCCCTCCGACTCGTTGCCATTCTCCGCAATTCCATTGTTATCGCTGCTGTAAGGAGGATTTGTGAATGTACCGCATGCGAACAGCGTGTTGTTGAAGATTTCCACGGTGCCGCTGCCGTTTGGGCCGTTCTCCGTACTGCCCGGTATATTGATGCAGTTCCATCCGCCGCTCTGCTCCGGGTTATTGGGCCCTTCGCCGGCATTGTAGATGAGGTTGTTGTAAATAGTGACCGGACCTTGCGAGGGATCCACCGTGTCGACGATGATGCCATCGCATTGGGTATCGTGGATGGTGTTGTCGTGAATCGAAATGGAGTACTGATCGTGTCCGGTCGGATCCGAGGGGCCCCCGCTGCCGAGAGGCGAAGAGTGCACCTGCACGCCGCGGCAGCCGTGCACATTTTCCACCAGGTTCCAACCCATGTCCACGTCGTTGCTGTCGGTCGAGAAGTAGACGCCCTGGAATAGAGCGGAGGCATTGGCGGCGCCGGCGTTGTAAACATGGTTGCCGTAGAAATAAATGCCGCTCGCCTGCGAGGTGCCGAAACAGGCGCCGCCGCCGCCGCCCTGCGTGTAAGGGCAGGTGATATCGCTGGCGACAAAACGGTAGTTTGTGCCACTGCCCGGCTGGGCGGGAGCCTGGCCGCGAAAAGCGATTCCCGCGAAAACATAATTGCCTTGACAATCGCTGGTGCGGAGGCCGAAGTCCGGCGATCCGCCTGTGGCATTACCGATCGTCACGCTGGCGCCGGGATAGGCCACCATGCCCCGCGGCGGGCCGGAAGCGGAACACCAGTTGCCTTGTCCGCCCCCCGAAAGCAAGAGCGCGGAATCCCATCCGGTGCCATCGTCGCTCGATTGCGAGACACCATCCATGGCGTAAGTGATATCGCCGGGCTGCATCACGTTGCGAGCGTTCAACAAGGTGGCCCATGGCGACGCGAAACTGCCTGAATTGTTGTCGTTGCCGGAAGTCGAGACGAAGTAGATGCCGCCGGAGGTCACGGTGAACGGAAGTGCGTTCGAGGATAAGCCACTTACGATGACGGCGAGGCTGCCGGTGGCGGCAGCCGGACCAAGCTGGCAGCTTATCTTTTGATACCAGAGCCAGGAGGCGCCCCAAACCTTGCAGTTAACCATCAGGCCGCCGCCGGCAGTGGCTGTAGAGCTACCCTGGGAGGCGCCAAAATAGTTGCCGTAAATCGTGACATACGCGCCGTTGCCGTTCTCTCCGCCTGTATTGGGTCCGCTGGTGATGTCGCTGAAGAACAGGACGGGCGCCTGCGCCCATGCGCCGGTGGCGGCGAGGACGAAGGCGCAGATCAGCTTGAACGTGACAGGTTGAGCGTGCATATACGTGACACGTTCCTTATAAAATACCGAGCGCCAGCCAGCCCCACTCAAAAAGCGCCGATGTTGTTCCGCGCCGGGCTGTTGGGCTCTAAGCGAAAGCTGCCTTGCGCCAAACCCGAAAACTGTGGATCCGCATTCAGCGAGCCGGCCATGCTCTTATTGCGGGGCGCGGGCCCGCTGCCGTAAAAGAGATTATTCGCTCCCTGAATCCAGGAGCAAGCCGCAGTATCCGCGCATACCGCATGTGTGGAGGGGTTCCAAATGACCAGATAAGGAACGCCCGAAGGGAACCGGCTGGTCTTGGTCTGGTAGATGATATTATTGCGGACGCGCAAAGAGATTTCCGCGCTGCCGCCGCCGTACACGATCCCGGCGTTTGCGTTGCCGTACGGCGGGCTGGAGAAAGTGCCGCAGGCATACAACGTGTTGTTGTAGATCTCGACCACACCGGAGCCTTTTGTACCCCGTTCGGTGGAGGCCGGTACGTAGATACAAGACCAGCCGCCGGTCTGCTCGGGATTGTTCGGGCCTTTACCGGCGTTGTAAATGACATTGTTGTAAACCGAGATCCGACCTTTGGAGGGATCGATCGTGTCGAGTATGAGGGCGTCGCACTGCGTGTCGTGAATGGTATTGTCGTGCAGGCTGATGTCGTACTGATTCTGGCCGGAAGCGGGCTCGCCGCTTTGCGGTGTCGAATGAACTTGGATGCCCCGGCAGCCATGCACGTTGGCAATCGTGTTCCACCCGATATCCAGGTGATTGCTGTCAGTACCGAAGTAGACGCCATGATAGAGCGCCGAGGCGTTTGCGGCGCCCGTGTCGTGCACGGTGTTTCCGAGAAATGCCAGAGCGGAGGATTCAACCGTATCCACGCAAGCGCCGCTGCCGTCTCCGTTGGGACAGGAGAAATCGTTGGCGACGATCCGCCATCCCGTACTACCCCACAGAGCCATCGCCGCGCCTTGTCCGCGCACGGTGAAGCCGGCGAATACCCAATAATTGGGATACGCGCCGCCTCGGGGCGCCGACCTGACGCCGATGGGAGGGCCCGTGATACTGCCTATCGTCGCGGTGGCTTGGGGATAAACGACGAATGCGACCGGTGCCGCGGCCGTCCCGCCGCTGCTCAACAAAAGAGAGGCTTGCCAGCCGGAGCCGTCGTCGTCGTTCTGCGCCACGCCGTTCATCACATACGTAATATCGCCGGGATGCATGGCATCGCGCGCGCGCATCAGGGTGCGCCATGGCGAGCCATATTTTCCACTCTTACCGTCGCTGCCGTTGGTGGCCACGAAATAAATGTTGCCCGATCGGACGGTAAAGGCAGCCCCATTCGAAGAACCCGCCGGAGTGCTCACCAAGATGTCGCCCGTGACCGCGGCCG
>JBEKIM010000338.1:0-7567 GCA_050011755.1 Bryobacteraceae bacterium | reverse complement strand
CGGCGTGCTCCGGCTCCTTCACGCGCACGAACGTGGGACGTTCCGGCTCCTCGCGCAAATCCTCGCCCACCTCCGCGACCATCTGCAGCAGCTTAGCCGCGTCCGGAGCATCGATCTTGTCCCAGGTGTCGCTGGGCTTATGATAGTCGGCATGCAGCCCGGAGAAGAAGAACAGCACGGGAACCTGCTTGGTGGTGAACGACGTATGGTCGCTCGATCCGTATCCAGCTTCGGAATAGTCGATATGCAGGCCGTACTTGGGAGTCACTTCCTCAAGCAGCTTCCGCAATGTCGTTCCAGTGCCCACCCCGCCGATGAACACCTTGCCGTCGCGCACCCGGCCGATCATGTCCATATTGATCATGGTCACGTCCTTATCGAGCGGCAGCAGCGGATGGTTGACGAAATAGCTGGAACCTAATAACCCCAACTCCTCTCCCGCGAAGGTCAGAAACAGGATCCCGCGCTTTTGTTTTGGCTGCGTGGCGAACCAGCGCGCCAATTCGATCACCCCCGCTGTGCCGGAAGCGTTATCGTCCGCGCCTGGATGAACCGTGCCGGCCAGCGAAGGCGCCAGCGAGAACTGCTCGCCCAAGCCGAGGTGGTCGTAATGCGCTCCGATCACCACGTATTCGTCGGTAGTGCCCGGCAGATAGCCCGCCACGTTATGCACAGTCTTCACCACACGTTCCACATCCAGGTTGGCGTCCACCTGGAGCGCCTCCGGGAAGGCGAAAGATCGCGGCTGCAGGTCCTGGTCGATACCCTTCTGGATCTCGTCGGGGCTCTTGCCGGCGATCGCGAACCAACGCTCGGCGATCTCGTACCGCACCTGCACAAACGGAATCCCGGCGTCGCCTGGCCCGGCATCTCCCGCGAACTTGGCCAGTTCATCGGCCTCGCCGGGATGTGCCGCCTGGTCGCTCATCAGCACCACGCCGCGAGCGCCATGCATCTTGGCATTCGAGGCCTTGCTCCAGAACTGTGAATGCTGGGTGTAGACCTTGCCCGCGAAGACGCTCTTCTCGTCGAACTCCTGCGGCTCGTGCCGCATGATGAGCACGATCTTATCGTGCACGTCGATGCCCTTGTAGTCGTCGTAGTTATACTCCGGCGCGGTGATGCCATAACCGGCAAACACGACGGCGCCGCTCATCTTCTCTCGTGCGGAGAAATTAAAAGGGATGAAATCGTCCGGAAACGCCAGCTTGATTTGCCGGCCGTCGGCTCTGTAGGCAAAGCGGTTTTCCTTGCCCAGTTTGGCGTTGGTCGTGACGTTGAAGGCCTGGTAGTAGCTCTTTCCATCGAGCGGCTGCAGCCCGAACGAGTGGAATTTGCCGGCGATAAACGCGGCCGCCTTTTCCAGTTCGGGCGTTCCGGTGCCGCGCCCTTTCAGTTTGGCGGAGGCCAAAAACTTCACGTCGTCCAGAAACAGGTTCGGATCGATCGACGCGGTAGCGCCAAACGCGCCCACCGCTATGGCGAAAGCGCAAAAGGCTACGCCTAACGGCGCACGTTTCAATGGCTTCATGAATGATTCCTAAAGAGACTGTTCTAATTCAACTTCGGGGCGGGCAGGGCCACTTCGCAGCCGCAATCTTCGCCAGCATTGTGGGCGGTCTTCTGATAGTCGATTTCGTAGTCGATGACGTTGCGCAGTGTCGGCCAATCCATCCGTCCAACCAGAGGCCGGCCGTTGACGAACAACGTGGGGGTCGCGCCGACATGCACTTCTTTGCCGAGCGCCTGGGCCTTGTTCACTTCCGCCTCGGTTTCCTTATTCTCCATGCAGCGGGAAAGCTGCAGCGGATCGAGGTCCTTGCCTTTGGCAAACTCCATCACCTTGTCCTTCAGATTGCCTGGGTTCACTTCCTCCTGGTGCGCGAAAATCCAGTCGTGATAATCCCAGAAGGCGTTGGCGTTCTGGCGGAAGATGCAGCGTCCCGCAATAGCGGCCGCCCGGGCCCATGGATGCAATTGATCGAGCGGAAACTCTTCGAAATAGAAGCGTACCTGTTTGGGGTAAGCGCTCATCAGGTTGTCGCGTAGCGTCTTGGCTTCTTCTTTACAGACGGGACATTCGAAATCGCTGAACTCCACCAGCACCACGGGCGCGCCGGGCGTACCGAAGCTGGGCTGCAGATCGGTCTTCAACTTGTCCAGCTCGTCCTTGAATGGATTCTGGGAGATATCGTAGAGGTTGCCCTCCACGATCTTTTGCCCATCCTTGGAAATGTAGTACTGGTAGTCGGCGCTGGCTCCGCCGGCCGACGCATGTACGGCCACCGTGACGAATCCGGGCATATCCGACGGCTTGGGATCGGAAATCTCCACCTTGATCTGCGGTCCGAACACCTTGAGGTGCCGCACGTAGGCTTCAAAGGTAGGCTTGTCGAAGGCGGACTTCTTCTCCGCGGGCTTTTCGGTGGTCTTATCCGGCGGAGCCGAATAGAGACCAGCGGCCACCAGGGTGAAACACAGGAAAAATCGGGACATTTAATGGTTATTGTAACCCAGCGGCGTACGTCCTAACGTTTTGCATTTGCGCCGACGGCGAGGCTTCGGTGGCGGCGAAGGGGGATTCAGCGCGCCGGCCGCCTGCTCGTTCCCGCATAATGAACATCCCAGGGCTTCGAATCATCCATAATGAAAGGACCGTGTCTTTGCTCTGTTATCTGGACGCCTTCTCCGGCATCAGCGGCGATATGTTGGTGGGCGCGCTGGCGGATGCCGGCGCCGATCAGGCCGCGATCGTCGATGCACTCGTCTCGCTTGAAACGGGCGCGGTCCTGTCATTCGAGCGAGTGAAGCGCTGCGGCATCGCCGCCACGAAGTTTCACGTCGCGATTCAGGAAACGCATGTCCACCGGCACCTGGCGCACATTCTGAAGATGATCGAGAAGGCCGCCCTGCCCGAGCGCGCCCGGCAAAATGCGTCGGCGGTGTTCCAGCGGCTCGGGGAAGCCGAGGCTGCGGTGCACCAGGTGCCTGTCGAACATGTGCATTTCCACGAAGTGGGCGCGGCCGATTCCATCGCGGACATCGTGGGCGCTTGCGTGGCGTTTGAGTTGCTCGGCGTGACGCAAATCGTATCCGCGCCGCTCAACGTCGGCAGCGGCACCGCATCCACCGCGCACGGCCTTTTGCCGGTGCCCGCTCCGGCTACCGCGGCGCTGCTGCGCGGCAAGCCGATTTATTCCGATGGCCCAACAGTGGAGCTCACCACCCCCACCGGCGCGGCCCTGGCCGTTACGCTGGCGCGCGAGTTCGGCGGGCTGCCGCCGTTGAAGATCGCCGCCACGGGCTATGGCGCGGGAGGCTACGACTTTCCGGAGCGCGCCAACGTGCTGCGCGTCATCCTGGGCGAAGAAACGGGCGCCGCCGAGGCCACCTCGATTTCGGTCCTCGAAGCCAATATCGACGATCTCAGCCCCCAGATTCTGGCCTATGCCATGGATCGGCTGCTCGAAACGGGTGCCCTCGACGTAACTCTGCAGGCCATCGCAATGAAGAAAGGCCGGCCCGGCACCCTGCTGCGCGTGCTGGCGCGCCCGGAGGATCGGGAAGCGCTGGTGCAGGTCATCTTCGCCGAAACCTCCACCCTGGGCTTGCGGATTTACCCGGCCGAGCGCCGCGTGCAGGCGCGCCACTGGGTGGACGTCGAAACCCCGCAGGGCAAGGTGCGCATGAAGGTTTCGGGCGAAGGCGCATACGCGCCGGAATTTGAAGACTGCCGCCGCCTCGCCCGGGAATCCGGCGTGCCGCTAAAGCATGTCATCGCGGAAGCCAATTTCGCGTACTTGAAGAATTCGAGATGAACAAATACTACCTCACCACTCCCATCTACTACGTCAACGCCGCGCCGCACATCGGGCACGCCTATACCACGATCGTTGCGGATCTCATCAAACGCTTGAAGCGTATGCAGGGTTACCAGGCCGTCCTCACCACCGGCAGCGACGAGCACGGCGTCAACGTGGAACGCGCCGCGCAACGTATCGGAAAGACTCCCAAGCAATTCTGTGACGTGATTTCGGCGGAGTTCCAACGGCAGTGGCAGATGCTGGGCCTCCAGATCGACCACTTCCAGCGCACCACCGACCCGAAGCACGCCCGCGTAGTGAACGATCTGTTTAACCGCTGCCGCCAAAACGGTTACATCTACAAGGGTTCGTACACCGGGCAGTATTGCATTTTCGACAATCTCTACGTCAACGAAGCCAAGCCCGGTGACCCCTGTCCGGATTGTGGACGCCCCACCGAGACCGTCACCGAAGAGAACTTCTTCTTTAAGCTCTCCGCGTTTACTGACAGACTGCTGGCGCTTTACGACGCTCAACCCGATTTCCTGCAGCCCGAGACGCGCCGCAATGAAGCATTGGCATTCTTACGGCAAGGCCTTACGGATCTTTCGATTACCCGCACAAACATCACCTGGGGCATTCCCGTGGAAGGCGAAGCGCCGCACGTTTTCTACGTCTGGTTCGACGCGCTCATCGCTTATAAGACGGCGGTCGAAGGCGAGGGCTTCTGGCCGGCCGACCTGCATCTCATCGGCAAGGAGATTCTGCGCTTTCACGGGGTGTTCTGGCCCGCCTTCCTGATGGCCGCGGACCTGCCGCTGCCCAAGAAGATCTTCGCGCATGGCTGGCTGCTCTTCGAAGAAAGCAAAATGAGCAAGTCGCGCGGCAACATCGTGCGCTCCGAGCCGATCCAGCAGGTGATGGGGGCGGATGCGCTCCGCTATTTCCTGCTCCGCGAGGTCGTCTTCGGGCAGGACGGTAGCTTCAGCTATGACGCCCTGATCGGCCGGTACAACTCGGAACTGGCCAACGGTCTTGGCAACCTGGTGAGCCGTACCCTGACTATGATCGGGCAGTATCGCGGCGGCGCCATACCGGCGGGCACCGTCGATGCCATCGAGGATGCGGCGCGCAGCACCATTGCGGACGTGGCCGCCGCCTTCGATGCCTTCGAATTTACCCGCGGTCTGGAAGCCGTGTGGCTCCTGCTCTCGAGGTTGGATAAATTCATCGTCGAGCGCGCGCCCTGGAAACTGGCCAAGATGCCCGAAGCGCAGGGCGATCTCGACGCCACCCTCTACACGGCCGCCGAGGCACTGCGCATCGCCACCGTGCTGCTGGCGCCGGTTTTGCCGCAATCGACGCCGAAGATTTGGGCCCAACTCGGCATGGCCGAGCCGCTTGAATCCGTTCGGCTCGATCAACTTGCCTGGGGCCAACTGCCGCCAGGCCAAAAGATTGGCGAAGTCGCCGGCGTGTTTCCGCGCATCGAGGCCAAGGAAGCCATCGCCAAAATGCAGGAACTGGAAGTGCGCGTGACCGAACAGCAGAGCATCATGCTGGGCAAGACGCCGACGGTCCCGCCGCCCGCGCCGGTGTCCGACCGCATCGCCATCGACGATTTCGTCAAGGTGGACATGCGAGTCGGCCAAGTGCTTTCGGCCGAGCCCGTTAAGGGTGCGGATAAGCTGCTTCACTTGAAGGTAGATATCGGTGAACCGCATCCGCGCACCATCGTGGCGGGGATCGCGGAGGCCTATTCGGCCACGGAATTGATCGGCCGCAAGGTGGTGATCGTGGCCAACCTGCAACCGCGCAAGCTGCGCGGAATTGAATCGAACGGGATGATCGTGGCCGGTTCCGTCGAAGGCGGCAAGCCGGTGCTCGCTGGATTTCTGGAAGACGTTCCCATCGGGGCGCGCCTCAAGTGAAGCTGATCGATTCGCATTGCCACCTGGACGACAAGCAGTTCGACCCGGACCGCGCCGAGGTGATTGCGCGCGCCCGCGAGGCCGGCGTGGAGCGTATGATGGCCATCGGCACCGGCGACGGGCCGCCGGATCTGGAAGCCGCGGTACGGCTGGCCCGCCAGCACGATTTCATCTATGCCACGGTCGGGGTCCATCCGCACGATGCCGCAAAAGCCACGCCGGAAACCTTCGCCGCCCTGGGGGCTCTGGCGCGTGAATCCAAAGTCCTCGCCATAGGGGAAATCGGGCTCGATTACCATTACGATTTTTCGCCGCGGGTTGTGCAGCACGAGGTCTTCGTCGAGCAGTTGAAACTGGCGGCGACGGCCGGAAAGCCCGTCGTGATCCATACCCGCGAGGCCTGGGAGGATACGCTGGCGCTGTTGCGCGAACACGCATCAGGCGCCGGCATCATTCACTGTTTCAGCGGCGGTCCGGAGGAAGCCCGGCAGGCGCTGGATCTCGGATTCTACTTGAGCTTCGGCGGAGTCGTCACTTTTCCAAAAGCGGAAGCGCTACGCGATGCGGCGCGCATAGCGCCTGAAGACCGCCTGCTGGTGGAAACCGATGCGCCGTATCTGGCGCCCGTCCCCAAGCGCGGCAAACGCAATGAGCCGGCCTTCATGGTGGAGACCGCGCGCCGCCTGGGCGAGGTGCGCGGTGTCGCGCCGGAGCGCATCGCCGAAATCACCACTGCGAACTTCGAACGGCTGCTGTTAAACTGTAACTTCCAATGAACTTGGGCAAGCTCGGGCAAGCCATCACCGGCAAAGAGATCTTCGATCTGATCCACGACGATCTGGAGCGCGTGGAAAAGGAGATCAGCCTGGAGACCGTCGCGTCGGTGGAGGTGGTCACCCAGATCGGCCAATACCTGCAGGAGAGCGGCGGCAAGCGGCTGCGTCCATCGCTGCTGCTGCTGGCTTCGCGGCTGATCGGGGGGCCCGCAGGTGTTGGCGAGAGCGCCATCCACCTGGGCGCGGTGGTTGAAATCATTCATGCCGCCACCCTGGTGCACGACGACGTGATCGACGATGCCCGCACGCGGCGCGGCCGCCCTTCGGCCAACGCCCGATGGGGCAATCACACTTCGGTGCTGGCCGGCGACTGGCTTTACATGGAGGCCTTCCAGGTCGCCCTACGCGAACGCAATTTCCACGTGCTCGACCTGCTGATCGGTCTGACCCAGATGATGGTCGAAGGCGAACTGCTGCAACTCGAGCGCATCGGCCGCATCCAGGTGACCGAAGCCGATTGCATGGAACTGGTGGACCGCAAGACAGCCTGCCTGTTTTCCGTCTGCGCGAAGCTGGGCGCGCTGGTCGCCGGCGCGGATACCCAAACCGAAGAGCGTCTCGGCGACTTCGCCTGGAACCTGGGCATGGCGTTTCAGCTTGTGGACGACCTGCTCGACTTCACCTCGCGGGAGACTGTGCTGGGCAAGCCCGTGGGCAACGATCTGCGCGAAGGCAAAGTGACTCTGCCGCTGGTCTACGCGCTGGAGCAGGCCACCCCCGATGAGCGCCGCCGCGTAGAGACCATTCTGCGGGACCGCAACTACGAGCGTGTCCCGTTCCCCCAGATTCTGGCGATGGTGGAATGCTACCAGGGCATCGCGCGGGTGAAAGAACGCGCCCAGGCATTCACGGAGAAGGCCCGCGCCATCATCAACGAATTCCCGGAATCACCCTATCAGCGGGCGTTGTACAGCGTGACCGAACTGATCACCGAGCGCGATCACTGAGTTGCACCGTCGAAAAGCGCCTGTGGAGCGGGCAATTATGCCCGCAGCCG
>JBEKIM010000337.1:0-7574 GCA_050011755.1 Bryobacteraceae bacterium | reverse complement strand
TGGTAGGTCCAGGCGAGTTTGCCGGTCTCCAGATCCGAAAGCAGGCGATCTTCCCACGCCCAACGCTGCTTCGTCATCTTTTGGGCCTGCGCGTCGAGGCCACGGTGCTGCGCGGTGATTTGCTCGTCGAGCGCCGCCAGGCGCCGGCTCTGTCCGGCGGTCGCGAGAGTGAGTTTTTCGCCCCAGGCATTGCGGCCCCGATCCGCAATCATGCCCGTTTCCCGGATATCGGCGAAGAAAGCCTTCATCGAATAGAAATCCTTCGAAGTGAAGGGATCGAACTTGTGATCGTGACATTCTGCGCAGCCCATCGTGGAGCCCAGCCAGACCGTGCTGAGGGTGCGGACGCGGTCCGCGCCATACTTGGCGAGGTACTCGTTGGGTTGCAGGCCGCCCTCCGCGGAGGCGCGATTCAGGCGATTGTAGGCCGCGGCGACTTTCTGATCGGTAGTGGGGCTGGGCAAAAGGTCGCCGGCCAGTTGCTCGCGTGTGAACCGGTCGAAGGGCAGGTTGTCGCGGAAGGCGCGCAGGACGTAATCGCGGTAAGGCCAGGCTGGCCAGATGTTGTCGCCGTGAAAACCGGCGCTATCCGCAAAGCGTACGGCGTCGAGCCAGCGCATGGCGCGCATTTCCGCATAAGCGGGCGAAGCCAGAAGCCGATCGACAAGTTTTTCATAAGCGTCCGGCGAGCGGTCGTTGAGAAACGTATTCGCCTCCGCGGGCGTAGGTGGGATTCCGGTAAGGTCTAGCGTCACACGGCGGAGTAGCGTGCGGCGGCCGGCTTCGGGTGAAGGGGGCAATTGTTCGCGGGCCAGACGCGCCTGAATGAAGCGATCGATCGGATTGCGGACGGGCGCCTTGACGTCGGCGACCTCAGGAAGGGGTGGGCGCTTGACCGGCTGATACGCCCAGTGGCCTTCATACACAGCGCCTTCGGCCACCCAGCGGCGAATGGTCTCCTTTTGCGCGTCGGTAAGGACTTTCTCCGCGTATTTCGGCGGCATGCGGCGGGCGGGGTCGGCGGCGAAGATACGCTGCACGATGGCGCTTTTTTCGGGGTGGCCCGGCACAATCGGGATGGCGCCGGATGGGTTGGGTTGCAGCGCTTCTTCGCGGCGATCCAGGCGCATTCCCGCCATGCGGGCCCGCTTATCGGGACCGTGGCAGCGGAAGCACGTGTCGGACATGATGGGCCGGATATCGCGATTGAACCTGACCGGATCGGCGCGGGCCGCCAAGGCCAGCAGGACGAGTGGCAGGACAATTCGCTCCGGGTGCGGCATGTGCAATATATTACACCCGTTGCGCGGTGCGTGGGGCGAGCTTAGGCTTGCCACTGAAGACGGCGAACTAAAGTTCGCCGCTGCACGCTGGAAGCGTGCGCCACGTTGCGCGATACAATGAAGCGATGGCGAGCGTCGCAGGCGTTTCGGTCGAAGAATATCTGTCCACCTGCTATCGCCCCGACTGCGACTACCTGGATGGAGAGGTGCGCGAGCGAAACGTGGGAGAATACCCGCATAATGATCTGCAGACCGGTCTAGCCGCTTGGTTCCGGTATCGGCAGCACGACTTGAATATCCGTGTGGTGGTTGAGCAACGAATCCAGGTCGGACCTCGTCGCTTTCGCGTCCCAGATATTTGCGTGTTATGCCGCGATCAGCCCATCGAGCCGGTATTCACCGCTCCGCCGCTCATCTGCATCGAGATCCTCTCGAAGGAGGATCGTCTTCGCGAGATGTGGGAACGCGTCGACGATTACTTAAACTTCGGCGTGCCCCATGTGTGGATTCTCGACCCGGTCCTGCGCAAAGCGTACGTATGCACACAGAGCGGTTTTCAAGAGCCCGCAGAAGGAATCTTGCGAGTGCCGGAAACTCAGATTGGCGTGCCCCTGGCCGAAATATTTGCCGAATTGGAGCGATAGACGAAACCAGCCACATTGCTTGAAACTTCTTTGCTTCCAACAGCGTCGTAGGGGTATGGCGGCCCAAACCGCTGACCATGCGCGATAATTATCGAAGGGCCACTGACTCGTTCTTGCAATCTGCAAATATCTAGAGGAGACTTCTGACGTGAAACGAATTTGCCGTTACCTTCCCATTCTCTCCCTGTCGTTACTCTGCGTGCCGTTCGCCAGCGCGCAGAGCTCTGTCGACTTTATGTTGGGCTTCGGGACCGCGCATGATGCCGCCAATGGCGGCGGCATCGATAATGCCAATTCCATTAATGCCTACGGCGTGTGTACGCCGAACAGCGGAGATATATATTGCCAGGCCAACCCGGCGCTCAACGGATTCTTCCTGGGCTTCGGCGGCGACGTGATGCTTTGGAAACATTTTGGCTTGGGAGCTTCGGCGGACGTGATGCCCGGGCGCAGCGATTATGGCCCGTTGCTATACCGGCAGGCGTTCTACGATGTCAATGGCGTATTTCGCCCGGTTAGCAGCAAGCGTGTCGTATTTCAATTGGAAGGCGGTATCGGCGGAGCCCATACCGGTTTCGGCATCAACCAGAGTGGTTGCGTGGGAACCGCCGTTTGTTCCAGTTCGATTGAGCCGGTGGGCAGTTCGAACCACTTCGATGTGCATGTGGGCGTCGGCGTAGCCCTTTACGTCACGGAACATATCTTCATAAAGCCCCAATTTGACTTACACTATGCTCCGGGCTTGACCGACCAATTCAATAGCAATCTGGTGCCGGCGGGCATGGTTTGGGTAGGCTACACCTTCGGCGACCGGTAAGAAACAGAGCTGCGGATCAATTGGCGGAGGTGCCTTGAACCTCCGCCCTAATCTGCCGATGAAATTGCACGCCAGCCTATTGACACCGCTTCGCGCTGAGCAGCTCTTTCCGCTCATCCAGCAGCCAGCATCCCGCGGCCGCGGAGTTAGCTACTTCCGTGCCGTTCCAATTGATTTTAGCGGGGAGCCAGGATTCAGGTAGCGTCAATTTCATTTGAGTGATGGCGCGGCTGACCACTTCAACCTCCTGCAAATCCGGCAGATATTGCGCGCGCACACGGGCGGAAACCGGTTCGGCGCGCGGCCCCAGTTCGATCTTGGTTTCCAGCCTGACGTGCTCCTTGCCGCGCTGAACCATCACTACCACAGGCTTCTCCTCGAACGTGCGATACAGAATTTGAGCGAACTCCGAGCCATCCTTCAATTCCTTGCCGCCCAGTTCCATAATGCGGTCGTTGAGTTTCAGTGGTCCGCTGTATTTTTCGGGAAGCGACGCCACCAGAACGCCCGGCCCAGGGTCGCCTGGATTATATCCGAACGGTCCGATGCCCAATACCGCGCCCGATCCCAACGGCTGGACGCGCGTGGAATCCAGCACGTCGTTGCTCTCGGCGGGATCGAACCTGGTGATTTCAACCCAATAGCAACGTGTGAAAAGCGGGCTGCCGGTTTCGCAATCCGCAGTAGTGGGGAACGGGTCGCGCCGGTGGCCGCTCAGCCATTCGAAAATCGCGGTGGGTTGGGCTGTGGCCAGTTCGCGCCACTCCAGGTTGTAGCCGGCGGATTGCAACTTCTTGCCCAGCGGTTCCTCGTCCCGATTTGAAAACAGCCAAAGTACGGGAAGATTAGCGGTGTTCCCGGCGAACAGACGGTTGCTATCGATGGCCGCGCGCGGACTGCCCCCGGCGGCCACCGCCGCAGCCCAAAGGTCGGGCATCCGCGCCGCAACGTAGAACAGCGTGGATACCGAGCCGCCCTGCGCTGCCAGGTACACTCGATTGGGGTCCACCGGCAACTTCTTTTCAGCCTCGTCCACCTGGCCGGCCAGGGCCTTGATGCGCTGGTCGATGCTTTTGGGCGGGCTATCGGCGGCCGGTTCGAGAAACTGCCAGCCGCGCTCCTGGCAGGCGGCCTGCCACACTTTGGTATCGCCGCCCAGCAGGACCAGGAGCGGCGATTTCTGGGCCTGCCCGGCGGCGGGCCGTAGGAATAGAATCGCCAGCATGAGCAGGCGGCAGGTTCCGGATCTCACGTCAGTGCACCAGCCGGGAGTGGATGCGTTTGGCCAGTTTTTCAATTTCTTCCGTCTTCTTCAGGCTGGACATCGAAAGCACGTGGCGGTCGTTTTTTTCCAGTTCCTGTTTCAATTGTTCCGCCAACTCGACTAACCGCGCGGCATCCTTCAAGTCTCTCTCGCGATCGGATTTCAATATTTCGTCCTGTTGGGATTTGCCGTCGGGGGGCGGCGCGGCGCTATCGGGAACCGGGTTCAGTTGATGCGGCGCCCGAGCCTGCGGCGCACCCAATAGCGTCAGCGTCAATGCCAGTCCCACCATGGCTGCGAAACGGAATAAGGGTTTCATGGTTGCTGCTGCAGCACCAGCGGCAGATCCTTGTACAAATAGTGGGTGTCGACGCTGGCGTATTTGCCGCCATCCACTTCGACGTATGGGTACACGAAATAGTTCAACGGCGGGCCCTGTTGTTTGGGAACCAGCATTACGTCGCGGCCCTTGCTGAGTTCTACGCGATTCTCGTCGTGCGCCCCGAAGAAGTATTCGCGCCGGGCCGGATTCTTGGCGGCTTCCGAGGCGTCCACTGGCACCCAGCCGATGCCTTTCGCGTAGAATTCAGCCCAGCAGTGATAGCCCGCGATGGTGCCGGCCCCGCGATCGGCGGGAAGCGGGAAGCCGATGGCGAAACGCGCCGGAATTCCCAACGCCCGCGCGTAGCCGATGAAGATCGCATGGAAATCCGTGCAATTGCCGCGCCTCGCCTCGCAGGCGTAATAAATGTCGCCATTGCCCCACCCCTTGCCGGTCTTATCGTATTTCACGGTGGCCACTACATGGTTGTAGATGGCGCGCGCCATTTCGAGGTCAGTCTTGGCGCCGGCTGCGTCCACTACTTCGCGCGCCCAGCGACGGATGGTGTCGTCGACGGGCACCAGGCGGTCGGGGTGGAGGTAGCGGCCCAAGTCCGGCGGGTCGGGCTCAGTTTGCGCGGGCGAGTGCGCGCCCAGCGCCAGAATGTGCTCCTTGCGCACGGCCTCGAAGCGCATGGTCACCATGATGACAGGCTCTTTCGGATCCGTGGCCCGGATGTGCAGAATGTGGTTGCCTTCACTGCCCGACGCGATACTTGACCCGTATCGCGAGTCGACCTGCAGATTCGCGATGCGTTGGAATTCGTCGTCATGCGGCGCGGGCAGCCAGATATCGATCGCGTGCGCGGTGGTGGGGATATCCTTCACTGTGACCGTGTATTGGAAACTGAAAGATCGTTCGCGCGGGACCGACAGACTTGCCGCGAAACTCAGCACGCCAACCATGGGGAGTACCAGCAGAGTGCGCATAGACTTATTGTATTGGGTTAGGCGGGCATCATGATGAAACCGGATGTAACACGAAGAAGAATACTCCAGGCCATGGGCGCGGGCGCCTTGGCTTCCACCACGCCTCCGGGCGCGGAAGCGGCGGATGACGGCGGCGAAGGCGCGGCCACACCCAAGATCTGCCTGGGCCTCCCGGGAACCTTTCAGGAGGCTGGCTCAGACGAGGCAGTCATGCGGAAAGTAAAACAGATTGGCGTGGATCACGTGTTGATCGGCGGTCCGCCGATCCCATGGGAAGAATCCGCGATTCGCGCGCGCATGGAGCATTTGAAGGCCGGTGGGTTGACACTGGGGAACCTGATGATCGGGGGCTTTCCCAACGCCATCTACGGCAGACCGGGCCGCGACGCGGAAATCGAGAAATTCACGCAGTCCATTCGGGCGGCGGGACGAGCGGGCCTCCCGGTCATTGAATACAACTTTTATGCGCATCGCCTGGTGGAAGGCTATTACGAAGAAATCGGGCGCGCCGGCGCGGGCCTGACCGCGTTCGATTACGACCGCGTGAAGGATCTGCCCCCGCTCGCCGCGGAAGGCGCGCACGCGCTCGATGAGATGTGGGACAACGTCGCATACTTCCTGAATGCGGTGGTTCCGGTTGCCGTGGAGTCCGGCGTGCGGCTGGCGCTGCATCCCAACGATCCGCCAGCGCCCCTGAGCCGTGGATCGGGGCAAATCATGGGGACGGTGGAAGGGTGGAAGCGGCTGGTGGCCATCGTGCCCAGCCCCGCGAACGGCATCACCTTCGATTGCGGGGTCACCCGCGAGATGGGCCAGGATCCCGTGGAAATCTGCCGCTATTTCGGATCGCGCGATTGCATTAACCACGTGCATTTCAGGAATGTGCGCGTGCGCAAGCCGTACGAAAGCTATACGGAAGTGTTTCTCGACGAAGGCCAAATCGATATGTTTGCGGTGATGAAGGAATTGGTACGCCAGAAGTATCCGCGGCTCATTTATCCGGAACACCCCCGCGCGCTGGACGAGGATCGGGAACGTCCCGATTTCCGTTCGAGCTATCCCGGCGGCGGCGGATATGTCGGCTACGCATACAACGTAGGTTACGCGCAGGCTATGCTGCAGGCTGCCCTCAGCCGGGCATAGCGTCCACGAACCGATCCACCAGCATGATGGGCGCCACCGCGCTCACCGCGCATTCGGCGGCAAACTCGACATCGCGCGAGAATCCGCGCGCCGCCAGTTCCTTGCCCGAGCCGCTGCGCGCCAGGGCCTCGGGTAAACTATGTGCACAGCGCTCGAACGCGGCAATGGCCGTTTCAGCTTCGGGCGATGGCCGGCCCGGCAGGTTCGCCAAGACCGCTCCCGCGCCGATCAAATCTTCAATCGCGGGACGAAGCGTGCCTTCGGCCCATTGTTCGCCGGCCGGAACGACGGCGATCCGCGAACCGCGGGCGCACGCCGCGGCGGCCACCGCGCGGCAGTTTCGCAGGCAGGCCGTGAAAGTCGTGGCCACGCCGGACATCGCGCAGAGCGTGCTGCCGTTGGGCGAGGGCAACACCAGCACCGCGCCCGCCGGGATGGACTGCAACGATGGCGGAGATAGCGTGTAACCACCGGCCGACCGGTGCGAGGCGAGCAGCGCGCCCTTGGACTTGGCGAAGGCTTCCGCGGAACTATCCCGCCACCGGTAAGGGAGCACGGATGCGCCCCGTCCGAGAGCCACGTCTACGGCGGTGGAGAACACCAGCACATCCACCACGATCAGGACTTCGCTGACCGGTGCCAGAGTCGTTACGCCTGCGTGGCCCCATTCTAAGCGCAGGTCGTATTCCGCCTGATCGAAGATCATTGGAATGCGTGCAACTTACGCGGATAGTTTCTCTAAATCGGCGGGATCGCCAAATCGCAGCCCTTGCAGGCCGGCATCGATGGAGCGCAGCAAGCCCGTGAGCACGCCGCCCGCGCCGACCTCGATCGAACGCGCCACGCCCTGCGCCGCAAGATACCGGATGGAGTCCGCCCAGCGCACCGGGTTGGGCACCTGTTCGTACAAGCCCTCGCGCGCCTGCGAGCCGGTACGCACTGCTTGCGCCTGCCAATTGTTCACGAGCGGGCAAACCGGGTCGGCAAGAAGTGCCGCATTCAAATCCGGGGCCAGGCGTTCCTGCGCGGGTTTCATCAGGGCGCAATGGAATGGCGCGCTGACCTGCAGCAGGATGGCGCGGCGTGCGCCCGCCGCTTTGGCCAATTCCACC
>JBEKIM010000336.1:0-7614 GCA_050011755.1 Bryobacteraceae bacterium | reverse complement strand
ACGCCAGTGATTGTGGGCGAAGCGCGCATAGCGCATGCCCTGTCGGCGGAACTGTTCAAGGAAGGCGTGCTGGCAACCGGAATCGGCTTTCCGACAGTACCTGAAGGCAAAGCGCGGGTCCGTACCATCGTGACCGCAACGCACACCCGCGCGGAACTCGACCGGGCGCTGGAGGTGTTTGAGCGGGTGGGGAAAAAGCTCGGAATTCTAGGCTGACCTGGCCAGTGCCAGCGCGGCTGGTTTTCGCCGGCGCTCAGCCCGGCACAAGCGGCAGATGCGGCAGTAGCTGACCTTGACACCGGTGGATGAGCGGCGCGTGCGCACGTGAAAGAATTCCCGCGCGGCGTACCATTGCTCACCGCAGGCTTGGCAGGTGCGCCGCGGCGGACAATCGGGGCGCTGCGCGAGCTGCTGGCGAAGCTTTTCCCAGGTCAGCCGTTTACGTGCACGCCAGTGCTGCCAGCGTTCGCGGGTATGCGCGACGAAGGCCGCGGCGCGTTTGCGTTGCTCGCGCCGGAAGTCGTCCGAGGAGCGCGCCTCGCGCCACGAGAGTTGCAGGCCAAGCCGGCGCCGGTACGCGGTAACGGTTTTTTGCGCGAGGCCCCATTGCCGGGCAACGGCTGCGCTGGGGACCAGGCGCCCTTCGCCGAGCAGGAAGTGTTCGAACTCGCCGCGCCGCGACGGATCGAACCGGCAGGCATGGCGCGCGCGTTCCTTGATCGCGGGATTGCCGAGGCCATGCCGGCCCATCATCTTGCTGATGGAATCCTTGGTACGCCCAGGCAGCAGGCTCATCACGGCAATGAACGAAGCGCTGAAGCCGTAATCCTGGGTGAAGGCCGTCAGCTTTTTCAATTCGGGAAAGGTCCACGGCTTCACTTCCCGGCCCGGGAAAGAGCCATTCAGCACGCCGGCGCGTTGCAATCTCTTGCGCTGATTGTTGATAGCGGCGCGCGTCTTGCCGGCGATCTCCAGATCCGGCAGCGGCTTATGCAACTGCACGATTTGATCGACCAGCGATTCCAACTGCGTTTTGGTCCAACGGTTTCCAGGCATCCCACTCCTTTAAGGATAGTGCCGGAGCGCGCTGACGGGAATACAGGCGAGCGGGTATTTTCAGAGTTGCGAGGATACCAGTGCCGGGGAGCCGTGCGCGGACTCCGGCGCGGCTTCGAGAGGCGCCAGGTTGCCGGCCGAATCGAATTCGATCTCGTGCGGCGGCGTCACGATTTCGAGCAAAGGATGGCGCTCGATCGCGGCACGCAGGTTCTCGCTCATGGCAAGCTGCGAAAGCTCCTGCGAATTGCGGATCCATCCGATGGTGACTTCGCGCGCGTCGAACTTGCCGGCTGTGGGGGCGATGGCTTCCAGGCACTCCCGGTCGGTGGGATAGTGGATCGGGGTGCGGATCGCGGAGGGCGTCGAGGCGGTTAGGGAATTCACGCGCGTGGGCACCCAGTCAATGCGCTTGACCAGCCGATCGGTAGTGATGTCCGCCATGCCGATGCCGACCGCATTGTTATAGGTGAGATTGCTCAGATCGCGTACGAAAATGCGCTCGATGCGGGGCGTATCGGGCCAGGGATTGTAATCGCCCATCACGCTGCGGTTCACCACCTTGGTATCCATGCCGGCGCCGCTGATGTTCTTGCCGATTTCGTCGACGATCAGGAGATCGAGGTCCATGGGGATGCGGCCCATCCACGATTTTGCCAGCGCCAGCAGTTCCTCTTCGCGCTGCTCCATGCCCTCCACCGGCACCGCTTCGAGTTTGGCGGTGTTGTGGTGAGCGTCTTCCAGGATCGCCAGTCCGCCCAGGATCTTGCCGGATTCAAGCACAGTGCGGCCGATGGCGCGGATAGTGTTTTCGAGGCCCAGCTTGTAAGCATACGTGTGATAGTGCTGTGCGCCGGCAAATTTGCCGAGCCCGATGGCGATCATCTTGAACAGGCCGCTTTCGATCTTGCCCATGAAATCGGTGTGCCATTTCACGCGGCCACAGAGCAGGACGCCATCGCTTTCGTAAGCGTTGCGGTCCATATATGTCTGGATGCCCTGGGGCGTTTTGCCGAGCGGCACCACGTCGAGGGAACTGCGCACCGGGCACCCGATAGTCTGCTCGATGATGCCGTAGTGGGCGAGCACGTCGGCCTGCCCCTCGGCCGTGGCGGCCCCATGACTGCCCATGGCTGGAAAGACGAAGGGTCGCATGCCCTGCGACTTCCAGTACTGGACGGCGGCGCGCGCGATGGTGGCGATATTGGCGATACCGCGGCTACCCACGCCGAGGGCCACGCTGGAGCCGGGCTTGAGGCGCGCGGCGAATCCGGAATCGTGAAGCTGGCGATGGACTTCGGCGGCTACATCCGGGATGCGGCGGTCGGGAAAATGCTGGCGTACCAGGAAAAGGCGGGGAAATTGCATGGCTTTATGGTAGCAAAGGTGGCCGAATTCCCGGCCGGAACGACGCGCCGGAAATATCTTGAACGTGTTCAGATTGTCCTTGACACATCGCCCCATCTTGCCCTAATCTGGAGTTGAACACGTTCAAGTTGAACGTGTTCAGAAAGAGAGGACGGGATGTATATCGTGACGGCGTACGGCATTTACCTGGCCATCAGCCTGGGTCTGACGGTTTGGGTGGCCAGAACTCTGGAGCGCAACGGGCGGGTTTTCCTGGTGGAGGCGTTTCAAGGCAACGCGGAGCTGGCGGACTCGGTGAACCGCTTGCTGGTTGTGGGATTCTATCTGATCAATGTCGGATATGTGACATTGGCTTTGAGCACCTCGAGCGATCCGGGGAGCACGCGCGCGGCGATGGAACTGCTTTCCGGCAAGATCGGCGTCGTGCTGCTGGTGCTGGGCTTGATGCACTTCTTCAATCTCTACCTCTTTCACCGCCTGCGGAAGCGCGGCCAGGAGCGCTCCGACCGGCGCGTCCATGGGGGAGGCGCCTGGAGTCCGGAGGGCGCGCCGCTGGGCAAGGTGCTCGAATAATGAACGCTAAGAGCGCGGAGACGCGCGCGCGCATCCTGGATGCGGCCATGGAACTGTTCCGGCGGCAGGGGTTCGAAGAAACCACCATGCGCGAAATCGCCGCCGGAGCGGGCATGGCGACCGGCGCCGCATATTACTACTTCGACTCGAAAGACGCCATCGCCCTGGCCTTCTACGACCAGTCGCAGCAGGATCTGGAACCGTTGATCGAACAGGCGCTGGCAGGTGGGAAGCATCTGAAAGACCGGCTCGTCGCGCTGCTGGAGGCGAAGTTGCGCTATTTCGAACCGAACCGCCGCCTCCTGGGGGCGTTGGCGGCGCACGCCGATCCCGCCCATCCCATTTCGCCGTTCAGCGCGCGGACGCGAGAGATCCGGGAGCGGGACGTGGCTTCGTTCGTACGAATTCTCGAAGCCGGCGGCACGCAGACGCCGCGCGATCTGGAGCCGCACCTGCCTCGGATTCTATGGATGTACCAGATGGGCCTGATCCTTTTTTGGATTTACGACCGTTCGCCGGCCCAGGCACGGACGCACACCTTGATCCGGAAGAGCGCCGCGATCGTGGAGCGCCTGGTGCAGGCGGCGGCGTTTCCCCTCCTGCGTCCGGTAAGGCGAATGGTAGCGGACCTCATGCAGACTGTGATGGAAGAATCTTGACGCCCGCCCGAATTTCGAAGCGAAGCCGTTTTGCCGGCTACCGAGCTGTGTCCCCCGATCCGGCCACCGGGCTCGGACCTCCATAAAAAGGAGTACATCATCCCGCTAAAGCTGTGCCATAATGGCTGATTCATAAACATGGGCGACGATAAAGGGATTAGCCGTAGAGCGGTCATGCTCGGCTCGGCATTGCTGCCGGCGCTGGGTGTGGCTGCCGCGCAAACCTCCAAGACTGTCGTAATTTCCAGCGCCAACGGCGAGCGTGCCTGCGCGCGGGCCATGGAGGTTCTGAAATCGGGCGGCGACACCCTGGACGCGGTGGTCGCGGGCGTCAACATCAACGAAGAGGACCCCGAGGATACGTCCGTGGGCTACGGCGGACTTCCGAATGAAGAGGGCGTCGTAGAACTGGATGCCTGCGTCATGCACGGGCCGACGCGCCGGGCGGGGTCGGTAGCCTCCATTCGCGGGAACAAGACGCCTTCAAAGATTGCCAAGCTGGTGATGGAGCAGACCGACCACGTCATGCTGGTGGGCGCGGGCGCCGGGAAGTTCGCCAGGGAGATAGGATACCCGGAAGAGGATCTGCTGACCGCCAAATCAAGGATGGCGTGGCTCGCCTGGAAAATGTCGCTGCGCGATCCGGACGGACATAGTAATTGGGGGCCGGGTCTGGACGCGCCCAAGCCGAAAACCATGTCCCTGCTGCGGCAGATGTTCCCACAGGCGGACGAGGAAACCCTTACCTGGGCATGGGAAATGGCTGTCCACCCCACGCACGGCACGATCAACTGCCTGGCGCGCAACGCCAAAGGCGAGATGTCCGGTGTCACCACCACCAGCGGCCTGGCCTGGAAGATTGCGGGCCGCGTCGGAGATTCGCCGATAATCGGCGCGGGATTGTATTTGGATCAGGACGTGGGCGGGGCCGGTTCGACGGGGCGCGGCGAGGAAAATATTCGCATCGCCGGCGGGCACACGGTCATCGAAAATATGCGGCACGGCATGACGCCGCGCGAAGCTTGCCTGGATGCTCTGAAACGGGTTGCGCGAAACTTCGATAATGACATGGCGCGCCTGGAAAAAATAGACCTGAACTTTTACGCGCTACGCAACGATGGCGAGTACGCCGGCGCATCATTGTGGAACGGGGATATACGCGCGGGCAAGCTCAGACCCGCACACTTTGCGGTCAACGACGGCGGCGGCGCCAGCCGTCTGGAGACCAGCGTGTATCTATTCGAACGAAAAGGTTAATTCCGGAACGGAAACCTTAAGTTCGCGGCCCAGGGTTGGATTAGAATAGCAGTTCGTCTAACGAATGGCTCAGATCTTTCATCACAGTACGAATACCTTCTCGCGCATCACCATCTATGGCGCGGTATTCGGTATCGGATTTCTAACGTGGTGTTTCGCCACGCTCGACCGGTCGGGCTATGAAACGCGCCAGGGGGAAGTGCGCGCGCAACCCATTCCGTTCAGTCACGTGCACCACGTGGCGGACGATGGCATCGACTGCCGGTATTGTCACACGACCGTGGAAACCTCCAACACCGCAAATATTCCTCCCACTAAGACCTGCATGAACTGCCATTCGCAGATCTGGAATACGGCCCCGATGCTGGAGCCGGTGCGCGAGAGTTTTCGCACCGGGGCTTCCATCGAATGGACGCGCGTCCACGATCTGCCGGATTATGTCTATTTCAATCACAGCATTCATGTGAATAAGGGCGTGGGCTGTGAAACCTGTCATGGACGCGTGGATAAAATGCCGTTGATGTACCAGGCGAATTCGTTGCAGATGCAATGGTGTCTCGACTGCCATCGGAATCCCGAGCGGCACGTGCGGCCACGTTCCGAAGTGTTCACCATGGGGTACGAACCGAAGGAAGACCAGGAGACCCTGGGGCGCCGGCTGGTGGCCGAATACAAGATCCAGGATCCACGCGCGCTGACCAGTTGTTCCACTTGCCACCGCTAAAAGCAGAAGATGAGCGAACCTAACAATCCGTTGAACGTGTTCGGGGACTCCGGGCATCACCACCACGACGACGAAACGCCGCAGCCGGCTCACAAGCTCGATCTGCCCGGCGTGCGCGCGCTGCTGGAGAAGTCCCACGGGAAGGAATACTGGCGCAGCCTGGAGGATCTGGCTCAAACGGACGCGTTCCAGGATCTGATGCATCGCGAATTCCCGCGCTATGCCTCGGAATGGGAAGACGGCGACAGCCGCCGCAACTTCATCAAGCTGATGGGAGCCTCGCTGGCGCTTGCGGGATTGACCGCATGCACGCGGCAGCCCACCGAGCTGATCGCACCTTACGTCCGGCAGCCCGAGGAGTTGGTGCCGGGGCGCCCGCTGTTTTTCGCGACGGCCATGCCGCTAGCCTCAAGCTCCGCCGGATTGCTCGTGGAGAGCCACGAGGGGCGGCCCACTAAAGTAGAAGGCAACCCGGACCATCCCGGCAGCATGGGCGCCTGCGATGTGTACGGGCAGGCATCCGTGTTGGGTCTGTACGATCCGGACCGCTCGCAGGCGTTGACGCTGGAAGGCGAAATCCGATCCTGGGGCGCGTTTCTGGGCGCCGTGCAGCAAGCCATCAACCAGCAGAAGGGCAAGAAAGGCGCTGGCCTGCGGATTCTGACGGAGACGGTCACGTCGCCCACGCTGGCGAACCAGCTCAAGGAAACGCTGGCGGCGTTTCCGGCCGCCAAATGGCATCAGTGGGAGCCGGCCGGAGCGCATTCTTCGGCGGCCGGCGCGCGGCTGGCATTCGGACAGCCGGTCAACACGGTTTACGATCTAAGCGCCGCCACCGTGATCGTATCGCTGGATGCCGATTTCCTTTCTTCTGGCCCGGGCAGCCTCCGGTACGCCCGGCAATTCTCGGCACGCCGGCGGGTGCGCGGCGACCAAACGGAAATGAATCGGCTTTACGTGGTTGAGCCGATGCCGACTCCCACGGGCACGAAAGCCGATCACCGCATGCCCCTGCGCGCCGCCGAAGTGGAAGAGTTTGCCTGGAGCCTGGCCTCCTCGCTGGGCGCGGATACGGGTGGCCGCAAGGGCGCATCGACCCCGGCCGACAGTTGGATCGTACCGATTGTCCGCGATCTGCAGCAGCATAAAGGGTCCAGCGTGGTGATGGCGGGCGAGCAACAGAGCGCCGCGGTCCACGCCCTGGCGCATGCCATGAATGCCGCCCTCGAGAACGTGGGCAAGACCGTGATGTACACGGACCCGGTGGAAGCGCAGCCGGTGGACCAGGTGGCTTCGCTTTCCGGCCTGATTAAGGATCTGGACGCGGGTGCGGTAGATCTGCTGCTCATCCTGGGAGGCAATCCGGCTTACAACGTGCCGGTTGAGATCGGGTTCCGGGACCGGTTGCAAAAGGCCCCGCTACGCATCCATCTGAGCCTGTACGAGGACGAAACCAGCGAGCTCTGTCACTGGCACTTGCCCATGACCCACTACCTGGAGACATGGAGCGACTGCCGGGCGCACGATGGAACGGTTACGATCATGCAGCCTTTGATCGCGCCGCTCTACACCGGCAAATCCGCGCACGAAGTGCTGGGCATGCTGTCTGGTCAACTGGAGCGTACCTCGTACCAGATCGTGAAAGACTACTGGGCCAAGCAGCACACCGGCTCGGATTTCGAAGCCTGGTGGCGCAAAGCGGTGCACGACGGGGTCGTGGCTGATTCGGCGCTGGCTTCGAAAACCGTCGCATTGAAAGCCGGATGGGCCGCCTCGGCGCCGCCGCCGGCCAGCCCGCAGGGCTTGGAGGTGGTCTTCCGCCCGGATCCCGCCGTCTACGATGGCCGGTTTGCAAACAACGGATGGCTGCAAGAGTGGCCCCGGCCGATCACCCAACTGACCTGGGACAATGCGGCGATCTTCAGCCCGAAAACCGCCATGGAAAAAGGCGTGGTCTCGACCGATCTTGTGGAGATC
>JBEKIM010000335.1:0-7644 GCA_050011755.1 Bryobacteraceae bacterium | reverse complement strand
GGGTGTGGGTACCGTCGCCGCGGGCGTCGCCAAAGCGCATGCCGACGTAGTCCTGATCAGCGGCGACAGCGGGGGCACCGGGGCCTCCCCCTTAAGCTCTATCAAGCATGCCGGTATCCCGTGGGAATTGGGATTGGCCGAAACGCAGCAGGTGCTGGTGATGAACGACCTGCGCGGGCGCATCCGCGTGCAGACCGACGGCAAGCTGCAAACCGGCCGCGATGTCGCCATCGCCGCACTGCTGGGCGCGGAGGAATTCGGCTTTGCCACCACGCCCCTGGTCGCCATGGGCTGCATCATGATGCGCAAGTGCCACCTGAACACCTGCCCGGTTGGCATCGCCACGCAAGACCCTGCCCTGCGCGCCAAGTTCCAGGGCCAGCCCGAGCACGTGATCAATTTCTTTTTCTTTATCGCCGAGCAGGTCCGCCAGTACATGGCGCAACTCGGCTTCCGCACGTTCAACGAAATGGTGGGCCGCGTGGATATGCTCGACCCGCGCCAGGCCCTCTACCATTGGAAGGCCAAAGGCCTCGATTTCTCGGCCATCCTGCACAGCCCGCAAGTGCCCGCCCGCATCGCGCGCCGCTGCGTGCAGTCGCAGGATCACGGCCTGCACCAGGCCCTCGATTACAAGCTGATCGAACTGGCCGGCGAGGCCATCGCCCACCGTAGCCCCATCGAGATCAAGCTGCCCATCCGCAACGTCCACCGCACGGTGGGCGCGATGTTGAGCGGTGAAATCGCCCGCCGGCACGGCTCCGCGGGTCTGCCCGACGACACCATCCGTTTCGAGTTTACCGGCTCCGCCGGCCAAAGCTTCGGCGCTTTCCTGGCCAAGGGCGTGACGCTCACCCTGGAAGGCGACGCCAACGACTACGTCGGCAAGGGCCTGTCCGGCGGCCGGATCGTTGTATATCCCCCGCGCGGCTCCACGTTCCTGCCCGAGGACAACATCCTGATCGGCAACGTAGTCCTCTATGGCGCCACCAGCGGCGAGGCCTATTTTAACGGCATGGCAGGCGAGAGATTTGCCGTCCGCAACTCCGGCGCCACCGCGGTGGTCGAAGGACTGGGCGACCACGGCTGCGAGTACATGACTAAAGGCCTGGTCGTGGTCCTTGGCCGGTGCGGCCGCAACTTCGCCGCCGGCATGAGCGGAGGTATCGCCTACGTGCTCGACGAGGGCGGCGATTTCGCCGAAAAACGCTGCAACACCGCCGCCGTGGACCTGGAAGCAGTGGCGGGCGACGCTCAACTTCTCCGCGCCCTGATTGAGCGGCACGTGCAATTCACGGCCAGCCCCAGGGCCAAGTGGATCCTGGAGAATTGGTCCACCATGCTGCCTAAATTCATCAAAGTGTTTCCCCACGAATATAAGCGGGTCCTAAACCAGCACCTGGCACCCAGAACCCAGCAACCGTTACCCAATACGCATAACCCACAACCCATAACCCACAACCTACAACCTATAACCCAGGTGTCCCATGGGTAAGACTACCGGATTCCTCGAATACACCCGCGAACTGCCGCAGCGCCGCCCGCCCGCCGAGCGCGTGAAGGACTGGTTCGAAATCTATCTCGATTTTCCCGAAGAGAAAATCTCTGCCCAGGGCGCGCGCTGCATGGATTGCGGCGTGCCCTTCTGCCACACAGGCTGCCCGCTCGCCAATATCATTCCCGATTGGAACGATCTGGTATACCGCGGCCGCTGGCGCGCAGCCATCCGCGTGCTCCACTCCACCAACAACTTCCCCGAGTTCACCGGCCGCATCTGTCCCGCGCCCTGCGAAGCCGCCTGTGTATTGGGTATCAACGAGCCGCCGGTAACCATCAAGCAGATCGAGAAGACGATAGTCGATCGCGCCTTCGCCGAAGGCTGGATCGTACCCGAGCCGCCCCGCAACATCACTGGCAAGCGCGTCGCCATCGTCGGCTCCGGTCCCGCCGGCCTGGCGGCCGCCCAGCAGTTGCGCCGCGCCGGACATGCCGTCACGGTCTATGAAAAGAACGATCGCATCGGCGGCCTGATGCGCTACGGCATCCCGAATTTCAAGATGGAGAAGCATCTTATCGACCGGCGCCTGGACCAGATGCGCGCCGAGGGCGTGGAGTTCGTCCCTAACGCCCACATCGGGCGCGACATCCCGGTAGCGGACCTGCGCCGCGATTATGACGCCATCCTGCTGGCGGGCGGCGCCGAACAGCCGCGCGACCTGCCAGTTCCCGGCCGCGCGTTAAGCGGCATCCACTTCGCCATGCAGTTCCTGCCGCAGCAGAACCGCCGCACCGAAGGCGACAGCGTGCCCGACGAAGGCGCGATTCTGGCCACCGGAAAGCGCGTCGTGATCATCGGCGGCGGCGACACCGGCGCGGACTGCCTGGGCACCTCGCACCGCCAGAGGGCACTCTCCGTGAATCAGTTCGAATTGCTGCCGCAGCCTCCGCCCGAACGCTCCCCGTCCACGCCCTGGCCCCTCTGGCCGATGCAGCTCCGCACCGAAAGTTCGCACGAAGAAGGCGGCATCCGCGATTGGAGCGTCGCAACTACCGGATTCACAGGCGATGACCAAGGAAACGTGAAGCAGTTGCACGCCGTGAAAGTCGGTCCGCCGCCGAAGTTCGAGCCGCTCCCTGGCACGGAATTCACCCTGGAAGCGGACCTCGTGCTCCTCGCCATGGGCTTCCTCGGCCCGGTCAAGGGCGGTCTCCTCCACAACCTGGGAGTGAAGCTGGATATCCGCGGCAACGTCCACGCGGATGAGAACCACATGACGTCGGTACCCGGAGTCTTCGCCGCCGGCGATATGCGGCGCGGCCAGTCCCTGGTTGTGTGGGCCATCAGCGAAGGCCGGCAAGCGGCCCGCGGCATCGATCGGTTTCTGATGGGAGCTTGACCGCACCATGGCTTGGAACCATCTCGTTTCTGAAGCGGACGTAGACCATCTGCTCCACGATTTCGGCGGCTTTCACGACGGCTGTTTGCGAGAAGCTCACGTTTGGACAGGACACTGGGTTGCCGAGGACCTGCACATGCACTGCACCGGTGAGTTGGATACGCGGGTTCGCCTCCTCATTCAGCGGCAGTTCAGTGCACCGTCGGCAATCGAACTTCTTTTTGAGGAAGTCACTACGTTTCATCTGCAGCCGAGTCCGCGCAATTACGACTCGATCATTTTCGGTGCAACCATGCTTCTCGATGGGGATACGTTTTACTGGGCAGATCTTGGTGGGTGGTCACCGGCGGCGAGTGAGCGCGATCATGCCACCTGGATTGCCGCGAAGAAGGTTTCGTGGCGAGACGCGAGCGATTGGATGGGGCCCGATCTGCGCTATGGAACCCATGCTTGAACTTTGACTGTCCCTTCACTCCGCCACCAGTTCATACCGATGGATCTTCGGCAGCGCCGCGGCCCTCTGCTGCTCCACCACATCGGCCTCCAATGTATCCAGCGCCTCGGCCGCCGCCTTCAGATGCGCCGGCGGAATCGCGATGTTGTCCAGATTCACTCCCGCCAGCCGCCAGCGCGCAAAGTGTACGATGTTATGCCGCAGGGTTAGGTCGTGTACCGCGGCCGCCTGTTTCGCCATGGGCGTCGCCAGGGTCGCCAGGTTGACGCCCTTGGCCCATTCTTCGCGGGTGAACGTGCCGGCCACCTCGTCGTCGATCTTCAGCTTGTAGCGCGCGGCCTTCAGCCCGGTCACCTTGAGCGGTTCCTGGTCCATGGCCTCCACGAAGTCGGAAGCGCGCAACGCCAGCGCCAACACCTCGTCCTTCGCATCGATCGGCATGGGCAGCGCCTCGTCCATTTGCGCCCACGAGACTTGGTCGCCCACCGCCAGGTCGGTCACCTGCGTGTTCGTGGCGCCGGCCACGGCGGGCGTGGCCGCATCGATCTCGACCGCCGTGACCATCGCCGGCATATGCCACGCCTTCAATAGGGCTTCGGCCATCAGCAGGTGACCGCCCGCCGCGGGATGCACCCGGTCGGGCACCAGCTTTTTGGCGGTCTCCGCGTCCAGCTTGTTGGCCTTCTCCAGCGCCGCCACCACCGGCCGGTTCATATCGGCAACGGCGAGTTTCTCTTCGCGCCCCAGCGCTTCCACGAAATCCCCGTAGCGCACCAGCACCTGGTTATAGCCGCCTTCGAACATGGGCGGACGCGTCACGTCGTCGTACGGCGAAGGTTCGATCACCGTGATGCGAATGCCCGGCAGCGCCTCTTTCACGCTTTGAATGATGTGCCGGTATCCAGTCGCAAACGTGTCGAAAATCTTCTGGTCGAACGCGCGATAGCTGGCGTCGTTCATGCCCAGCATGATCGTCATGACGGTCGGTTTGTAGGCCACCACGTCGCGCGGCAGACGCACGTCGATGGCGCCCGCCCCGCCGCCGCTTACGCGATCCCCGCCCACGCCGGAGTGTACGAAAGTCAAACGCATCCGCGGAAATCGCGTGATCGCATACGTCTCCACGAACGTGGTATACAGCCGCTGGTCCGTAATGCTGTCGCCATAAAAGACCACGCGGTCGCCATCGTGCAAATAGAATTCAGCCGGCGGCGCGGCCGCCACACCGGCAGCGCAACACGCCAGCAGCAATCCGGCCAGCACGCTTCGCCTGGACGTTTTCATAATGCCCTCGGAATAATTATCCCTCGGGACGATCCGTCCGCGCGAAACGGCGTAGTCTGGTAATGATGTCTAGAGTTCCGATTCTCCTGATGGCCCCTCTCGCGATGTTTGCCCATGACCTGATGCCCGTGCCGGCCAAGTTCCAGCCGGGTGTAGGACGCCTGCGCATCGACCGGAATTTCGCCTTCGTGCAATTGAACGGATATCGCGAGCCTCGCCTGGAAGCCGCCGCCGCGCGGCTGGTGGAACAGGTATCGCGCAAGACCGGCATTCCCATGAATCCGGGCATCGGAGTGCATGCTCCCGAAGCGCCGCTGGTGGTCTATTGCGACCATGCCAGCGCGCCCGTCCAAGCCGTAGAGGAAGATGAATCCTATCGAATCACCGTCACCCCTCTGGGCGCCCGCCTGGACGCCCCCAATCCGCTAGGCGTCATGCACGGTATGGCCACCTTTCTGCAACTGGTCGATCTGGACGCCGGCGGCTTCGGCGTTTCGGCGGTCACTATCGAGGACCACCCCCGCTTCCCCTGGCGTGGCCTGATGCTGGATGTGGCGCGCCACTGGATGCCCATCGCGGATGTGGAGCGCACGCTCGACGGCATGGCCGCGGTGAAGCTGAACGTGTTCCATTGGCACCTCTCGGAGAATCAGGGCTTCCGCATTGAGAGCAAGCTTTACCCGAAGCTGCAGGAGATGGGCTCCGATGGGCAATACTACACGCAGGATCAGGCGCGCGAGGTGATCGCCTACGCGCGCGACCGCGGCATTCGTGTCATTCCGGAATTCGATATGCCCGGGCACGCCACGGCCTGGTTCGTCGGATACCCCGAACTGGCCAGCGCGGCCGGACCGTTTCGTATCGAACGCCAATGGGGCATCTTCGATCCGGCTATGGACCCCACCCGCGATGAAGTCTACCAGTTCCTGGACCGGTTCATCGGTGAGATGGCCGCCCTGTTCCCGGATGAATACTTCCACATCGGCGGAGACGAAGTGAACGGCAAGCAGTGGGATGCCAACCCGCGCATTCAGGAATTCATGCGCGGCCAGGGCATCAAGAACAACGAGGCGCTGCAGGCTTTCTTCACGCGCCGGGTGCATACGATTGTAGAGAAGCACGGGAAAAAGATGGTCGGCTGGGATGAGATCTTGAGTAAAGATATGCCGCACAATATCCTGGTGCAATCGTGGCGCGGGCAGAAAGCGCTGGCCGATGCGGCGCGCCAGGGGGTCGGCGGCATCCTCTCGAATGGCTATTATCTGGACCTCGGTTATTCCGCGGCGCATCATTACGCGGTGGATCCGCTGGGCGAAGCCGCCGCGAGCCTTACCGAAGAACAAAAGCGCTTGGTGCTGGGGGGCGAAGCCTGCATGTGGTCGGAATTCGTCACGCCGGAACTGCTGGATACGCGCGTCTGGCCGCGCATGGCAGCGGTGGCCGAACGCTTCTGGTCGCCGCAAACCGTGACGGATGTGCCGGACATGTACCGCCGTCTGGCAGTGGTGAGCCGCGATCTGGAATGGCTCGGCCTAAAGCACGTTTCTGAATATCGGATGATGCTCGAGCGGCTGGCCGGTAGTGGCCCGGTGGCTCCCGTCGCCACCCTGGCCGATGTGGTTGAACCGGTGAAAGACTACGCCCGCGAAGAGGCCCATCCCTACGACGCATTTACTCCGCTGAACCGGCTGGTCGACGCCGCGCGTCCCGACAGTGCCACCGTCCGCGAGTTCGCCGCGTTGGTGGATCGCATGGGTCCGGAAGACTTGCCCCGCATCCGCGAGTGGCTGACCCTATGGCGCGACAATCAGGCCCGTCTGGCGCCGGTCCTGGCGAATTCCGCGCTCCTGGCGGAGGATGCGGAGCTTTCCAAAGATCTCGCAGCCATAGCCGAGGCCGCTCTACAGGCTCTCGATCAAAAACGGGATGCGTCCTGGATGGCGGAGAAAATGGACTTGCTTGACCGCGCCAAGAAGCCCAAAGCCGAGCTGCTGCTCAGCGTGGAACCTTCCATCCGCAGGCTGATCGAAACAGCCCGCCAATGAAGTGAATTTGTGGGGCGGGCAATTCTGCCCGCAGCCGGCTTTCAGGCCGGCTCTGGCCGTCTAGCCTTACTCGCTAGTTACTGCCAGTAGCGATAATAGCGGCCATGCCATCTGTGACCCCACGTGCCGTAGACATACGGCCCGTAATCACCGCGGTACACAGGATAGCCGTAGTGGCCATAATACGGCCCGTAGGCGTACGGGTAGGCCGGTGCGTAGACAGGTCCGCCGATTCCGACTCCGAATCGAACCGCTGCTTTAGCGGGCGGCGCCGAAAACGCGGCTCCCAGAAGTAGCGCTGGAATCATGAGCTTCTTCAACATCGCTTTCTACCTCCTTCCTGCTACATTGGACGTCTCCATTTTCGCGGAGATTCTGTCTGTCCTGCCCGCTGGTGTGAAAACGCTCCATCGAACTTCGCCTGGAACAATTGCGGCCGCGCGGGTGTCTGAATGGTATGCTCGAAGTCCGCAACCTGACGAAATTATATGTCCGCAGGCCCGCGGTCGACGACGTCAGCTTTACCATCCGGCCCGGCGAGATTCTTGGATACCTCGGCCCCAACGGCTCCGGAAAAAGCACCACGGTCAAGATGCTGACCGGTCTCCTGGAGCCCTCCCGCGGACTGATCCTCTACCAGGGCCGCAACATCCGGCAGGATCTGATTGCTTACAAAAAGTCTCTCGGCTACGTGCCCGAAGAGCCGAATTTGTATCCCTATCTGACGGGCCGCGAGTACCTGCAGCTCGTCGGGCGTTTGCGCTGCCTGCCGTCCGCGCCGCTCGAGTTGCGAATCGATCGACTGTTGAATCTGCTTTCGCTCCACGAGCACCGCTACTCGCCCATCTCTTCTTATTCGAAGGGCATGAAGCAGAAAATCCTGATCTCGGCCGCCCTGCTCCACAATCCCGATGTCCTGGTCTTCGACGAGCCGCTCTCCGGGCTGGACGTGACCACCAGCCTG
>JBEKIM010000334.1:0-7669 GCA_050011755.1 Bryobacteraceae bacterium | reverse complement strand
AGATTCAATTGCGCCTGGGCGAACTTCGGATCTATCGCCACGGCCTTCTGGAACGGCCCGCGCGCGGCCTTCGTGTCGCCGGCGGCGTTGAAAGCCTCGCCCAGGGCATTCTGCGCCTCCGTCGAACCCGGCCGCAGTTTGACGGCTTCCGTCAACTGCGCGATGGATCCCGCGGCGTCGCCCTCCTCTTGCAGCACGCTGCCGAGGAGCAGCCGGGCATCCGCGTTTCCAGGGTCCGCTTTGACCGTGTCATACAGTAGCCGGATGGCCTGCGGACGTTGCCCTTTCCCCAGTAACGCCCATGCTTCTTCAACCGGACCCTGCTGCGCCCACAAAGAGATCTCACACGCCAGTGCAAGATAGAGGGCGAGCGCAACAGGGCGGGCCGGCGCGGTCATCGTTTAAAGCTCTCCGTGCGCGTGATTCCCAAGCCTTCCGTGACATGCACCAAACGGTCCGCCGCGATGCCGCTCAGTTTCTCCACGCGGCCGAGCGGCCACCGGATCTCCAGGTCCACCTTGTCGAACGTTCCCAGGCCGAAATGCAGCCGCGCGTCGTTCGATGACAGATAGGATGACTGGCTCAGCACTTCCTGCGCCTGGACTTTATCCCCGTAGCGCGCCGTCACGCGCCCGCCCACGGCGCCCCGGTTCGACTGAACGCCGTGCAGTTTCACCTTGATCCAGTGGCTGCCGCCGCTTACGTCATTGCGCAACAGGCTGGGCGGCTCGTTGTGGTTGACGATCAGAATATCGACGTCGCCATCATTATCGAAATCGCCCATGGCGCACCCGCGGCTGGAGTGTGCAGCCTCCACCCCGGGCCCCGCCTGGCCGAGTAACTCTTCGAAGCGGCCCTTGCCCAGATTGCGGAACACCAGCCGCGGCGTATCGTAGTTGTCGCGTACTTCCGGATAGATTCCGCCCGTAACCGCGAAGATATCCGGGTTGCCGTCGTTATCCAGGTCCGCGGCCAGGGTTCCCCAGCAGACATAGCGTGTCTCCACCGCCAGGCCTGCCTGCATGGTCATGTCGCGAAAGTCCCCTTCGCCGTTGTTCATGTACAAGCCGGCGGTATCGGCCGAGTAGTGCGTCTTGACGATGTCCAGGCTGCCTTCCAGCCTGAAATCGCCGACGCCCAACCCCATACCGGCCTGCTCCATCCCGTCATCGCTCAGGGCTACGCCCTTCTCAAGTCCCTGCTCGGTGAAGGTACCGTCGTGGTTGTTGCGGAAAAGCAGGCTGGGCGTGGAGTCGCAGGCCACGTAAATGTCGGGCCAGCCGTCGTTATCGAAATCCGCCGAGACAGCCGTGAGGCCGTATCCGCCTTCGACCTTGCCGATCCCCGAAGCGGCCGTGACATCCGAAAACGTGCCGTCCCCATTGTTGTGATAGAGACTATGGTGGCCGTAATGCAGCCCGCGCGGGCCGCAGAATATGCCTCCGGGGTTACAACTGCTGGAAGCGCCGGCGCGCGGAACAGTCTTCATGTCGAAAGCCAGATAGTTGGCGACGAATAAGTCCAGGTGCCCATCGCGGTCATAATCCAGGAACGTGCACCCGGAACCGAATCTTGGCTGGCCGTTCCACAAACCCGCTTCCCGCGTAACGTCCGTGAAAGTACCGTTGCCGTTGTTGCGATACAACATATTCTGGTCCCAGCCGGTAATGAAAATATCGTCGAAACCGTCGTTGTTATAGTCGCCCACCGCCACGCCGTATTGGTAGCCGGTGCGGAAGAGCCCGGCTTTTTCGGTCACATCCGTGAAAGTGCCGTTGCGATTGTTCTTATAAAGGCGCTGCGACGCGCTGGATGGCGGATCGCCGAATCGCGAGCCGGTTAGAATCAGAATGTCCAGCCAGCCATCGTTGTCGTAATCCAGGAAAGCGGCGCCGCAACTCATGGCCTCTATCACATAGTCGGCATGCCGCGGATGACCGCATATTACGGCCTCGTGCAATCCAGCCTGGTGGGCTATGTCCGTGAAGCTGGCGTGAAAAGGAAGTCCGGAAGGTTTGCCGCGCGGGGCCGCCTTTACTCCCCGGGACGCCATCCCCGTCTGGACCTGGCTGAAAAGCCGGTAGGCCGGCAGAGCCAGCATGCTCAAGACGCTTCGCCGGGTAAGAGAAACCATGGACTCACTATAGTTCAAAATCGATCCGCAACCGCCCGCACAAAAAAGTAGCGGCGGGAAGAAATCCCCGCCGCTTGTTTGAGGTTGTTGGGGCGTTGACCTAGAAGAGAATCTTTAAACCTAACTCCACCTGGCGGCCGCTTTGGTTGCCGTACGTGCCGCCTTGTGCGCCAAAGATTCCGCCGGGTGCGCCCTGGTACAGAGCTTGACCGAAGTTCGAATCGGTTACGCCCGTATCCGGATCGCCGCGGTTCAGCCGGTTGGTGGCGTTGTAAGCCGCCATCTTCAGTTCGGCGTGGAATCTTTCGGTGATGTTGAAGGCCTTGGTCAGGTTGCCGTCGAGCACCCAGAACTTCGGACCCGTCAGGCAGCTATATTGCAGCGGGTTGGTCCGGAGTACGTAGGTATTGGCCGGTATCGGAGAAAACGCCGCGGTGTTGAACCAGTGCTGCGGCGTCGGATCGGAGATGCACGGGTTCCCGGTGACGATCAGGTTGCCGAATTGCGGGAAATCGCCGGTCATGAATGTCCAGATGCCGGCAACCTTCCAGCCTCCTATCAGCGCGTCGGCCGTGCGCGGGATGTTGTTCAGGAAGGCTCTGCCCCTTCCGAACGGCAGTTCCCACGTGCCCGCCAGGTTCAGGCGGTTGCGCGGCTGGTTGCTATCCTGCCAGGTAAGCTGGTTCGAATACCATTCCTGATCGTTGAATACGTTGCCATTCAGGAAGCCGTTGGTTTGCGCTTTCTCCCGAATGTACACATAGGTCGCGATGAAGTTGTAACCCTTGCTGAACTGCTTTTGGGCTTTCAACTCCACAGACTGGTACCGCTCGGCCGCGCCGAGCACACCCAGCTCATACAAGCCGCCGTATTGTGGATAAGGCACCAGCAAGGAACCTAACGAAACCGTCTGCTGGTTGTACAGCGGACCCGGCATCAAGGTGGTGTTCAGGTAGTGATAGAACGGATTCGACACCTGTTCGTTCAACTGATTCTGATATTGCACTTCCAGCGCCGGATTGATCTGATTCAGCGCCTTGGTGTACTGTTGGTTGCCAAGGTTTACGAAGTAGGTGCCCGATACCACAACCTGCCCGGGCAACTGCCGCTGCACATTGAAGTTAAAACGGTCGTTGCGAGCCTTCTGCTGATTCTGGTCATACCACAGCAGAGATTGGCCGCCGCGCCCCAGATTGCCTCCGTAGCCGGTGCCCAGGATGGGCAACAGTGGATTGCTGCTGGACGGGTACGGGTTCGAGATGGTCTCCTGTGGTACGCCGTCGTGCGGCGCCAGGGTGTTTTGGTAGCCGGTTTCTCCCAGGAACGGGGGCTCGAGGAACCCGACCGTTTCATATCCGGAAACGGGCGCCAGCGCGATGTTCATTTCGTACGGAATCAGGAATCGCGCGTAGCCGAACCGGAAAGCCGTTCTGTCGTTGATGCGGTATGCCAGGCCGACGCGCGGCTGCAGGGCCAGCTTCTGCGGGTCGAATGCGCCCGGATGGCTGGCACTGGCAAACTGCCATTGGCCGGTCCATTGATAGAAATTGTTGCCCACGATGTTGGTGGCCGCCGCCGGCATGACTGGCGGAGTGGCCTGCATCTGCGGCACTGGCGCCGTCAGGTCGAGCCCGCGCGAAAAGTCGTCCGCCGGATCGTAGATGGCGCCTTCGTATTCATCCCGAAGGCCCAGGTTCAAAGTGATCCTGGAGTTGACTTTCCAGTCGTCCTGAATATAGCCGCCGTAGAACTTCACGTGCGGATTGGGAACGGGACCGCCGATCATTTGCGAAGATCCGTCCAGGGCGCCCAACAGGAAGGTGGCGTATTGATCGCCATAAAGCCCGGTGTTGGGGTTGTTAAAGGTGTTGGCCGTCAAGGCGGTGTTGAAATAGAAGTTCGAGGTGCTCGAAACGTAGCTGAGGCCATAGCTTTCGCGCTGCTCAAAGCCGATCTTGAGATAGTGCGAGCCGGTCTGGTGAGCGAGTTTCACGCTGGAGGCTTCGCCTTTGGGGGCCTGGTTCCAGTAGAAGCCGCCGCCGCCGAATCCCTGTCCGCCGATGTTCATATCCGGAAAGTAGATCGGTTGTCCGACGGAAGCCTTCTGATAGGTCTCGTACCAGTTGTTGTTCGGCCAGATCGATCCCCAGCCGCTGGAAGGTAGCGAAGGGGAAACATAAGCGTCCAGCAGGGCGTGCCAGTCGCCATGGAATTCCAGCAGGGTGCGCGAATTGACCGTCCAGATGGCATCGCCGCCCGCGTTCCAGGCAGCCCGCGAGGTTCCGGTCGGCACATAGAGTTCGGAGTTGTTGGGTGTCGGGTTACCGGCGAGATCGGTGGTGTTGTAGCGGGCCATGCGCCCGAAGAGCTTCCACTTGTCGTTAATGTTGTAGTCCACCCGGTCCGAGATGTTGTAATATCCGTATTTCTCGATGAAGCCCTTGGTGAAATTGTTCAATCCTGTGATGTTGGCTCCCGGATTATTGGGGGCCCAGAACTGCGCCATGAGTTTGGCGGAGAGGGGATCGAAGCGGCTCTGTGGAATCTTGTTGCCGGGGAAAGGCGTCACGGTCACAGATCCGTCCGGATTCAATACCGAGGTCCAGGGATCGTAAATGCTGCGAATCACGTAGGCGCCCTGGCCATTCGATCCATAAGATTGCGAGAAATCGCCTTGCGCTTCGAGCGCGGTCGGGACGGTCCGGGCATAACTGTTCGGGTAGCCCACCTGCCAGTCCTCGATCGAGAAGAAGTTGAAAAGCCGGTTCTTCAGGATGGGATTGCCGAGAGTTCCTCCGTACATATTCTGCCGCTGCGAGTTCTGGCTGAACAGGGTACGGTCGGCTTCCGCGCTGAGCCACGGATAACGGCCCAGATAGAAAGCGTCGCCGTGAAAATCGTTCGTGCCGGATTTGGTGGTCATCGTAATCGTGCCACCGGCGCTATGCCCGGACTCGGCGTCCGTGCTGTTGGTGGAAACAATGACTTCCTGCACCGCGTCGGTATTGGGCGGCGTAGAGTTCTTCTGGCCCATGCCGATGGGCATGCCGTCCACTTCCAAATCGTTCTTCAGGTTGGTGCCTCCACCCAGGTCGACGCTATTGGCGGACCAGGAATGGTACGGCATCATTTCTCCGCGCGTATTGACCGCCGACGGGGCGATCAACGTCATTTTGAACGGGTTGCGGTCGAAGCGCGGAATCTCTTCGGCCATCTTGGAATCGATCGTCATATCCCGGTTCGCGGAATTGAATTCCACCGCGGCGGGCGCCTCGTTGATGGTGATGCTCTCCTGCAGCGCTCCAGGTTTGAGCACGGCATTCACCGTAATATCGCTGCGCGTTTGAACCACGATGTTCTCTTGATTGAAACGCGTGAACCCGGTCGCCTCAATCGACACCGTATACGTGCCGGGATCGACCAAGTCGAACAGATACAGGCCCGTGTCGCTGGTCTGACGGATTACCCGGACCCCCGTGTTGACATTCAGGAGCGTCACCGTAGAGCCCGCGATCACCGCCTTGCTTTCGTCGGTGACGACGCCCTCGATGCGCCCTCGATAGTCCTGCGCCACGCCGCTTGCGGCGAAGATCAGGAGTAATGCGATCGCCCACTCCCACGTGGGAGAAAACCTACTCTTCATATTGACCCCTTTCCGGTTCGACTCAGAACCGTTACTCTGGGGGAAACTTCTCAACCCCTTTCAAGACCGCGGACAACGCCGCGGACCTGCCCAATTACGTCCCCGGGACACTTACCGATCCACGCGGCCGGCCCACCGTCTGCCGGCTTGATCCGCCACAATACCGGGGGGTATACTACCGGGCGCAGTACGCGCTCGATACTCCTCCAGTTATTGAATCGTTTCAAAGGAGATTGTATGTTAGACCACAAGACCTGTCAATAGGAAAATTTAGGATCTGCTTATGTTGAGACCTTAAACGGTGAAATATCCGGGGGAACACCTGACGCCCTATCCGGGTTCGTCGATTCGACAGGCTCTACGGCGAGTCGCGAGTCCGGGGGCTATTTATACGCCAGCGCCGCCGAAGAATTGGTAAATGGCCGTAAGGAAGACTCGCGCACCCTGAGCTCGGTAGCCAGTTGCAGATGCACCGGGGGAGCGTGCGTTCCGTCGCTAATGCGTTGCAATAACTGCTCCGCGCCCAGGCGGCCGATCTCATAGGCCGGCTGGACTACCGCGGTAATACCCGGACGAAAGACTTCCGGTATGGGGAAACCGTCAAAGCATGCCAAGGCCACTTCATCGGGGCAGCGCAGCCCCAGTTTCGCGAAAGCTTCGAGCGCGCCCAGCGCCATCAGCGCATTTGAGACAAACAAAGCCGAAGGCCGATTCTTGCTTGCAAACGTCTCAAGGCAAAGGCGATAGCCGGTTTCTTGCCGAAAGTCGCCTTCCTTGATGAGTTCCCGCAGAAGGGGAAGACCCGCGTCGCGCAGCGCGGCCTTATACCCTTTCACCCGATCGCGGGCATTGGAGAGCGTGAGGGTGCCGGTGAACATCGCAATCTCGCGGTGGCCCATGGCAATCAGGTGGCGGACACACTCCTTCGCGGCGGCTACGCTGTCAACCGTTACCGAATCGACGGCGTCAACGCCCTGCGGCATGCGATCCAGACACACCACCGGGACGCCGGCTTCCAGGACGCCGCGGATGTGTGCGCTGTCGCCGCGATTGGGGGCGATCACGAGAAGGACCCCATCGACGCGCCGGGATCGAAGAAAAGAAAGCACTTGACGCTCGCGCTCCAGATTGTCGTCGGTGTCGAACGTAATGGCGGAGTAGTGCTGCCGCGTGAACACGCCCTCGGCGCCGCGAATGATCTGGGGAAAGAAAGGGTTAGTAATGTCCGGGACGACGATACCGACCGTCCGGGTGCGCCCGGTCTTCAGGCTGCGCGCCACGTGGTCCGGCTGGTAGTCGAGCGCCAGTATCGCGTCCTGGACCCGCTGCCGCCGCTCCGGACTCACCGGCACTTTGCCGTTAATCACGTGCGAAACGGTGCCCACGGAGACGCGTGCACGCTTCGCAACCTGTCTCAGAGTGGCCATGACAGCCGCGGTCCTCCTGGACAGATTCTACCAGAGCGCAAACAGACGTGCTTTATTTATTGTGTTTGAAACGATTCAATTTCTAATTGAAAAAAGAAACGGCCGGCTGCGCCCTGCCTGCGGACTCCCTGTTGTGTGGCTGCACCGGCCGGCACCCGGGCTGCGGCCGCATAGCCTGCGCCATCCGTCGGCCCCCTCACTCCTAGGCGGCATGGTTCCTCCCCCCGTCCGCTTTTGGCTTGAAATGAGAATGTACTGGACGACGCACGCCGAATCAAGGAAATCTTCCGTGTTTTCTCGCGATATTTACGTGAATTCACGTGAACGATGCCATGGAATCAATGAATTGAGCGCCCTCGCCTCTGACTGCCGTAGATTTCTCGAATGCCTGGTGTTACCGTGATTCTTCGGGAGAATCGGGCCTGAATGAGGGGAGACTCGCGGTGAGTGAACCATTGAATCGAC
>JBEKIM010000333.1:0-8684 GCA_050011755.1 Bryobacteraceae bacterium | reverse complement strand
CGGGTCGTAGACGCGCGGCTCGGATTCCACCCATTCGCCGTTTTCGAGGCTGCGGTAGAAACAGCTCTGGTAACCGTTGTGGCAAACGCCCGGACCGTGCGGATCGACGCGCAGCAGCAGCGCGTCCTGGTCGCAATCGGTGGAGATTTCCTTCACCGCGAGACGATGCCCGGAAGTCTCGCCCTTGAGCCAGAGCTTCTGGCGCGAACGGCTGTAGAATGTGGCGAAACCGGTCTCGACGGTGCGGCGGAAGGCTTCTTCGTTCATGTATCCGACCATCAGGACGCGGCCGGAACGGTAGTCCTGCACGACGGCGGCGATCAGTCCGTCCGACTTTGAAAAATCAAGCTGCATGTGAATAGCAACAAAAAAGCCCGCCACATTGCCTGGCGGGCGTCCTTTCCGGTTTCGATTTCGGTCGAATTAGAGCAGAGCCCGCCGCGATGGGATAAAGCCGTGATGGTGATGCCGGACGGCGGGGGCCATACACCAAAAGTATAGCAGAGAGTTTGCCGGTTCATCTGGTCCGTTCAACTTTGCGCAGGGTTGGAAACAGCTTCATCCACAGAAGCGCGACGACGATGGTCCCCGGACCGCCGAGCGCCGCCGTGACGCCGCTTTCGAATTCGCCAAGCGGGCTGGACGTATTGATGAACAGGAAATTCACCGCGCCCACCCGGCCGCGCATTTCGTCGGGTGTGGCCAGTTGCACCAGGGATGTCCGGATCACCACGCTCACGGTATCCGCCGCGCCCCTGATGGCCAGCGCCGGGATCGAGAGCCAGATCCAGCGCGATAGGGCGAACACGACCGTCGCCAGCCCGAAGACGATCACTGCCTGGAACATGCGTATGCCCGCCTGGCGCCCGATTGGTCATGATCAGTGCTCCGGCGGCCGGCGCGCCGCGCAGCACGCCCAGGCCCCATGGCCCGGTGTGCAGAATGTCGCGCGCGTAGATGGGCGGCGTGGGCCGCGGCGGGCTTCAAACGCAGCGCCGGAGCCGAAGATCGCTACGGCCGCGAAGATCTCCCTGACGTTCAGCCATCCGGCGCGACTGCCCCAAGCCAGAAATACCGCAGTGAGCCCGTCGGCGACCCGACAGATATGCACGACGCGCCGCCGGTCATAAGTTTGCGGTCGAGGGTGATGGTAAAGCGGCATGGGGGCCGAGAGTTAGTAAGTGGCGTTGTCGCAGCCTGGTGCGGCGATATCTCATTTTGTAAATTGATGAACGCTGCCCGGCTTCTTGGCGCGCTGCGCAACAACCTGCCTGACAACTGGGATACGGGCACCACCAGCTTATGTCGGACCCCATCGTCCGAAAGGCCGCCGGCCAGGGTCGTTACATAGAGGGCGCTGACGGCCCGCGGCATGCACCGCGGTAAAGATCGAAGCAGCCGTAGGGATGAACTGCACCAGTCCCACCATGCCCAGACCGAACGCGCTGCCGGTCAGCGCGCACACCTGCCAACCTGTGCCGGAACAGGTCCCCGGAGGTGGCGGCGGCGGCGGAAGACATGGGCGGCTAAACGACGACGGCGGCCCGTCCGCCCGCCTGCAACGCTGTCCCGTCTTCGGCATACTGCGCGCGCAGATAGGCCAGCGCAACCAATTTGTGGAGCGCGGGCGAGAAAGCCGACGAGGTAACCTCTCCAGCCTCGTTCGCGCCGGCGCCGACCTTGGTTCCGCGCGCGAGTGGCTGTTCGCCTTCGACTTCCAGCTTGACGAGCAAACGGTTCACGTGCCCGCGCGAGCGGATGCGCTCCACGATTTCCTGCCCGATATAGCAGCCCTTCGTAAAATGCACGGCGTGCATCTGCCGGGTCTCCTGCGGCAGCGTAGTTTCGAAAATGTCGTCGCCGTAGCGCGGCTTGCCATGCTCCAGGCGCACGATGCGCGCGTCGCCGGAAGCCGCTGGGACCGCGCCGGCGGATTCCAGGCGCGCGATCCAATCGGCCTTACTTACCGGCGGCATGAAGATACGGAAGCCGGGCTCGCCGGTGGAACTGGCACGCTCGATCATGGCTCCGTTCCACCAGGCATGCGTATACTCGGGCTCAGGCAGGGGGGCATCGAGGGCCGCCAGCACAGCCTCGGCCCGCGGGCCTTCCACCGCGAGCGAGGCTAGCGACTCCGTGACATCTTCGAGCGCTACATCGTCCGCAATGATGTACTTGTCCAGATGGCGGAAAACGCGTTCGCGCGTTTCCGGTTCGGTATCGAGGAGGAAGCGGTCCGCGAGGCAGAGCAGGTTGACATCGGCCTGGATATGCCCCTGCGCGTTGAGGAAGAAGGCGTAGCATCCCGTGCCGGGGGTGAGCTGCTGGACGTGGTTGGTAGTCATGGCGTGCAGGAGCCGGGCGCGGTCCTCCCCGGTGGCGTAGATGCGGCCGCGCGCGGAAAGGTCCAGCCAGGCCGCGGCGGTTCGCAGAGCGTCGTATCCTGTCATGCTTGTCATTATTTCAGATCAGATCAGGATCAGGCCCCGGCGAATCCCGAGCGTGACCGCTTCGGTGCGCGTGCCCGCGTTCAGCTTGCTTAGGATGGACGCCACGTGGAACTTGGCGGTGTGTTCGGAGATGCCCAGCTTCCAGGCAATCGTCTTGTTGCCGTGGCCTTCGGCCAGCATGGCGAGCACTTGCACCTCGCGCGGAGTGAGCGTTTGCGGCAGCGCCGCGGGCAAGGGCCGCTCGGCAACCAGCGCGGGGATATCCTGCGGGTGAACGACGGCCAAGCCGGCGGCGGCCGCTTCCACCGCCGCCAGGATCTCACGCGGACCGAGATCTCCCGGCAGAACGCCGCGGATGCCTGCGCGCAGCGCGTCCCCAGTCCACGCGGATTCGAGGTCGGGCGCCAGCACCACGATGGCGGGCGCGCCCTCGCGTCCCGACAGCGCCATCAGGTCTTCCGGCGGATCGTCGCGATGGGCCTCGAGGGCCGCCAGCACCACGTCCGGTTGCAACCGGTCGATGGCCGCGCTCAAGCCGTCCAGGCTGGTGGCGCCCACCACTTCGATGGCGTTCGCCTGCGTACCCACCGACTCCAGTCCCGCGCGTACAATCGCGGAACGCGCCGCGATCAGCAGACGAATCACGCCGCCTCCGCCACCGCGCGCGCCAGACGGATGGCCACTTGCCGCTTTGTGGTGCGATCGCCGCGCAGGAATTGCAGGTGAATGACGCCATCCGCGCCTTCGAGCACGCCGTCCATCAAGAGGTGCAGATCGTCAACCGAGCGGAACGGCCGGCCTCCGGCGCCGGTGAGTATATCGCCGGTCCACAATGGGCCGGCGGCCGCCGGGCTTCCGGGCTCGACCTGCAGCACCAGCAAGCCGAAGCGCCGGTCTTCTAATTGCACCGGCTGCACGGTCACGCCCAACGAGAAGCCGGATGCGCCGCGGCGCAGAAAAGCCGTCACCGCATTGCCGGGCACGGCCGCGCCCAGCCCGTTCACTATCATGGTGTTGATGCCGATCACGCGGCCGTGCGCATCGGCCAGCGGACCGCCGGAATTGCCAGGCGCGAGCCGTACATCCGCCAGCACCCAGCTTTGCCGGCCGAATCCCGCCAGGCTGCCGAGCGTATGCACCACGCCTGTGGTCAGGGCGCCGATGAAGCCCATGGGGTTGCCGATGGCCATCACCAGTTCACCCACGCGCAGGGCGGACGAATCGCCGAAAGCGGCCGCGGGCAAGCCTCCGGATTCAATTTTGAGCGTTGCCAGGTCCCGCCGCGGGTCGCGCGCCACCAGGGTAGCCGGAAACTCGCGGCCATCCCAAAGCCGCACCGACGCGCCGGCTTCGCGGGCGACGTGCGCGTTGGTCACGATCAGGCCGTCGGGCGACGCAATCACGCCCGAGCCGCCGGCGTTGTCCCGGCCATGGGCCCCGCGCAGCCGCACCTCGACGGTGGAGCGGCGCAAGCGTTCCGCAATCTCTCCGAAGGCGCGCGGCATGTCAGTCTTCCCTCCTGGGCCGTTCGCCCACCGTGATCTCTACTTCGATGACCTGCCCACCGCGCACGATGCGGGCCGCGATCGGCTTGCCCACGGACTCGCTATCGAGAGCCGTCTGAATATCCTCGGTGTCGGTCACAGGCTTGCCCGCCAGCGCCACCAGAATGTCGCCGATCAGAACGCCCGCGCGCGCCGCCGGTCCTTCCGCTTCGGCGGAGAGCACGATCAAGCCCGTGCTGCCGTCGGGCAGGGCGACCGGATGCAGCCCCAGGCCGAGATATCCGCGCGAGACATGCCCGCTGCGGAGCAGTTCATCGACCACGCGGTTGACTGTAGAGACGGGCACAGCCAGTCCCGCGATGCGCGACAGGGCGTTGGTGGAGATGCCCAGTACGCGGCCCGCGGTATCCACCACCGCGCCGCCGGAGCTGCCGGGATAGAGCGTCAGGTCGAGGCGCAGGTACTGATCGATCTGTCCACCGCGCCAGGAGCGCCACGGCCCGCCGACCGCGCTCATGATTCCCATAGTGGCATTCACTCCCGAATCGGGAGAGCGGCCGATGGCCAGCACCACTTGCCCGGGTTTCAGTGTTTCGGTGTGGCCGAATGTTGCCGCGGGGGCGCCATTTTCGGCCAGCTTCAGGACGGCGAGATCGGTGCCGGCGTCGCGGCCCGCGAGTGTAGCGGAAGTCCTGCGTCCGTCGGGCAGCGTGATGCCGATTTCCTCGCGCCGGCGAATGGCGTGCTCGGCGGTCACGATGATGCCGGGCCGCCAGAGGACGCCGCTCGAGCCGAAGCGCGGCCGGGCATTCACGGCAACAACGGCACGGCCGGCCTGCTCCACGGCTCCGGCCAGTTCATTTGATAATGCGGCTAATTCGTTTTCCATGCTTCCAGGATGGCGCACGCCGGCGGCTCGCCACACCGGCAAATCGGGCAGGTGGCTTACTGGAAGAACGGCTAGCGGGCGATGCGGGGTGAGCGCGCCCAGTTGGCGGAGAGCCGCAAGATTGAACGAACGAAGCCGACGGCCAGTAAGGGCTTAGGAATGATGAGGTTCTGGGGCTTTGGTGGCGCGCGGCGCGGGGAGCGGGCGGGACACGATTGGGCATTATTGAGCACGATTCGGCGGGTTTTCCTGTATCGGCGGACACTTTTGTGGATAGGCACACAAGTGGCGCTGCGAGGGAGGCCCTCGGATTATTAGTGGCCAGGCGGGGGAAAATTCTCGGCTGACCGCTGATGCGCGAGCCCCTCAGTACAGCGCCCGTGTTTGCGAGTAGCCTTTCGGATAGACTGAAGCAGGGCCCCCAGCCCAGGGATTCCTAAACTGCAACGCATTGCCATAGCGGGTGCTACCGGCTATATCGGCGGGAGACTTGTGCCGCAACTGCTCGCTTCCGGCTATGCGGTGCGATGCCTAGTGCGCTCTCCGGCGAAGTTGGAAGGCCGCGCTTGGGCCTCAGACTCCCGCGTTGAGATCCGTAGAACCGATCTCGCCGACTCGCCATCGCTGACGCGTGAGTTGGAAGGGTGTGGCGCGGCGTTTTACCTGGTGCACTCGATGATGTCGGCCGGCGACGAGTATGCTCAACGCGACCGGCAGCTCGCCCTCGTATTCGGACGGGCTGCCCATGACGCCCGAGTGGGGCGGGTCATTTACCTTGGCGGTCTGGGCGAAACCGGTTCGCATCTAAGCAAGCATCTGTCTTCGCGCCGTGACGTGGAGGGGGCGCTGGCCTCCGCGGGAGTGCCCGTCACGGTGCTGCGCGCCGCTATGATCATCGGCTCCGGCTCGGCGTCTTTCGAGATTCTGAGGTATCTCGTCCACCGGTTGCCAGTCATGATCACACCGAAGTGGGTGAGCACTCCGTGCCAGCCAATCGCGGTCCAAAACGTGATCACGTACCTGGTCGGCGTGCTAGCAGTGCCAGAAACCACAGGCGGAGTTTTCGACATCGGTGGGCCTGAAGCGCTGTGCTACAGCGAAATCATTCGCCGCATGGCGGAAGAGCTCGGTCTTTCCCGACGCTGGCTCATACCGGTTCCAGTCCTGACGCCTCGCTTGAGTTCTTATTGGATTCATCTTGTGACTCCATTGAGCCACAAGATTGCAATACCGCTGGCCGAAGGACTAAAGAACCCAGTGGTGTGCCGTGATGATCGGATCACGCTTTTGGTCCCGCAGAAACTGTTGAACGTTCGCGAGGCTATCCGCGCCGCACTCAGTCAAGTTACGGCACGTCAGGTGGAGACGAACTGGTCGATGGCTGGCCCGATGCCCGGCGATCCGGATTGGTCTGGTGGCACTGTCTTTCGCGACACCCGCGAAGTTGCCATCGAGGCGCCGGCCGGGGCAGTATTCCGCGCCATATGCCGCTTAGGCGGGCAGCGTGGCTGGCATGGCGCCAATTGGCTCTGGATCATCCGCGGTTGGTTGGATCGGCTGGCTGGAGGGCCTGGATTGCGCCGCGGCCGCCGCGATCCCGAGGCCCTCAGCTACGGCGAGGCGCTCGACTTCTGGCGCGTCGCCGGCTTAGAACCAGACCGTTGCGTCTCGTTACGAGCCGAAATGCGATTACCGGGCGAGGCGTTGCTCGAATTCCGAATCGAACCACAAAACCAAGGCCAATGCATCCTCCACCAGACCGCTTTGTTCCGGCCCCGCGGGCTGCTCGGTTTGATCTACTGGTACGCGGTGCTCCCGTTCCATTACCTTGTATTCCGCGGGATGCTGGCCGGGATCCAGCGCGATGCCGTTCAGATCGCTCTGCCGCCTCAGCCATGACCTGTTGTTGCGGAATCCCCTTCTCAGGAATGGAGTGCGGGCGCTCTCCGTTAGCGAGTATAGCGCGAGTCTCGGCGGGGCCGACGCGCGGCCGGTCGCAGCGTTGACCGGTACGAAGAAGCAGGGACGGAAACTGCAACAGGCTTCAAAAGGAGATCAGGGTGACCAAAACCGTGCCCCTGGTCCACCGGATACAGACATCGTCGTGCTCCATCCGGGCAGCGGGGCTGGGCTTGACGGCAGAGGCCCATAATCGAAGCGAAGGCCAAACTGGCTAGGGAAATCGGCCCCACCGCCAAAGTCAGGATCCTCCCCTTCAAGAATCCTCCGCCATTCCGGCATTACCGTGGCCTTCAAAACCACCTTTGAGGTATTCACCAGGGTTGATTCCGACAACTCGCTTGAACGCCTTACTGAAGGCAGCGCCGGACTCGTAACCGACCGACCGAGCAACGTCTATGAGCTTCTTGTCACGCTGTTGTAGTAACTGCATCGCCTTCTGCATCCTCCACTCGGTTACGTATTCCAGCGGTGTTTGTCCGAGTAGCTCTTTAAAACGCGCTGCGAATGCGGAGCGAGACATGCCCGCCGCTTCGGCCAGAGATTCGACTGTCCAAGGTGTATCCACACTGTCGTGAATGGCACTCAGGGCAGTGCCCATTTGAGGATCGAAGATCGCACGAAGCCACCCTTTGTTACGTTCCAGTCCCGACGCGATATGCGCCCGGAGTATTTGGATAAACAGGACCTCGGCTAGCCGATTCGCGACTATTTCAGATCCCGGTACCTGTTCTGCCATTTCTGACGCCAGCGCTCGCATTGTGTCGTGAAGAGCCTGCTCGGCCCTAATCAGAATGAAGCTCGGCAATAACTGAGTGATCGGCCTCAGGCTGGCGCGATCGAAACTCATGGACCCACAGACGATTGTCGTCGGCGCGCCACCCCCTCCATGATGAGCGACATTACCGTTGGCTTTGGCGGCGATTTCGCGGAAGGTTGACCTGGGACGTGTTCGCGGGCTATCGCGCATGACGATCGAGGTGCCGGGGCCCAGCAAGAAGCAGTCGCCACCGGTGAGGGGAATCGGGTCCGGAATGCCTCCGATACTGAGCCAGCAGTTACCGCGCGACAGCATGGCGAAGTGCGCCAGATCTGTGGGTGAATTTGTTTTGCCGGAAGGCGTGGCTTTCTCTTCGGTCCGCTTCTCCTGTATCAAGCCCCACGGGGCCGTGGCTTCCAGCCTGTGCTGACCGAAAGCGGTTACGTGCATCGTTCTGAAGATGTCTGTTATCGGGTCCAACTGAGCCTCCATCTGCTCTCGAAAGCCATTGTGTTCTGTGAGGACTGCACTCCTTTTCCTCGAAGCCGCGCGTCCCAGATCTATGAAAAAGGTGCAAAACAGCTCGGTTCAGCCCTCTTTCTGGACGAATAGACAAACATCTTGGACTCCTGAGCAGTTTTCGTCCGCCGCGAAAGAATCTACCCTAGTGTACCGAATGCTTCACACATTCCGAAGGGACTAAATATGGGAAAGCTTCAAGGGAAGGTTGCAGTTATCACCGGTGGCGCCACCGGCATTGGCCGCGCCGCGGCAAAGCGCTTCATCGAGGAGGGCGCCATCGTCTTCATCTTCGGCCGCCGGCAGGCAGAGCTCGACGCCGCCCTGGCCGACCTCGGGCCCAACGCCCGCGCAGTGAAGGGCTCGATCTCCGATCTGGCCGACCTCGACCGACTCTACGCGGCGGTGAAGGCCGAGCGCGGAACCCTCGACATCGTCTTCGCCAATGCCGGGGCCGGAAGCCCGCTTCCGCTCGGCAAGATCACCGCCGAGCACATTGACGAGACCTTCGACACCAATGTGAAGGGTACGATCTTCACGGTCCAGAAGGCGCTGCCGCTGATGGGCAAGGGCGGTTCGATCATCCTGACGGGCTCGAGCGC
>JBEKIM010000332.1:0-7710 GCA_050011755.1 Bryobacteraceae bacterium | reverse complement strand
GAGTGCTAGGATAGTTGAGAATGTTCCGGATCTGGGTATTGGGAATCTGTATATGTGTGCCGGTCTTAGCAGCGCAGCCTGCGGGTGAAGGCGGATGTGGCGTCGATTCGCCCGAGATCGCCCAGGCTTTCGATCAACTCTACAACTTCAATTTCCCAGCCGCCCATGCGGGTATTAACCAGTACATTGGCGCTCACCCACGCGAACCTCTGGGCTACGCTATTCGCTCCGCGGCCTACCTGTTCTACGAACTCGACCGCCTGGGGATCTTGGAATCCGAGTTCCTGACCAGTGACAAGCATATTGCGGACAAGAAAGCGCTGCGCCCGGATCCCGATGTGCGCGCCAAATTCCTGAAAGCGGTGGACGATGCCACTTCCCGCGCCCAGGCCGCTCTGGCGGCCAATCCCAACGACCGTCAGGCATTGTTTTCCATGTCAATCGTCGAGGGAGTCACTACGGATTACATGGCTTTCGTCGAAAAGCACCAGATCGCCAGCCTCTCTCCCGCGAAACGGTCCAATAGTTACGCGCAGCAGCTCGTCCACCTGAATCCTCCCTGTGTGGATGCATACATTACCGCCGGAATCTCGGAATACATGGTGGGCAGCCTACCTTTCTTTATTCGCTGGTTCGTGCATTTCGACAACGTGCAGGGCAGCAAGGAGCAGGGTGTCAAAAACCTGGAATTGGTGGTGCGCGAGGGCCATTATTTCAAGCCCTTCGCCAAAATCCTGCTGGGCATCATCGACCTGCGCGAAAAGCGCCCTCGCGAAACCGAGAAGCTGCTGGAGAGTCTCGCGCACGATTATCCTTCTAATCCGCTATTCCGCAAAGAACTCGCCCGCATCTCGAACGAGCACGGCGGAGGCTAGCCGTAGCCCGTGGCGCACGCTTCAGCGTGCCGGCGGGACTTTTAAGTCCCGCTTCCGTACTAGTCCCCCTACAACCCGCCCCTGTACTGGAGTTACTAGCCGTCTTCCCGCTTTGTGAAACACTGAAGAGGGGCTAACATCATGGCCAGCGATATCTTCGCAAAGGCATTTGAGAATCTGCGTGTCGGCGTGCTGCTGTTGGAAAAGAACACCGGCCGCGTCACTGAAGCGAATCCCGCGTTCCTCCGCATGTGCGGGCGCCCCCGCGGTGAGGTGATCGGCCGCATCTTCTGGGCGCCGCCGCTAATTGACGATGCCGAGGCCGGCGCCGAAGTTTTCCAGCATCTGCGCGGCGGCGGGCTCGTGGAAGCGGCTGAATTGCCGCTTGAAACCGCCGATGGGAGCTGCCTCTTACTCGAAGTGACAGGCGGCGAAGCGGGTCCCGGCCTCGTCCAGTTGGAGCTGCGGGACGTCACCTCGCGGGCCGGCGCTCGCGTCGCCGAACGGGTGGAGGCACAACGCTCCCTGGCCGCCCGCGTGGCCGGCGAAATCACCGCTTTACACCAGGCTTTGCAGACCGCCGGCGCCTTGCTGGCCCACTCCGCCCGGCAAGGCCAATCCACTTTCCGCGAATCCGACGAGATCCGCAAAGCGGCGGATCATGCGGCAGTCATCGCGCGGGAACTGCTGGCCTACAGCGGAAAACTGTCGCTCGAAACCGGCCCCGTGTCCCTGAACGAACTGATCGCGGACATCCAGCCCGCCCTGCAGCAAATGCTGGGACCCCGCATCGAGTTGGTTCAGAACCTGGCTCCGGACCTGTCGCCGGTGATGGCGGACCCCGCCCAATTGCGCCAGATCCTGCTGAAGCTATCCGCCAATTCGGGCGAGGCGATGGAGCATGGCGGCAAATTGCGCATCCGCACCGCGAACGCCCCCGTGGACGATCCCGCCCTGGGACGCGCCGCCGGGGACGCCTCTTTCGCCATGCTGGAAGTCAGCGACGAGGGCCCCGGCCTCGACGACGAGAGCTGGCAGCATCTCTACGAGCCGTTCTTCACCACCAGGCAGCACGGTAAACAGGGCTTGGGATTGGCCGCGGTCCACGGCATCGTGCGCCAGATGGGTGGCCGTCTGTGGGCGCACAGCGAGCCTGGAGAGGGCGCTTCCTTTCGCGTCTATTTGCCCCGGGCGCGAGCCGCGCGTGCCGCCACGATTCTGGTGCTGGAGCAGAACGACGGCCTGCGCACCGTAGTCGCGAATATCCTGAAGAAGCGCGGCTACCGCGTCTTGTCCGCGCGCGCCACCGCGGACGCCATGGAAATGGCCCGCACCGGCGCTCCGCCCGATCTTCTCATCAGTGAGCCTGAACCCGACCTTTCGAAGCTCCTCGCAGGCCTTCAGCCGCGCTTGCGCACCCTATTCCTGAACGGCCACTCCGTTCGCCCCGTGGCCGGCGCGCAGACCGCGACGCTGAGCAAGCCCTTTGAGCTCGCAACCCTGCTGGACGCCGTAAAGACCCTGCTGCAGCCCTGATTACTGTCTTGTAGGGCCGTGCCGCACGCTTCAGCGTGCCGGCGGGACTTTTAAGTCCCGCTCGGGCGAGCCGTACAGCGAGTCCCCCAGCAGCCGCCGCAAGCCCTCCACATAAGATGCCAGAGCCGCGCGCCCCGCCGGCGTCAGCCGATAAACGGAGTTCGGTTTCTTGGCCACGAACTGCTTGGTCACTCCGACATACTTAGCCTGCTCCAGCTTGGCCAGATTCGCCCCCAGATTGCCATCGGTGGCGCGTGTTTTCTCCCGCAGCCAGCGGAAGTCCGCCTCCTCGGTCCCCGCCAACAGCGACAGAATGGCCAAACGAAGCTGGCCATGCACGATCGGATCGAGCTCCGGCAGCGGGCCGGGATCAGCCATCCCTGCGCCTCCACTCGCGATACGTAAGCCAACCGCCGAATACGACGTTGCCTAAAACCAATGCCCACGCCGCCAGTTCCCCCAGCCGCGCGGCCGGCGCCGCGTAGGCCATCGCGCTCGCCACCCACCAGACCAGCGCCGCCAGAAACTGGGGCCACCATCGCAGGATCAGGCTGCTGGCCCCGTGTGCCGCGGCGGCCAGCGCGAACAACGAAACGTACAAGTAACGGAAGTCCGCCGCCGCCGACCAGACTCCCCCAATGGCCACCAGCAGCACCGTAACGCCCGTACACGTCCAGATCGCGCTCACCGATCGCATCGTGCCCGTCTTCGGTCCGCCGCGCCGTTCGCGCGCCTTTATTACCAGGCCGTTGATTACGATGCAAACCCCCATCGTCACGGGCCAGGCCCAGGCGGCGTGCGGCCACTTCCCAGCCCACCGCATCGCGATCAGCGGCCCCATCCCCCAAAGCAGAAAGCTCCAGCCCCAGCGCTGCGTGCCCCGCCTGCCCTCCGCCATCATGCTCTCGATCAGCTTCAGCCGATCCAGTATCTCTTTCTCGTCCGGTGGCTGCATGCGCACTCCTGTCTTGACATCATATCATATTTAGAGTACTCTAAGTATCAGAGTATGCCGATTTATGCGTATTGTCTCCTCGCCGCCGGAACCGTTCTCTGGTGCCTTCCGTTCGTCCTTGCCCGAACCAGACACCGCGACCCATCCCAGCTCGACAAGCGCGCCCGCTGGGGGATCGCCTTGCAGTGCGTCTCGTATTCGCTACTGTGGCAGGGCCGTTTCTGGGAAAGGCATCCGCAAGGCTGGCATTTCGCCCTGGCAACCGCTTTCTTCACCCTCGCGTGTGGCCTTTCCTGGACCGGATCGCGCGCCCTCGGTCGTCACCTGCAACTCGACGCGGCGCTCGATCGCGCGCATCGACTCGTCCAGTCCGGCCCTTATGGCTTCGTTCGGCATCCCATCTATACGTCAATGCTATGCGTGCTCTTCGGGACCGGCATCCTGATCGCGCCCCTCTACCTCCTGGCGCCGGCCGCGCTCGTATTCCTGGCAGGCGCCGAGATCCGCATGCGGGTCGAAGACGGAATCCTGGCCGCCCGGTTCGGAGAGCAGTTCGCCGCCTACCGCCATAACGTGCCCCGCATGCTTCCTTTCATTGGCCGGCTGAAGGCGTTTACACCCTAGCCGAGTTGAAAGTAGCCTGATTCCTCAAGAACTTACCGCGGCCATAGAACGGTTCCGACGTGGCCCTATGCTCCACTGGAATTGAGAACCGCCGCCTGGGTTCTCCGGCTCGGCTTCGTTCGGCACATCTCGAAAGCGTCTGAAAATTCGAAAAATCGTGCACAAAAATGCACAAGCCGCGCGTCGCGGCCCGCGCGAAAGGGATTACCAAATCACGGCTTGGGCGTTTCGAGTATCATGCTTTGATGGCGCAAACAAAACTTTGACGGAGTAACCAAAAGTGGTTACTATTGAATAGTGAAGGCGAGCGAGCTCAGGCGGTGGCTCAGAAAGCAGGGCTGTACGTTCCAGGAGGAATCACGTCATACCCGTATCGCCCTCGGTTTGAAGATATCGCGTATGCCCCGTCATCCAGCAAAGGAAATCAAAACGGGCACACTGCAAAGCATTTTGAAAGATCTCGATTTGAAGATGTGAGGAGTTGAATGGAACCTTACCTGGCATTATTTGAACCCGACCACGAGGCCGGCGGCTATGTCGTCACGTTTCCGGATTTTGGCTACGGCGCCACGCAGGGCGAAACCGATGAGGAAGCCATGCAGATGGCGCAGGATCTCTTGATGCTCACGATTGGCGACTACGTCAGGGATTCCCGACCACTGCCCTTGGCCAGGCGCCAGCGCGGCCCGAAGTTTCGTCCCGTGGTTCTCCCCGCCCTGCAAGCCGTAAAAGTCGACTTGTACACTACGTTTCTGCAGTCGGGTTTGAAAAAGGCCGAACTGGCACGTCGGATCGGGATACCGAAGACCCATATCGAACGCCTCTTTTCTCTCCGCCACCATTCCCGCCTGAACCAGATCGAATCGGCATTTGCCGCACTGGGCAAGCGCCTGCACGTCGAGGCGCGCAACGCGGCATGAGGTTTCCACGCGCCAGAATCCACAAAAAAATGCACAACGAACGCGGCCCAACAAAATACGAACCGAACCCACCGGGTCGGATTCCGACCGCCCATCGAGATGAAAATGGGCACCACGGCAGTCAACCTGTCTTACCATGGAAGCGCGCCGGTGAGGACGGTCGATTCGGGTAATGGCGCGCAGGTTGTCCCGCAAGCGAAACTGGCCGGCGCGGGGGGAATTTTCGGAAGAAGAAACACCGCGCAACTGAAAGACATTTTTGATTTCGCAAAGCGCGCCCAGATCCTGAAGGATGCCTTTTCCGTGGATTCCCACGAGACAAAAGGAAAACGCATCCTCCTCATCGACGATCTGTTTCGCTCAGGTGCCACCGTTAGCGCGATTGCCCATTTGCTTAGCACAACGGGCGGCGCGCTTGCCCTGTATTTGCGAACCTTGACTCAGACGCGCAAACTCGCATGACCACGATATTCATCGGCGGATCTCGGGCAGTTTCACGACTCAACGCTCTCGTCGTTGAGAAGCTTGACGACTTCGTCCACCGCCAGTGCATGATCCTCGTCAGCGACGCGAACGGGGCGGACAAGGCCGTCCAGCGGCACCTCGCCAGTCGCGGATATGAGCACGTGACGGTTTACTGCATGGAACACTGCCGGAACAACCTGGGCAATTGGCCGGCCAGACAGGTCGCGCCACCATCGGCCCGTGTGGGCTTCGCATACTACGCTGCGAAAGACTTGGCCATGGCCCGCGATACCAAATGCGGAATGATGCTCTGGGACGGAAAGAGCAAGGGCACCCTGAATCGCGACCAAACTTCCATCTGCGGGGCCGGCCCCGAACCCCTAGCCACCACCGCGCCCGCCGGTCACGAGGGTAGCCCCAAAAAATTCCTCAGTTTTTGAACCACCTGCGCGGCTTGGATGTCTTCTCGCTTGTCGCCGCATGCTCTACTGAAAATGGGAACCGCAGATCTGCGCCGGCACTCCGAACCGCCGCGGCCACCCACGCACCCGAACCCACAAAAATGCACAACGAACGCGGCCCAACAAAATACGGACCGAACCCAAAATGATGTACCATGACCCGTCTATGCGGAACTTCTCGGTTTGGCTTCTCTCGGCGGGTGTGCTCTGCGCCCAGGTGGATTTCACCGCCCTCAAGGAATTGAAATATCGCAACATCGGTCCTTTCCGCGGCGGCCGCGCCGTCGCCGTCGCGGGAGTCGTCAACCAGCCTTCCACCTACTATTTCGGCGCCACCGGCGGCGGGATCTGGAAAACCACCGACGCCGGCGCCACTTGGGCCCCCGTCGCCGACGGCCAGTTGAAAAGCGGATCGGTAGGCGCGCTGGCAGTCTCCCCATCCGATCCCAACGTGATCTACGCCGGCATGGGCGAAGCCTGTGTGCGCGGCAATGCCGCCGCTGGCGATGGCGTCTACAAATCCATCGATAGCGGCAAGACCTGGAAGCACATCGGGCTCGCCGATACCTACCACATCGGCCGCATCGTCATCCATCCGCGCAATCCCGATATCGTCTTCGTGGCGGCCCTCGGCCACCTGTTCGGCCCCAACGACCAGCGCGGCGTTTTCCGCTCCAGGGATGGCGGCAAGACCTGGCGGAAACTCCTCTTCCGCGACCACGATACCGGCGCCGTCGACCTGGCCATGGACCCCTCTAACCCCGATCTGATCTATGCCGCGCTCTGGCAGATCCGCCGCAAACCTTGGACTTTCGAAAGCGGCGGCCCCGGCAGCGGGCTGTTCCAATCCACCGATGGCGGTGACACCTGGACCGAAATCACCCGTAACGAGGGTCTTCCCAAGGGCGTCCTCGGGCGCATCGGCGTCACTGTTTCACCCGCCAATCCCGAGCGCGTGTGGGCCATCGTCGAAGCCGCCGAGGGCGGCGTCTATCGCAGCGACGACGGCGGCCGCAAATGGCAGAAGACGAACTCGGATAACACCCTCCGGCAGCGCGCCTGGTATTACTCCCACATCTTTGCCGACCCCAAAAGCGCGGATACGGTTTACGTATTGAACACGGCCATGTGGAAGTCCGTGGATGGCGGGCGCAAATTCTCCCTGGTCCGCGCCGCGCATGGCGACCGTCACGCGCTCTGGATCGCGCCCAACGATCCGGACCGCATGATCGAAAGCGACGATGGCGGCGCTACCATCTCTTCGAACGGCGGCCGCACCTGGTCCACCGAGGACAATCAGCCCACCGCGCAGTTCTACCGCGTGGCGCTCGATAACGATTATCCTTATCATGTCTACGGCGCGCAGCAGGATAACAGCACCGTGCGCATCGCCAGCCGCAGCGACAGCCGCGGCATCGGTGAGCGCGATTGGTATCCTGTCGGCGGAGGCGAGAGCGGCTGGGTCGCCCCCGATCCGCGCAATTCCCAGATCGTCTATGCCGGATCCTACGACGGCTATCTCACGCGCTACGACCACTCCACCGAACAGTTCCGCAACGTCAGCGTCTGGCCGGACAATCCCATGGGTTATGGCGCCGAGGGCATGCGGTACCGCTTCCAATGGGATTTTCCACTGCTATTTTCCGTACACGATCCCACCAAGCTGTGGGCCGGCGGCAACATTCTGTTTGAAACCGCAGACGAAGGACAAAGCTGGAAGCCCATCAGCACCGACCTAACGCGCAACGATCGCGGCAAACAGGGTCCGGCGGGCGGCGAGATCACCAAGGACAACAGCGGCGTCGAATATTACGATACGATCTTCACCATCGCGGAATCGCCGCTGCAGAAAGGCTTAATCTGGGCCGGTTCGG
>JBEKIM010000331.1:0-7741 GCA_050011755.1 Bryobacteraceae bacterium | reverse complement strand
TCGTCCGGTTCGTGCGGATCGGTCGGGTACGGGTCTTTCTGGCCTTTGCTTAAAAGCAATTCTTGAAGCTCCCGCTTTTGCCGGTCGATGCAGTTCAGGTTGGTGGATTCTTCGCGGTAGATGCCGGTTTCGAGGGCAAAGGCGCGGTCCAGGCGCCATTGGGCGGCGGCGATGCGCTTGACGGCCAGTTCTTCGCTGTCGCCGACGGGGCGGAGGTGCTCGTGGAGGTCCTGGAGGAGGCGGAGAAACGCTTCGGGATCCTCACCTTCGAGGATGAAGTGTTTGTCGCCGGAGAGGCCGTGGGTAAGTCCATTGCGGCTGGAGGCGGCTTTGCCTTCGGGGGTGCGGGGGCCGGTGGATTTCATGGAGTTGCGGCGGTTGGAATCCGCCTGCTGTTGGGAAAGTTTCCGATATTTATCTCTGTTCATCGATTTTGGGGCGCGGGTGCGCCCTCCCTTTCGACTACAGGCTAGCGGGGAGGATTTAGCGACTACGGGTACGATTCTTGCAAGCGATTGAAAGGACGGGGGAAATTTGTTGGGCTGGATGAGTCACCGACGCTGCCTGGCTAGAGCGGGACTTAAAAGTCCCGCCGGCACGCTAAAGCGTGCGCCACGAAGTGTTACCTTCAGGTGGTGATTCCGAAATCCTGCCTGGCGGGTGCCTTGCTACTCGCCGTGCCGGCCGCCGCTCCGGCTCAGCCCCAATCCGTAGTCCTGGACCGCGATGGCGGCACCATCGTGTTCGAACCGTACGCGCCCAACATTATCCGGGTGACGCTCAGCATGCTGAAAGAGGCGGCCACGGCGCCGCCGGGGTACGGTTTCGTGGCCCGGCCGTCGGCGCAGGGATGGGCCCGGCAGGGCGATGCCTACCGGTCGCCGCGCCTCGCCGTGAAACTGGCGCCCGATCATTCCGGTACGCCCCTGCCCACGCAGGTGGACATTGCGAAGTTCTTCAACGGGTCAACTCCGCCCGCCCACATCACCGTAGAGACGGCCGGCGGCAAGATGCTGGTGGATTTGAAGGACTGGTCGATGGCGGTTCCGAATTACAAGGATGGCGATGCCGGCGAACTGCACGACAGGCGCCCGTCCGACGCCGCATTCTATCAGGTGGGCGCGACCTTCGCCTCGCCCGCCGACGAGCACTACTATGGCCTTGGCCAGAACCAGGAAGGCTTCCTCGACCATCGCGGCCACACGGTGGACTGCCGGCATAACTACACGGCCCCGGGTGGGCCCAGTGTCTGCGTGCCTTTCGTGGTGACCAATCGCGGCTACGGGCTGATTTGGGACAATCCTTCCAAAACGACGATCGAGCCGGGCTTCAACGAGCAGACCAAGTGGACTTCGGAAGTCGGCGACCGCGTGTCTTTCTTCGTGATCGCGGGCAACACGACCGACGAAATCTACGCCGGATACCGGCTGCTTACCGGCGCCACACCGATGCTGCCGAAAGCGGCTTACGGCTACATCCAATGCAAGCAGCGCTACAGTTCGCAGGCGGAAGTGCTGGCGGTCGCCAAGGGTTATCGCGAGCGCAAACTGCCGGCCGACGTGATGGTGGTCGACTGGTTCTACTGGACCAAAATGGGCCAGATCGACATGGATCCCGTGAAGTGGCCCGATCCCGCGGCCATGAACCGCCAGCTTCACGAGATGGGATTTCAGACCATGATCAGCGTGTGGCCGCGCTTTGTGCCGGGCTCGCGCTATTACGACCTGCTGCTGAAGAAGGGCTGGTTCGAGCAACTTGCGGACGGCACCCCGACCAATGGACTGCCTTACGACCGCGCGGGCTCCGACATCGACACCACGAATCCGGGAGCGGCGCGCTGGTATTGGGAAACCGTCCGCGACAACATCCTGAGCAAGGGTTTCGATTCCTTGTGGACCGACGAGACGGAGCCGGACCTTCCGCCCAACGGCAGTTACTTCCATGTGGGACCCGGCACGCGCTACTTCAATATCTACCCGCTTTTTCACACGTCGGCCATTTATGATGGCTTCCGGCGCGATATCCAGCACCGTGCCTTGGTTCTTTCGCGGGACGCCTACCTGGGCGCGCAACGCAATGGGACGCTGTTCTGGTCGTCGGATATTTACCCGACCTGGGATACCCTGAAGCGCCAGATTCCCACCGGCCTCGACTTTGCAGCTTCGGGGTTTGCTTACTGGACCAACGACATCGGCGGCTGGCAGTATCTGCCGGACGAGCACCATCCGTTGCACCCGCCGCTGCTCGATCCCAGCGACGCGCGCGATAACGTGGGAGGCTACGACGACTATCCGGAGCTATACACGCGCTGGTTCGAGTATGCCTCGTTTCTGCCTGTCTTTCGCGCGCATGGCAGCCGTAAGTACAACGAAGTCTGGTCCTACGGCAAGGCGGCTGAGCCGATTCTGGAGAAGTACCTGCGGCTGCGCTACCAACTCATGCCTTATATCTACTCACTCGGGTATCGGACACATGAAACCGGCGCGCCCTACATGCGGGCGCTGTTCATGGATTTTCCGGACGATCCAGTGGCGTCCGATTTGCGCGATGAGTATATGTTCGGCCCGGCCTTCCTGGTGGCTCCCGTGACGGAGCAGGGCGCCACCAGCCGGACGGTGTATCTGCCGGCCGGGACTGACTGGTATAACTACTGGACGAATCAACGAGTGCGGGGCGGCCAGACTCTCCAGGTGGACGCACCTATCGACACGCTGCCGCTATTCGTGCGCGCCGGATCGATCGTGCCCATAAGCGACACTCCGGTTAACAGCACGAACGACGCGCAGACGGTCGGGCAGGTAAACGTCTATCCCGGCGCGGACGGCGACTTCACGCTTTATAGCGACGACGGCAAGACGTACGCGTACGAGCACGGGGATTCCACCGTCACGCACCTGCATTGGGAAGATGCCGCGGGGAAGCTGACCGGAATTCAGCCGCGCACGATTCGAGTGATCGGACGCTGACGCCGTCTACTGATGGTTGGGAGCAGGCTGGGTGTGACGCCACGTCCAGTAGTCTTTCTGACGGTCGGCGGGCAGACGGCGGAAATCCTGGTAGTCATAGTGACGTTCGCCAAGCCACCGATGGTAATACACGTCTTCATCCGGTCCCCAGACGTGATAGTCGGTGTAGTAAGGATCGTAAACGCGGTAGCCCGCGCTGACATGGGCTGCACAGCCGGTAAATACTGCTGTCAAAAGCAGCGCGGCGGGCAGGAGAATTGTTGGAATCCAGCGGTTCTTGAGCATCGGCAGTGACCTCGCCGATGCTATAGCAATTTAAATACCCGGCGCCGCCGGCGAACTGAAGTTCGCCGCGGCACGCTAAAGCGCGCGCCACGGTTCTAATACTTCGGAACCGTGGGGTCTACCTGGCTGCTCCAGGCCAGGATGCCGCCCTTCATGTTGCGGGCGTGGAAGCCGTTCTTCTTGAGTAAGTCGACGGCCTTGGCGCTGCGCATACCACTCTTGCAATGCGCCACGATCTCGATATCGCGATCCAGTTCGTCCAGATGCTGCGGGAGGCTGCCCAGGGGGATCAGCTTCGCGGTGGGAATGCTGCAGATCTGGTACTCGTGCGGTTCGCGCACATCGATCAGCAGAAACTTGTCGCCGCGATCGATTTTCTGTTTCACTTCTATGGGATCGATATCGCCTTCCACAGGGGCCTCCGGCTGCGCTTTGGGAATGCCGCAGAACTGTTGATAGTCTATCAGCTTTGTCACTGTGGGATGGTCGCCGCACACCGGGCATTCCGGATTCTTGCGCAGCTTCAATTCGCGGAATTTCATCGCCAGGGCGTCATAGAGTAACAAGCGTCCGACGAGCGGCTCGCCGATGCCGAGGATCAGCTTCACGGTTTCGGTGGCCTGGATCAGCCCTATGGTACCCGGCAGAATTCCCAGCACACCGCCCTCGGCGCAACTCGGCACCAACCCGGGAGGCGGCGGCTCCGGATAAAGGCAGCGGTAGCACGGCCCGCCTTCATAGGCGAACACGGTTGCCTGCCCTTCGAAGCGAAAAATCGAACCATAGACATTGGGCTTGCCCAACAGGACGCAGGCATCGTTCACCAGGTAGCGGGTGGGGAAATTATCGGTGCCGTCCACAACGATGTCGTAGTCGCGCAGAATATCCAGGGCGTTCTCGCTGGAGAGCGCTACTTCATGCTTGTCGATGCGCACGAAGGGATTAATCTCGTGCATCCGGTCGGCGGCGGAATCCAGCTTCTTGCGGCCGACGTCGCTGGTGCCGTGGATCACCTGCCGCTGCAGGTTGGTGAAGTCCACCACGTCGAAATCCACCAGGCCGATACGGCCGACGCCGGCGGCCGCCAGATAAAGGCCCAACGGCGCGCCCAGCCCGCCGGTGCCCACCAGCAGCACTTTGGCGGACTTCAGCTTGAGCTGGCCTTCGGTGCCAACCTCGGGCATGATCAAGTGACGGCTATAGCGCAGGATCTCGTCTTTCGATAACTGCGCCGTAGCCGGTTCGGGCGGCGCAGCCACCGACCCGCCGGCGATGCTGGGGACGATCGACACCACGTCGCCGTCCTTCACCGGCGTGGCTGCCTTATCCAGATAGCGTATGTCTTCGTCGTTCAAATAGACGTTGACGAAGCTGCGCAGCTTGCCCTCGTCGCTGTAAAGCTGTTTGCGCAGATCCGGGTGCCGCGTGGTGAGGGCGGTCAGCACTTCGCCCACGGTCGAGCCGCTCAGCTCGACGGAGTCCTGCTTGCCTGCGTATTGCCGCAGGGGTGTGGGAATCAAAACTTTGGCCATTTCAGTAAGTCAACTCCTCGCGCTCCGCTTTGGTTTGCTCGGCATCGGGCAGCCAGCTATTGGCGTGATCGAATGCGCCGTTGCGTATGGAGAGCACCACAAAAGAATACCAGGGACACGAGTTCTTCAGATCGGTCTCGGAGAAATAGGCGTCGCAATCGGGATGCGAATGATAGATCCCGACCAGGTCCAACTTGCGGCCGCGGGCTTCTTTGTCGGCGCGCAGCAGATCTTCGGGGCGCAATTCGTAATGGCTGCCCCGCTCTCCGGTATAGGCATTTTCGAGCGGCAGCGCGATGCGCACGGTTTTGTCCGATTCGGCGATGGCGCCCAACATCGCGCCGCAGCATTCATGCGGATAGGTCGTCTGCGCGTGCGCCACCATGGCGCGCCAGGCCTCGGGTTCGATGCGAATCATTCCTCTTCCCAGAAGTGATCGCTGAGATATTTCTCCGCGCTATCGCAAAGCACCGTGACGATCATTCCCTCGCGGCCTTCGGCATATAACTGACGCGCAATCTCGAGCGCGGCCACCACGTTGCAGCCCGACGAAATTCCGACCAGCAAGCCTTCTTCGCGTGCCAAACGGCGCACCATGGCGTAGGCTTCCTCGGTTTCCAGCCAGACGTTCCCGTCGGCCAGCGTGGAATCGTAGATGCCGGGCACGATCGCGGTAGGCATGTGTTTCAAACCTTCCAGGCCGTGAAAGCTGCTGGAGGGCTGGCCGGAGTAGCACTTGACATGCGGCAGATCGCGATGCAGGCGCCGGCTGACGCCCGTAAACGTGCCGCTCGTGCCCATGGCCGCCACGAAGTGCGTGATCAAGCCGCTGGTTTGTTCGATAATCTCGCGGCCGGTGGTTTCGAAGTGCGCTTTCCAGTTGGCCGGGTTGTTGTACTGGTCGGGGTAAAAGTAAAGATCGGGGTCGGCTTCGTAGATCTCGCGGCACTTGCGGATGGCCCCGTCGGAGCCTTCGCCCGGATCGCTGAAGATCATCTCCGCGCCGTAAGCTTTCAGAATGCGCTTGCGCTCGATGGAAGCGTTGGCTGGAAGACACAAGCGCACCCGGTAGCCGCGCGCCGCGCCGACCATGGCGTAGGCAATGCCGGTGTTGCCGCTGGTGGCATCCAGGATGATGTGCTCCGGGCGCAAACGTCCGGTGCGTTCGCCGTCCAGGATCATATTCAGACCGGCACGGTCCTTGACCGAGCCACCCGGGTTGAAGTACTCGGCTTTCGCGTAGATGGAAACGCCGGGGACCTCGCGGCAGATCTTATCCAGGCGCAGCAGGGGCGTATTGCCGATGGTGGACAGGAGGTGTTGGGCCTGGGTCCGGACGGGGTCTGGGACGAGTGCGGCAGCCATAGTCTACCTGCTTGGATTAACGTGCGGTACGGCCGGATGCAGGAATCATCGCCCCATCATAACAAACTCCGTCAAGATTGGGGGGATTGCCAAATATTGCAGGTTTTACGTGCCTCCTGCCGGCCGGGCCTGCTACCCTTATCTTTTCCGTATTCCATACGTCAAAGCCCTATGCGCCCTCACTCGCAATCCGTCCGTGCCGGCCGGCACTCTTTCGCCGCATGGCTTCTGTTGCTCGCGGCCATCGCTCCGCTGTCCGCGCAAACCAAGCTGCTGCGCTTCCCGGACATCCACGATAACCGCATCGTATTTACTTACGGAGGGGATCTCTGGTTCGTCGCCGCCACCGGCGGAACAGCCACGCGCCTGACTTCACACCCCGGGGTTGAGGTCTTCGCCAAGTTCTCGCCCGACGGCAAATGGATCGCGTTTACCGGCCAATACGACGGCGACGAGCAAGTCTACGTGATGCCCGCGGATGGCGGCGAGCCCCGCCAGCTAACCTTCTACCCCGCGCAGGGTCCGCTCGCGCCACGCTGGGGCTATGACAACCAGGTTTATGGCTGGAGCAACGACGGCCATTACATTATCTTCCGTTCCATGCGGGACGCCCGGGCGCACTCCATCACCCGGTTGTACCGCGTGGCGTTGGATGGCGGACCTGCCGAGCCGCTGCCCATGCCGGTCTCCGGCGGGGGATCGTATTCCCCCGGCGGCAACCAGATCGTATACTCCCCGCAATCCCGCGATTTCCGCACCGAAAAGCGCTACAGCGGCGGCCAGGCGAATGAGCTTTACATTTTCGATACCGAAACGCATGCCGCCAAGCGCATCACCGAGGGCCCCCGCGCCAGCCGCGATCCCATGTGGATCGGCAGCGAGATCTACTACGACTCGGACAAGGACGGGCACTTCAACATCTACGCCTACGAGACCGGCAGCGGCAAAACCCGGCAGATCACGAACAACACGCTGTGGGATGTCCGTTGGCCATCCACCGACCACCAACAGCGCATTGTCTACGAACTGGATGGCGAGCTGAACATTTTGGACGTGAAGACCGGCCAAAGCAGCCACATCTCGGTGCGCGTGCCCAACGACGGCGTCAACCGCAGGCCCAGTTATGTTTCGGCCGCCAACCTCATCGAGAATGTCGAATTCAGCCCTAAGGGCGAGCGCGTATTGTTTGCGGCGCGCGGCGACATTTTCTCGGCGCCGGTGGAGAAGGGGCCCACGCGCAACCTCACGCATTCGCCCGGCGCGCACGATAAGTGGCCGGCCTGGTCGCCCGATGGCTCCAAGGTGGCGTTCATTTCAGACGCCAGCGGCGAAGAGGAAATCTACGTTGTGGCGCAGGACGGCTCCCTGCCTCCGGAGAAGATCACCAGCGGCGGGCACGCCTTCCGGTACGATCCCAAGTGGTCCCCGGATAGCGGCCGTATCGCCTTCAGCGATAAAGATGGCAGGCTCTGGCTGGTGTCGCTGAAAGACCATGCCACCCAGGAGATCGCCCATTGTACGGAAGGCGAGATTCGCGATTATGCCTGGTCGCCCGCCGGCGGCTACCTGGCGTTCAGCATGAACGACAACCGG
>JBEKIM010000330.1:0-7760 GCA_050011755.1 Bryobacteraceae bacterium | reverse complement strand
CAGGACACCTTTACTTGACTCAAGGCGATCAATCAGTCAACATATAACTGTCCAGCGAAACGATGCTTCAATCTTGATCGACATCAGATCGGAATGAGCGATTTCCTTCGCCGGAATCCGCACTTTCGAGCGGCGGCACGACGAGACCCGGCAGCATGGGCCGGGTTGTCGCCTTTTGGGGGCGCCCACCAGGGCGGGCGGCTCCCACTCTCCGTTTGTCTCGTTACGAACAACCCTCTGGTTAACAGCTGGAGCGGGGTTTCTTGCGATGGCGAGTTATCAAAACTTCGTCCGTAACGGGCCTGGTTGGTCGCGCCGCATTTTGTCCGCCATAGAGAACCTGCTCCGGCGCTTGCAGTGTGAGCACTTAACGACCATGTACTCCCCCTCGGTGGGAGTCTCCTTATTCCAGACGACGTATCCAGTGACCGTTCCCTGTGCGCCGCATTTAAGGCAGTCCTGGTGGTTCATGGAGGGCATCAGGCACATTTTCGCATATCCACAATATCCGCGGCTCCGCGCGACCCGCATTTACCAGATGCGCGGACCGCGGGTACACCGGCAGTGTGGTGGCTGCAGAAGACCCCGTTCGGCTCACGCCTTGATTCGACGCGCCTCCTGACCAAGCGGTACTGTAGAGATTGCCGGCGGGGTCGCGGATCACGCCGCCTTGCGGATACCCGCCATCGCCAGCGCCGGTGAACCGGTGACAACGCGCACCGGGCCGCGCACGATGATAATATAATCCGCGAGCCTTTCACTGCTGTACGAGGTCACCTGCGGGCTGCTGCTTTCGCCTCGAGACATTCAGGAGATTCTCGCAGAATTCTTGTCATCGTTCTCGCAAGGGAGAGGAGGCCCCATGCAGGCCAAGAGCACTTACATCGCCTTTTCATTATTGCTGGCGTGCTGCGTGGCCCTCTCTTTGGCGAGCTGCCAGAATTCCTCCTGGCATCTGACGGCCCGGAAAAAGGGCGGCACCGTCGACCTTTGCCTGTCGAATGGAGACGAATGCCCGCCGGCCAGCGGCGTGTCCCCCAGCTCGATTTCCGTTTATCGCTGGGACAATATACACGACAACGAGCTCGTATGGGACGCAGAGCCGAAAAATCCGATTACCAACGGCAAGATAAGCGGCGTGGTTACGTACGGGGTGGCGCCTAAAGATTGGATCAACAAGCTGACGCCCCCCGCCCTGATTTGTGGAAAGGCATACCTCGTTAATCCGGGAGCTCATTACTTCGCGCTGAAATGCGACGGGACCGTCGTCGTATTCGATGATCCGCATCTGGAAGAGTTTTTCAGGGGAAATGCACCCACAGAACCGAACAAAACAAATCTAAGGACCCCGAGGCGGTCGGACCCGCATTTTTCCCCGGGATATGCTGCAAGATGGCCCCGGAGCTTCGAGTCTGCCCGCCGTGGCTGCGGTTACTCCTACGTTGGTCCGACCATTGGGCTGGGCTTCGGCTATGGCGGCTGGCGATAGGGCGGTTACGGCCCGCGGCGGCTCGGTTATCGCGCTGCTGGGTATATCGCGGCGGGGCCAGGTGAACGGAGGTGTTTGTGGAGGCGGTTTCCATGGTAGCGGTCACGGTGGTGGCCGGCGGTAATTAGCGGGGATCTGTCCGCCATAGGCGCCTTTCGAGCGCGTTCAATGCGCCCGCGGACGCGCGCTTGCCCTAGCCACTTTGCGCTCGGTTGCGGATGGATCAAAGCCACTCGCTCCGGCATGCCACCCACCAGCTAATGCAGAAGATCGGAATGGTTGCACCGAGCGCCCACATCGGCAACGCGAAACCCGCAATCAGGCCCAGGAGCATGAACGTGGGCCAGAAATTCTTTTGCTGCATTGGTTTAGGCTCGGCTGGTTCTTGTATCAGCATAGCGCCGCGAGCACCGCCATACCGATAGGAACGGGGCGCGCGCTTGTTGTCAGGGTCGCTCCCTCACCGAAATTTGGCGGTTGCCGGACGTCCTACTTGGATACCATGGCCAAGAGCGGTCCAATGAAAACCTTCCAGCCCATCGGTTATCTGTTTCTTGCCTTGACTGGCGCGTTGTTTGCCCAGACGCACACCACTTGGCGCGACTATTCCGGCAGTCCGGATGCTGCGCAATACTCTGCTCTGAAGCAAATCGACCGGTCAAACGTAAGCCAACTCGAACTGGCATGGACGTACCCGACCGGGGACGATATGCACTACTTCTTTAACTCCATAGTGATCGGCAGGATCATATACGTTTTGGCGAAGAACAATTCAATCGTGGCACTCGATGCCGGCACCGGTAGCGAGATTTGGACGTATACGCCGTCATCCGCTTTCAAGATCGTCACCAATCGCGGCATCAATTACTGGGAGAGCCGGGACCGCACCGACCGGCGCCTGCTCTTTTGCGCGGACCAGTCGCTTCGCGCAATCGACGCCCAGACCGGCAAGCCGATCCGGCCATTCGGCACCAATGGAGCGGTGGATCTGACAGTCGGCCTGGACCGCGATCCGCGAGCCCTCACTTCGGTGCAGTCCACGACGCCCGGCCGAGTCTTTGAGGACAAGTTGATCATTGGCTCGGCGACCAACCAGGGTTATGGCTCGGCTCCAGGCGACATCCGCGCATTCGATGTGCGATCTGGAAAACTGGTTTGGACCTTTCATACCGTGCCGCGCCCCGGCGAATTCGGCTACGATACCTGGCCCAAGGACGCCTGGCGAACGGTCGGCGGCGCCAACGTCTGGAGCGAATTCGCACTGGACGAGAAACGTGGCGTCATTTACGCGCCCACCGCGAGCGCCAAATACAACTTCTATGGCGCGGACCGCCACGGCGATAATCTTTTCGCCGATTGTCTTCTGGCTCTCGATGCCCGCACCGGCCGCCGCATCTGGCATTTCCAAATGGTCCACCATGATGTTTTCGACTATGACAACGCTACCGCCCCAAAACTGCTGACGATTCAAGAGGCCGGCAAACGTCGAGACGTTGTTGCACAGGTTAGCAAGCAAGGCTTTGTCTGGGTATTTGATCGAGACACTGGAAAGCCGATTTGGCCGGTCGAGGAACGACCAGTCCCGGCTTCAGACGTTCCGGGCGAAAAAGTGTCCGCGACGCAGCCATTTCCAGTGAAACCGCCGCCGTTCTCCCGCCAGAAGTTCACTATGGAAGATTTAAACCCCTACCTGAGCGCCGAAGACCGCGCCCGTTTCCGCGATATGATCCTCAGCGCTCGCAATGAGGGGTTATTCACGCCACCGAGTTTCCGAGGAAGCGTGCAAATGCCCGGTAACAATGGCGGCGCCAACTGGGGTGGAGCCGCGGTCGATCCCGCGCGCGGCCTGCTGGTTGTCGCCTCCAAGGACCTGCCGTGTATATTGAAGCTGGAATCCGATCCTGCGAGTCCTAAGAACCAGCCACCTCGATATGTGAGCAGCTTCGGTTTCCTGATCGCCAACGGTTTATCCGCTATCGCGCCGCCGTGGACTTCCCTTACCGCATACGACTTAAACGAAGGCACCATCAAGTGGTCGATTCCACTGGGCGAGGTGACAGAACTCGCCGCAAAAGGTGTCGTCAACACTGGCGCTCATTTTCCCAAGGTCGGCCCGGTAATCACCGCCGGCGGTCTCATTTTTACCGGCACCAACGACCGGCGAGCCCGGGCCTTTGACGTGGAAAACGGCAAGATGCTCTGGGAGGCTCAGGTTCCAGAACCCATCGAGGGCATCCCGGCCGTGTATGAAGTCGGAGGCAAGCAATATATCGTCTTCTGTGCTGCCGCGCAGACACGATCCACGCCTACCGCCACGCCGTCAAAGTTCCGAGGCGCCTATGTGGCCTTTGCCCTGCGGTCCAGATAACCAAACTGACCGAAGTGTAGCTGGGCCAATAGGAGAGTTGAGCTTGCTGACCAGTCGGCCGTCTTCTCTCACCTCGTCCTGGGGGCTTTGGGATCGACCAGGAATGCAAACACCCGGCTTGCCCGCTCGCTTCGCGGCATCCGCTTCAAGCCAAGTAATTGAGCGCTCCCCGTCGCCGCCCAGTTCCACCAGTGGGACGTAGCCATATCGATGCGCCACGATGCAGATCACCGCGTCAGCTTCGGACGCCATCCGCATACATCCGGTCGCCGGCGCGCCGCCAATCGCGGAGAACGTCTCCAATGCGATAGGCAGACCCTCCAGGCGCAATACGGCATCGCGGACCTTATCGCGGAAGCCCGTCAGGTCGATGGCCGTTGATGAAATGAAGATGCGGAGAACCGGGCGCGTCGCCACTCTATGGAGTGTAACCCGCCTCCGGTCTGGTGGTGGTCCCCCCGGTGCGTGGGAAGTAGCGGCCTTTCGCACACACTTGGCCCACGTCGCGTCAGGCGTGGAAGGGACGGCCCGTCATACCAGTCCGGTTTCCGGCGCCGCGTGCGGCGCCCCCCTGCGCGACGCCCACCGGCACGCCGCGCTAAGGCTTGCCGGTCGGCCCCGGAGCCAGATCGCGCAACAATCGCTGAAACGCCTTCTGGTAGCTGTCGTGGTTTTTCCATCCCGTGAAATCGCCGATGTACCGGGTACGGTTGCGAGATTTCGCCGGCCTACTGCGATGTTCTGACCGGTTATAGCGGCAACGCGAACGCCACTAGCGTGTCTCCCGCGCCGACTAGAATGTATTGCCTGCCGTCAAGTTCGTAGGTGATCGCGCCATTCGCCTGATTGGCGCCCACACTGGCGTGCCACAAGGTCGTGCCTTTAGCCGCATCGAGAGCCATCGCATGTCCGGAGCTGTCGCCGGCGAACAGCAGGTTCCCCGCCGTCGTAAGCAACCCCGGGCCCATGGCGCCGATATCGTGTGTCCAACGGATCTGGCCCGTGCGATAATCGATGGCCTCAATCGCTCCGGGATAATTCAGGAAATCGTCCCGGCCCGCGAAACCTTCGGCCTTTCCTTCGGCCGTCAGGTAGAAAACGCTGTAACTTTGTGATGCCACCACGTAGAACAAGCCTGTCATCGGATCGAACGTGGGAGCAAACCAGTTGGACGCGCCATTCGAACTCGGAGAAACGAGTGTGCCGTTCCGGGAAGGCTCTTTCTTCGGATTGGGAATCGGTTGCCCTTTAATGTTCAGCCCCAAGCTCCAGTTGCTCTTGATGAACGGAGCGGTCAGCAGGTGCTCGCCATTCGCGCGATCCAGGACAAAGAAGAACCCATTCCGGCTAGCCTGGGCTATGAGTCTACGCTGCCGGCCTTGGAACTCCGCGTCGAATAGGATGGGGGTCTGTACCGCATCCCAGTCATGTGTGTCATGAGGCGAAACCTGGTAACCCCATGACATCTTGCCCGTGTCCACATTCAACGCCACGATCGAGCAGGTCCAGAGATTGTCGCCTTTTCGGCCCTCACCCGCATGCACCGGGTTAGGATTTCCGGTGCCCCAATAGATGAGTCGCAGTGCCGGATCGTAAGTTCCGGTCATCCAGGTCATTCCCCCGCCGTGGCCGCGAGCGTCGTCATTAGGCCAGGTCTCGGAGCCGGGTTCGCCCTTGCCTGGCTCAGTGCTCCATCGCCATTGCAGGTCGCCCGTTTCCGGATCGTGCGATTCCAGGTATCCAGGATTGTCCAGCGAATCGCCGCCTACGCCCGTGACGATATGGTTGCCCGCCACCAGCGGAGACATGGTGCAGAAATACTCAAGCTTGACATCCGCAATCTGTTTACGCCAGCGTTCCGTCCCGTTCTTGGCGTTGAGCGAAATCAGGTTGCAGTCGGGCGTTTCGAAGTACAGCCAGTCGCCCCACATGGCCACTCCGCGCTGCCCGATATGGTTGCCCTCGTTTGGCGGATATTTGAAGTGCCAGATCTCCCGGCCGCTGCGAGCGTCCACTGCCCAGACATTGTCGGGCATCGTGAAATAGAGGACGCCGTTCACCTCAAGCGGGGTCGATTTGATAACCGAACCAAATCCGCCGGCGCCATAATTTGTGGCGCGATACACCCAAGCCATCGACAATTCCCGGACATTCGACGAATTGATCTGCTCCAGCGGACTGAATCGCCGCCCCGAATAGTCTCCGTTATAAGTCGGCCAGTTGTTCGTGGCGGCCTTCAGCAGCGCGTCGGGAGGCAGTTGCTGAGCGTTGTCGATCAGAGGTGTCATCAGGAGCAGAGTGACAAGCGTGGCTCTCATTTTAAGGTCTCCAGATACGCGAGCATGTTATGCATGTCATCGTCCGTATATTTCGGGAGCAGCGCCTCGTGCGCCGCCCGAGGATCTTGTATCTCGACCTTGACGTTTTCGCGTGCGAACGACTGATACCAGCCGGACGAATCGTGCATGCCAATCGTGAACTCGTCCTGATGATCTAGAGTACCCGACACTTCCTGCCCTGAAGGTAGATGGACAGTTACTTTGGTAGGCGCGGGCGGCTTCACGGATCTCCCCAGGAACAGGTCAATCATGTTCGGCGCGGGGTATAGCATGCGGCGTTGCAATTCGACAGGTTCGTATTTGGTCGCGACATGCGCGAGGTCGCCGGATGGTGAATGGCACTGGGCGCAATGTCCTTCGCCTTGGAAGAATACCGCACCCTTTCGCGGATCACCCGTAATCAGATCGCCGATTTTATAAGCGAACCGGTTCGCTACGTCGGCCGCGCGCGAGTGTAGGAAGGTCGAGATGTCGGCAATCTGCTCCGCGGAGAGGGCGGCAAAGGCCGGCATTCCCCGATCTGGCCTGCCATCGTGGATTACCGGAATGATCATATCGCCCTTGCTATCATGCAACACCAGCGCCGAGCGCACGAGATCCGGCCCGCTCTTGCCGTGGGCATCGTTGCCGTGACAAAAACCGCAGCTTGGTACAAAGATCTCTCGCCCGCGTTCGACCGCCGCCGGATCGAGCCGCGGGCCGCCCATTAGGGCAGCGAGGTCGGGCCCTGGTTTCTCCTTCTGCGCCGGCACCTTCTGCCCGGCGTTCTTCTCCTTCTCCGCGCCGGCCACGTGGTCCGCTTGCCAAGCGCCTAGCGAGGCGGCCAAGAGCAGCCCAGCCCCTGCCACGACGAATCGCGCGAGCATCTCTTGTTTCCCCGATCCGCATCTAAACATTCTTGAGATATTCATAATCCGGAAGAGCGCCTTCCACACGCGCGCAGTGGCGCTCGCCCGCGGCGCGAAGTTGGCGAGTGTGGCTGTGACATGCTCAGCCAGTTGCTCTTGGCTGGCGAAGGTCCGCCGCGTGGTTTCGCGACCAAGGTAAGTCTTGAACTCCTGGAGCTTCTGAACCGCCCTGACGATTTCGGCGGCTTTTTCAGGCTCGCTGACCAGTCTGTCTTGTTCTTTGACCTCGGTCCATGGCGTTTTGGGATCCACCACAAAGGCAAATACCGGCTTGCCCGCCCGCTTCGCAGCATCCACCTCAAGCCAGGTGATGGAGCGCTCCCCGTCGCCGCCCAGTTCCACCGGCGGAACGTAGCCGTAACGATGCGCCACAATGCAGACCACGGCATCCGCTTCGGCCGCCATTCGCATGTATTCGGTCGCGGGCACCCCGCCGGATGCGCAAAACGTCTCCATAGCGATGGGCAGGCCCTCCAAACGCAGCACGGCGTCGCGGACCTTATCACGGTAGCCGGTCAGGTCGATGGCAGTGGAAGAGATGAAAATGCGGAGAACTGGACGTGTCGCCACTCTATGGACGGTGGTGAAAAAGTAAGTCGGGGGGTGTCACTTTAAAACAATTTCGCGCGTCTATGTTTTATGCGCGGTGCCGACTA
>JBEKIM010000329.1:0-8354 GCA_050011755.1 Bryobacteraceae bacterium | reverse complement strand
TGGCGATAATCCAGGTTTGCGGCCAGGCCGCCATTCAATGCGATCTTGATGCGGCGGAATTTGCCGTCCTGCGCGGCGTTGGTGGTGTAGTAGCCGATCATGTAGTAACTCGAGACGGCCTGCTCCGCTTGCAGGATTCCTTTGGCCAGGTCGTTATTGTCGAGCAACGCTTTGCCGCCCGTATCGGTGGCCAGCGCGTAGAGCGTATCTTGCGACTGCTGCAGGTTCGAGGTGACCGCCAGCGCCGACGCGCCGGAATACATGCCTGCATTGCCAGGCGATCCCATGGTGGCGTCGCCTAAAGGGGCCTCGGCTAGCAGGCCGCGCGCGTCGATGGGCCAGAACGACACCCCGGCTCGAATCGCGGCATTGATGGTGGCATGCAATTGCGCCTGATTGTTGAGGCCGTTCAGGCGCAGCCCGCTGGCGAAGTAAATCAGCGATTTCTTCTCGTTAAGCTGGCCTAACATGTTGGCCGCGGTCTGCAGGGCGGATAGCTGCCGGTCCGTATTGAAGATATTGAACTCACTGTCGTCCTGGCCGAAAGCGGCGCCCGTATNNAGCGGCGCCCGTATCGGGGCTGCTGGCATCGCCGGTAGAGTAATCCATGCCTTGGCCTTCACCCACGATCATGGTCTGGATGATGCTTAACAAACGGTCACGATCACCGGTGAAGTCCTGCAGGACATCCACCGCGCCGCCCGTGTAGCGCAGGATCGCCAGCAGGTCCGCGGCCGCCAGTTGCGTGCGGATGAATCTCTCCGCCGCAGCCAGTGCACGAAATTGATCGCCCGGGGGCATGGCGCTCATGTCGAAATAGAGTGCCAGCAGCCGTCTGTCCTTGTATCGGGTGCTCCCCGGCGTCTCCGGCGCAATCTGCGTCCGCCCGAGCTTGTCGTAAATGTGGATGTGTTCCGAAGCGGATGCCGCGGGCGCCGCAGCGGGCGTCTTTGGCAAGTCTTGACGATCGAAGAAGCGGATGGTTTGCGGCGCGCCGTTCTCGGTCACCGTGAAGTCCTTTGCGGTCAGGCCCTCTACAGGCACGCCTTTCTTATCTGTCACGACGACGGTCTCGACAACTAACCGGGCGCCGGTGGTGAACGTAACTGCACCGTTCCCGCCGGCCGGCGCGTTCTGGCCGATTTGTTGGGCACATGCGGCGGCGGCGAAACAAAGGATGGAGGCAGCGCAGCGCATAGTTCAGAACCTCAGACGCAGGGTCGTCTGGATACTGCGCATGGCATTGGCCGCCGCCGGCAATCCGAACTGCGCGCTGTTCACGATCGTGTTCCAAGCTGTATAGGTGACGTGGTTGAGTGCATTGGTGGCGTCGAATCGCAGGTCGAGATTGAGCCGGTCGCCGACCCGGAAAGTGCGTCCCAACGAGGCATTCACACTGAACTGGTCGGGGCCGGTGATGGAACTCCGGCCGGCATTTCCCCACTGGCCCGGCAAAGGCGCGGTATAGGCCGCCAGGTTCAGATTGAAGCCGCCGACGTAATCGGGACGGATGGTGCCGGTGACGCCAGTTCCCGGCACGGCAGCCAGATAGACGGGAGTCTCGGGCAGGCCGCTGCCCGCGGTGATGGTGCCGGCGAAGGTCCACTCTTTGAAGAGCGCGCCCTTCCATCCGGTCAGCAGCGTACCTCCGCCGATTCCCATGCCGGTGGTGTATTGCGCCTGCATGCTCAAGAGATGGCGCTGGTCGAAAGTAGAGAGGCCCCGGTCGGCGCTGAGGTTCAGCCAGTTTTGCGCAACAGCCAGGTTCGAGGAGCCTGTGGATACCTCCGTAGTCCCGGCCGATGCGGCGCTGGGGCTATTCTGACCGGTGGTGTTGGCGCCTTGTCCACCCAGCACCGCGTCGTCGTCAATGGATTTTGAGTAAGTGTATTGTAAGATCCCGGTGAGACCGTTATGCAGCCTGCGCCGCAATTGAATCTGTCCGGCCTCGTGGCTGGAATTGCCGTGGGAAGTCATGTAAAGGAACCCGGCAGGACAAACGGCACAGGGATTCACCGCGCCGATCGGATAAGTGTTGGGCAGGAATTCCTGCGGTCCATTGGTTCCTTTGATGCCAAGGTAAGTGGCGGTCAATTGGAGGGAACCGGGCAGGTCGCGCTGTACCGCAACTTGCCAGTTTTGGGCATATCCGGGGCGGAAATTCGGATCGATGCCGAATGTGTTGCCGGCGATCGCCGGAGATGCCAGGAAGCCGTTGGCCAGGGTCAGCGGATCCGCGGCGCTGTTCTGGACGCTCAAGGTCTTCGACAGCGGCGGCTGCTGCGCCATCTGCAGGGCGATGGTCTGATAGACCGATGTATCGTAGTAAATGCCGTAGCCGGCGCGAACCACCATCGACGACCCCGGGACCGGACGCCAGGCGATGCCCACGCGCGGCTCGATCCCCCGCTTATCGGGCCGTACCAGCGAACTGGGATAACGCCGACCGGTGAGGGACCCGATCGGATCGTTAGCCACGACTGGAGCGACCGCCGCGAAGCCCGGAGAGCTATCCAGATTTACGAGGCGGCCATACAGTTCGGTGATCGGCGCGCGGTATTCCCAGGGCTTGCCCGCGTTCAGCGAGAATTCCGGACTGATGCGCCAATCGTTGTTGATGTAAGCGTCGTAGACCGACTGGCGAAAGTATTTGTCGGCGTTGCCGAACGCGATGGCGCTGGTCTCCGGAATGCCCAATAAAAAGTCAGCAAAGCCGGCGCCCGTGGCGGCGCCGGTGAAGGTGAATGTGCCGCGCGGGTTCTGTTGCGACAGGTAATTGAATTCCTGGCGCCGGAAATCGGATCCAAAGGTAATGTTATGGCCACTGCGAAACCATCGCATGGAATCCGACAGGCCGCTGGTCTGGTTGCGATCGAACGAGTTTTGCCCGTCGGATAGTCCGGCGATGCCGCTCGCGAAGGTGAGACTTGGAGGCCCCCAATTCATGGGCTCCTGGTTATTGCCTGAGATCCCCGCGTCGCCCGACACGTTCTCCCGATTCTCGAAATAAGGTGTCACATGCGTAGCCAGGCGGCTGAACTGCACCCCCAGGTTCATGAACCATCGCTGGCTAAACCGGTGCGACCAATTCGCGCTGGTGTTGATTCCCAGCAGGCTGCTGGTATCCAGAAAACCGAACAGATTCGGGGCGCCCGTGCGCAGGCTCAGAAATGCGAAGCGGCCGTAGATCTGATCCCGCATGCCCAGCGTCTTATTCAGGCGCGATTGCAGCGCATCCTGGTGGCTCGAGCTGAGAATTGGAATCTGGTAGTTGTACCCTGTACCGCCGTTGAAGTTCGGCAGCGGGTAGAAACTCAACAAGGCGCGCGCCTGTGGGCTAATGCGGCTTTCCGGAATGGTGTTGCCGGGGAAGGGCGCGCCGGTGATGGGGTCCAGGATCGCGCTGGAAAAGGCTCCGGCACGCTCCGCCAGGTCCGGCATCAGGCCGGGCAGCGTGCTGGCAGTGTTGTTCCGCGTCCACTGATACGCGACGAAGAACACCGGAGGGCGCTTGAACAGATGTGGGATTTGAATTGGACCGCCCAATGCCGCCATGCCCGTCAGCCGGCTGTACGACAGCTTAGGCGAGTTTTGTCCCGTTATCGAAAATTGCTGCGCGTCCAGAGCGGAATTGTCCAGCGTCATGCCGATTCCGCCGTTAAACAGCCCTTTCGAGCCATTGCGGTTATTGCCGAACGCGGGGAGTTGCGCGAAGGGCGACGCGGCGCCGTTCTGCGAGCTGCCATTGATCAGAAACCCGTCGGCGGCGCGCTGGCTCAAATCGTCATCGGATGCTTCTTTCGGAGCGGCCGGCGGCTTCCGCGGCTCGTTTTGTGGAGCCGCCGCAGGCTGTGGCAGCGCCGGCCCGGGCGGTTCGGCGGCCTCGACCCGCGCGCCGATCCGATCGAGCGGCAGGAGTTGCAGTTCCCATTTCGCGAGGGGTGTGCTGAGCCCGATCGCCACGCCCTCCTGGATTGCGGCGAACCCCAGCATGTGGATTTCGACCGTCCAGTTTCCATCCGCTAATTCCGGGAAAGAGTACAGACCCTGCGGATCGGTGATGGCGGTGAACGTTTTGTCTCCCGCGGTTACGGTGACCGTGGCGCCCGGCACCGGCAATCCCCCGAAAGTCACCTGTCCGCGATACTCCGCGGCCCACATCACCGGCGCCGCGAGGGACGCAACGGCCACGCCGGTAAGAACTCGTCGAGTCCAGGTTCTGGTCATCGGATCAGGTATAAGTCCAGACCGTGTGACAGTTCGCTATGCGGATCCAGAGTCAACAGGTGCGCGCAGGAACTCCGCCCGCACGCTAGTTTTCAGAAGGTCTCTCCACGTGGTCGATTACGATCGTGTCCACGGGGCCTTTTTGCGTCTCCAGTTTCAGCCCGAGTTGTTCCGGCAAGGCCGTAAAAATGGTTGGGCCGGACGCCTCCGGGGGCGGCGCGGCGTCTCCCGGGGGCCCGCCGCGCATGGCTCCCTGCCCTTCATCCGGGGTCCATTTCAGAGTGAAATCGTACTCCCCTTTCAGCCCGGTTTTATCCACTATCAGGCGTCCGACTTGCCGCGAAAGGATGTCCGCGAAGCGTTCCAAGGTGGCGCCGGTCATGGTGAGATCGCCCCTCCCGTTCATCATGATGCCATGCCGCATAGCGGATGCTCCGGGAGGCCCACCTGGCGGCCCGGGAGGGGGCGGGGCCGAATCGGCCGGCGCCACAGCCGCCTCGTGGAACTTGGGTCCGCTCTTCGCAACCACCAGGACATAGAGCGGCAGTTCCTTCGTATCGTGATGCAGCGTGAGCTTGAAGCGATCCGCCAGCAGCGATCGCAGCATCAGCTTCATTTGCTCCTCCCGATCGTCGCGGCCGACTTTCGACTGACCCTCGGCGGGCGAGTCTTCCGGTTTGGCCTCCACGTCGAAATGGTCGGAGTCGAACCACCCCGGCGCTCCCGAGATCTGGGAGTCTTTCACGCCGTATGCCGTTTGCAGGAGTAGCTTCAGCGTGACGTTACTCGCCACAAACCTCCCGCCTGGCTCGATGCGCAGCATCACATTGCCGTTGCCGCTATGGTTCGGCTTAATCGACGCCACTTCAAACGCGGGCGATTGAGCGCGGCCTTGCGGGGCGTAGCTCAGCCCCAAAATCATCAGACTCATGCTTACTTGCCTAATCATAAATGTCTCCCGCTGGCGCTCCACGCTAGTTCGCCGACGGCTTCTCCACGCGATCGATGACGATGGTGTCCACCGGGCCTTTCTGCGATTCCAACTTCAGCCCGAGTTGCTCCTGCAAGGCGGTGTAGATGGATGGCCCGGACGCTTCCGCCGGCGGCGCGGCATCTCCGGGCGGATTCCCCGGCATAAGGCCGTGGCCCTCGTCGGGCGTCCATTTCAAAGTGAAATCGTAGTTGCTTTTCAGGCCGGTCTTGTTCACGATGAGAAGGCCCAGTTGCCGCGAAAGCAGATCCGCAAACATGTCCATATTCTCGCCATTGACATTCAACTCTCCCCGGCCATTCATGCGAATCGTATGTGGCGGCGGGGGATCGTTAGGGGTTATTTCGCGGTTAGGCGCATCGTCGTCCGGTGTGGCCGGGGATTCGTGCATCTTGGGCCCGTTCTTAGCGACCACCAGCGCATATATGGGCAGGTCCTTCGTCTCGTGATGGATCGCCAGCTTAAAGCGATCCGCCAACATCGACTGCAGCATCAGCAGGAGCTGTGCGTTCTGATCGTCGGGGCTGCCTTTCCGTTGTGGATCGGCCGGAGGGTCGTCCAGCTTGGCCTCGATATTGTAATGTTCGGATTCCGTCCAACCCGGTGCTCCCGAGATTTGAGAGTCCTTCACGCGGTAGGCGATTTGGATCAGAGTTTTCAGGGTTGCGTTGGTCGCCGTGAAGCGGCCTGCATCCATGCCGATCCGGAAAAACTGCATGCCGCCGCGTTCCGGCTTGATGGATGTCACGTCGAAGGTGACATGGGGCGTGCCGGCGGCCGGCGCCGATTGCGCCCGGCTGGGCGGTGGATTCGTCAGGCCGATGACGATGGGTCCGGCGATGGCTATGGTGCCGGCGGCGATCAGCAGCAGTTTTCTGCCGAAACTGAGACTATTCGACACCCGCCCGGTCATGATCCGCACAATCCTTTTCTTCAGGTCGGAGCCGGCGATCCCCGACATGCATGCCAGCGGCGACTCCAGGTAGAATTGGCAAGTCTTCAGAATGCTTTCCGCATATATTTCCGGCTGCCCGCCGAGCCGGACCACTTCTTCGTCGCAGGCGCGTTCGCGTTCCTCCACCAGCCGCGCTCCCACCCACCAGACCAGGGGATGGAACCAGAAGATCGCCTCGACCATCATGTGAATCGCCGCCATCAGATTGTCGCGGCGGCGGACATGGCATAATTCGTGCGCCAGAATAGCCTTCAGGTGCGCCGGCGCCAGGTGATCCGTGATGCCTTCCGGCAGCAGCAGCACCGGGCGAAAGATGCCGAAAACGCCTGGCTCCAGCAAGGCCGGCGAGGATAGCACCGGGATGCCCGCTCCAATCTCGAGCGGCGAACCGGCGCGCATGGCGGCACGCACGCGGCGCCATCGCCGCCACCAAATGAGCGCCACCGCCAGGCATCCGCATGCCCATACCGCGAAGAGAATCGCCGGCAGCAGGTGGGTATGCCGCGGGACAATCGCTGTCGCCATGGCCGCCGCGAGCGGCTGTTGCGGAAAGGGCTGGCTGACCTGCTTCACGACGGCCACCAGATCCGTCCGCGCCGCGCGGCTGGCGCTCAACCATCCCGTCAGCGATCCAATTTGACCGCCCACGGCGGACAGCAGCGAAAACGGGACGAGGAACTTCACGGAAGCGCTCAGCCATATCCAATAGCGCGTGCGCGCGTGATTGTTGTGCAGCGCCAGCGCCAGTAGCGCCGCTACGGCTGCAAAGAGCGTGGATTGCCACAGATGGTTAGCCATGGCCGAAGTTACATTGACGGGGATCATTGCGATTGGTCCTCCTTTGCCAGTTTTCGCAGGGCGTGCTGCGCTTCCCTGACGTCGTCGAGGGTGAGCTTGCCGGACTCCACCAGGTGTGCCATCAGCGGCTGGGTCCGGCCGCCGAACAGGCCCAACAGGTCGTCGATCAATCTGCCTTGCGCGGCATTGCGCGAGACCACCGCCCCGAAGATGTGGGCGTTCCCGATCTTCTTCACACGCCGCACAGCCTTCTTGGCTTCCAGGCGGTAGACGGTAGTTTGCACGGTGGTGTACGAGGGCCTGTCCCGCTCAGGGAAGGCTTCTTGAATGTCCCGGATGGGGACCGCGCCGCGGTCCCACAGGACCTGCATGATTTGCAGCTCGAGTTGGGTGAATTTGGGTGTCGCCATTTGTGCTCTACTATAGCTGTTTGTAATGCTACTACGACTATGTGAGAAATGCAAGAGCCATTTTACGCCCGCCAAAGCGGTACTTAAAAGTCCCGCCGGCACGCTGGAAGATGAAAACTCAATTTGGAGGGCGGCCAATCCTGGCCGCAGCCGGCTTAGCCGCCTGAAAGGCGGCGGGCATGATTGCCCGCCCCCCCAATTGGGTTTTCAACGGTGCGCCACGGGGTATGCTACGAAAGGAGCCGTAATGGATATAGCGATCGGAACCAAGCTCGAAAAGAAGCTGCTGGTGGATAACGAAGTGGCCATCAATTTCCTGGGTATGGAAGGCGCCCGGGTGCTGGCCACGCCCTGGATGATCGGCTGGATGGAGCGCACCTGCCGCGACGCCGTTCTCCCCTTGCTGGACGCGGGACACGACACCGTCGGCACGCACGTGAACGTCTACCATCTGGCCGCCACGCCGATGGGCATGACGGTGACCTTCAAGGCCGAAGTGATCGCGGTGGACGGCCGCCGCGTCAATTTCAAAGTGGAAGCCTGGGACGAGAAAGAGAAATGCGGCGAGGGCACCCACGAGCGCGCCATCGTCAACATCGCGCGCTTCGCCGCCAAGATGCAGGGCAAGCTCGGCTGACGTGGCGTAGGCACTTCTGCCAGCGCAGGCGAGCCAAGCTCGCCCGGTGGGGCAGGCTCGCAGCCTGCGGCGGCCTCGCAGGCCGCCGGTCTAGGAGCTCTGCACTAAGTCCATCTATGGGCTCCTAACCCTATTGCGCCGCAGTGGGCTCAAAGATGAGCCTGGGTGCCCTCTGGGCTGGGGCTTGAACCGCTCTCTGTTGGCTGGTCGTCACGCCCGGTGCGATACCATTAACCAGGCTAACCGATGCAGCTTACCTACGACCCCCGCCACAACATCGCGTACATCCGGCTGAGGGAGAAAAGCGCCAAGGTAGAAACGCTTCGCATCAGCGAC
>JBEKIM010000328.1:0-7813 GCA_050011755.1 Bryobacteraceae bacterium | reverse complement strand
CAGTCCCAGGCGAAGGCGCAACCGAGCGCCGAAATCAGGTACAGGATCGCCATCACCCGCAGGCTGTCGCGCCGGCCCCAGCGGTCGCCCGGCATGCCCGCGAACATGGCGCCGATGATGGTGCCCCATAGCGCGGCGGCCACGGTCAGCCCCAATGAGCCGGGCGTCAGGTGATACGTCTCCGTGAGTGCGTGGGTGGTGCCCGCGATCACCGCGGTATCGAACCCAAACAGCAGACCGCCGAGCGCCGCCACGATCGTGCTCTTCACCAGATAACCGTTCAGGGTCATAGCAAGGCCCGACTGTATCACAGTTTGCAGGTGTCAGTTCGCGGGCTGTTGTGTCTTGGCCGGCTCTCCGAATTGCGCGCGCACCAGCGCCAGCGCTTCTTCCCGGCTCTGCACCCGGCCCTCAAGCTGCGCGTCTTCCACGAAGGCCAGCATCTTGCCGAAAGAGGGGCCCGGCGCATAACCCTGCTCGATCAGGTCGCGCCCGGTCAGCAGGGGCTTGGGGCGCAGTTCCTCTTCGCTAAGTTCCTCCAGCCGCGCGCGCATGCGTTTGTAAGTGTCCAGCCGGCCGTTGCCCGAGAGGCAGTCGATGCGGTGCAACTCCAGGTGCTCGGCGAAGTTCTCCATGCGCAGAAAGCGCTTCATGGTGCTCTCGCGCATTTGCCCGGTATCCTTGAAGCGCATGTGATGGGCGATCAGCGCTTCGATCTGCGCGGTCTGTTCGCTCGAAAATCGCAGCCGCGTGAGGATGCCGTGCGCCAGCCGCACGCCTTCCTCCACATGCCCGTCGAAACGGATGCGATCGGCCACGCGGAAGGTCGGCGGCTTGCCGACATCGTGCAACAACGCGCCGGCGGCCAACGTCGGGCTGGGATGGCGCAGCTTTTCGAGGAGCAGCAGCGTGTGCGTCCAGACGTCGCCTTCGGGATGGAATTCCGGCGGCTGCGCCACACCCTTCATGGCCGCCACTTCCGGCAGAATATCGCCCAGCAGTCCGGTCTCGTCCAGCAGCTCGAAACCGCGCCGCGCCGCGCCTTCCGTCAGGATGCGCAATAATTCGTCGCGCACCCGCTCCGGCGAAACGGTCTCGATCAGGGGGTGCAGCCTCTGGATCGCAGCCATGGTGACCGGTTCGATTTCGAATCCCAGGCGAGCCGCGAAGCGCACGGCCCGGATCAAACGCAGGTGATCTTCCCGGAAGCGCTCCTCCGGATCGCCGATGGCGCGGACCACGCGGCATTGCAGGTCTTTCTGGCCTCCGGAGAAGTCCAGCACTTCGTTTGTGTCTGGATCGAGCAGCAGCGCATTGATCGTGAAATCGCGCCGCAGGGCATCCTGCCGGGGGTCGCTCTCGAAGCGCACGGCATCGGGACGCCGCCCGTCGCTGTAACTGGCGTCGCTGCGGAACGTGGCCACCTCTACCTGCGCGGTATTCTCGCGCACCAGCACCACGCCGAAATGCGCGCCCACTTGTTCGGACCACTCGAACAACTCGCTCACACGATCGGGCCGCGCATCGGTGGCCACGTCGAAGTCCTTCGCCGTCCGGCCCAGCAGAAGGTCGCGCACACAACCGCCCACCAGATAGGCCTGGTGCCCCGCGTCGCGCAGCCGGGCGACGATGGAGCGCGCCAGTAGTTCAGAAGCCGTTTCCAAGTACTTAATATAAATGGGATGTAGAATACGTGGGGGCAGGCAATCTGAGGACAGCCACCCGTGGCGCACGCTTTTGCGGGCGCCCCCGCGGATGCGGGTGAAACAGCGGCGAGACCCCCGGCGGGGCACCGTCGAAAACTCACCGTGGGGCGGGCAATCATGCCCGCCCCACTCTTGGTCTTCGTCATCTTTGCGGCTCCGAAAACAACCGCTAACTTATTGAGCGCCAATGGGGTCTCAGGGTAGCGTGCCGCGGCGGACTTCTTCAGTCCGCCGTCTTACACAGGCTTAGCCGGCTTTCGCCGGCAATGACCGGCCCTAATCTGCTCGCTGCCCGTCTAGAGCTGCGTTAGGAGTGGAATACGATTCAAGCCGGAAACATCGGCGATCGTGCTTCAAATGCTCCGCCGGCGAGCCGGTTTCACATTGTCGGAGTCGGCGCGCCGGCCGGCGGCCTCGCGGCGCTCCTGGTTACCCCTGGGCGGCGCTGCCAATTGCCGAAGCCGCCCGCATGGGCGGAGTCTAGGGCGGCCTCGATCGGGTCTGGAGACCCTCGGCAGGCGTGGACCCCCGCCCGCAGTGGGTGATTATACCCAGCTTCCCCCAACCGCCGCGCGGGTCCACCAAAACCTCCTTCTTGCAACTCATTTGCCTAAATGAACTTCCGCCGCAACTGCCGCGGCACGCGCTAGAGTTTCAATTTGCAATTGAGTTGCAAGAGAAATGACTTCAACGCATGCCTACTACAACCACCCGCCTCCTGCTGCTTGCCGCTCTTGCATGTTGCGCCTCTGCCCGCTCGGATGGCGCCGCCCTCACTGGTATCGTCACGGATCCCAGCGGAGCTGCCATGCCCGCCGTGACCGTTATCATTCGAGCCGGCGCCACCGGCGCCGAACAAACCGCAGTCACCTCCAGCGACGGCTCTTACGCCTTCCCGGATCTTCCCATCGGCCTCTATGGCGTGGCGATTCATCAGACCAACTTTCAACCCTTTGCGCGCGCGTTCGAAATAACCGGTACACCGCTGCGCCTCGAAATCACCCTTCAACTTGACCGCAAAAACGAGGCCCTGACAATAACCGGCGATGGCGTAGGGCCGGATCTCGCCGACACACAATCCGGTGAAACTCTTTCCGGCGCCACCACCCGCTCGGTGCCGCTGAACGGCCGCAGCTTCACCGATCTGCTGGCGCTGCAGCCGGGCGTGATTCCTTCCAGTTCGCAGCAGCCGAATGCGGTCCTGATGGCGGGCGTCACCAGCACGCCGCCCTCCGGAGGCCTCAATCCGGGCAATCTCTCCGTCAGCGGACAGCGCGAAACCGCCAATGGCTTCGTCGTGAACGGCAGCAACGTCGAAGAGACGGTCAACATGGGAACGGCAGTCGTGCCGAACCTGGATTCGATCGCCGAGTTGCGCATCCTCACCAGCAACTTCAATGCCGAGTATGGCGATTACAGCGGCGGCCAGATCCTGGTGGTCACCAAGTCCGGCACGAATGCCTTGCACGGCGGCCTGTTCGAGTTTCTGCGCAACACAGACCTCGACGCGCGCAACTTCTTCTCGGCGGACCGCGCCCGCTTCGATCGGAATCAGTTCGGCGCGACGCTGGGCGGTCCCATCCGCCGCGACCGCCTTTTTTTCTTCGCCGACTACCAGGGCACCCGCATGACTCAAGGCGTGGACACCGGACTCATCCGCGTCCCCTCGCTCGCCGACCGCTCGGGTAACCTGCAGGATCAGGCCAGCCAGTTGACCGGCGCTGTGAATGGCCAATACTGGGCCAACACCCTGTCGGAAAGGCTGGGATATGGTGTGTCGCCGGGCGAGCCCTACTATACGCCCGGCTGTACAAATGCCACGCAATGCGTTTTTCCCGGAGCGATCGTTCCCCAACGCGCCTGGTCCGCTCCCGCGCGCAGCCTGCTGCGGTATATCCAACAGCCGAACGCGGGCGCCGACCAGTTCTCCACGGCCGCGTATGACGAAAACCTACGTGACGACAAAGGCGCTCTCCGCCTGGACGGCGACTCCCGCTGGGGCATGTTGTCGGCATACTATTTCGCCGACAATTACAAGCTGAATAATCCTTATCCCACCGCGCAGGGCGGCGCCAGCCTGCCCGGCTTCAATGCGCTGAACTTCGGCTTGGCGCAGCTCGCCAGCCTGTCCGCTACGAAGACATTCGGCGCCAACACGGTCAACGAATTTCACCTGAGCTTCCTGCGCAACGCGAATGTCGCCGGCCAGCCCGCGGGCGGCGTAGGTCCCAGCCTGAGCTCGCAGGGTTTTGTCGAAGGCATGGGGACCCCGGGCATCGTGCCGCTGGTCCCGTCGATCGAAGGCGTCGCCAATGTGTCATTCAACGATTTCACCCTGGGCGTGGATTCGACCGGGCTGCGGCAGGTGAACAATACCTTCCAGGCGGCCGACGATTGGTCGCGCGTGAGCGGCAGCCACAGCTTCAAGTTCGGCGCCGCCATGCATTACGACCAGGTGAACACGAATCCCGATGCGCAATCCAACGGCTCGTTCGATTTTCTAGGATCGGAAACCGGCGTCGATTTCGCGGATTTCCTTCTGGGTATTCCATCGAGCTACACGCAGGCTGATTCCCAGAGCTTCTACAACCGGACCCGCTACTTCGGGGCTTACGGGCAGGATAGCTGGCGGCTGCGGCCCAATCTGACATTGAACTACGGCGTGCGCTGGGACGTGATCGAGCCCTGGCGGGAGAAGTACAACCAGTTGCAGACGCTGGTGCTGGGCGAGCAGTCCATGGTCTATCCGGGCGCGCCCACGGGCCTGGTCTTCCCCGGCGATCCGGGCATTCCTTCCACGCTCGCGCCCACGCGCTATGCGAATTTGGCGCCGCGCATCGGGCTGGCGTGGTCGCCGGGCGCGAAAGCTACCGTGCGCGCGGGCTACGGGATGTTCTACACGGCCTTTGAAGGACTCTCCGCGGGCATTATGAGCGCCAATCCGCCGTATGGTTACAGTTACAGCAGCCCGGCCCCGCCGTTGTTCGAAACCCCATTCATTACGGCGGCCACCGGACAAAACAACGGTCAGCGATTCCCCCTGCCCTTCCCTCCGTTCGGAGCTTCCGCGCGGAACCCTGAGAGCCAGGTCGATTGGGCCAGGTATCTGCCGTTGACGGGCATTCCTTCCTTCTATCGCCAGAACGAGCCGCCTTATGCCGAGAACTTCACTTTGTCGCTGGAGCGGCAATTCGCGGCAAACACCTTTCTGCGGTTGGGTTATGTGGGCGCGCAGGCCCATCGTTTATTGGTCGTCGAAGAAGCCAACCCGGGCGATCCGGCCTTGTGCCTGAGTCTCAGTCAACCGTCGGATGTGATGCCGGGAACCGGTACTTGCGGACCCTTCGGCGAGAGCGGCGTCTACACCACTCCATCCGGCCGGACCATCCAGGGCACGCGCGGACCATTCCCAGCTTCGTTCGGCGGCGTCAGCTATCAGAAGACCATCGGCAATTCGAACTATAACGCGCTCGAGATTACCGTGCGCCATTATGCGGGTCCGTTCGAACTGCTCGCCGGATATACCTACAGCAAGTCGATCGACCAGTCGTCGAGCCTGGCCGAGGCCGTAAATCCGGTGAACCCGGCGCTCGACCGCGCGCCCTCGGCCTTCGATCTGACCCACAACTTCGTGGCCAGCTATCGCTATGCGATTCGCGGAGGCTGGGAAATCTCCGGGATCACCCGGTTCAGCACCGGTTTTCCAGTCACTCTGTTTAATAACGACGATACGTCCCTGCTCGGCACCCTTCCAAACGGCATCAATAACAATGGCGTGGATACGCCCGATTACACGCCTGGGGCGCTCAACGTCAATCGCAATCCCCGTAATGGAGAGCCGGCATTTAATACGGCCCTGTTTAGTCTTCCCGCCCTGGGACAACTCGGCACGGCCGCGCGCCGCTTCTTCTATGGCTCCGGCATCGCCAACTTCGACATGGCGCTGGCGAAGAACATCCACTTCACCGAGGCGCGCATCCTGCAACTCCGGCTGGAGGCGTTCAATGTGTGGAACCACGCGCAATTCGACGGGCCGGCGACGGTGAACGGCAACATCGGCAGCTCCAACTTCGGCCAGATCGCCGGCGCCGCCGCCCCTCGCCTGGTGCAGTTGGCTATGAAATTCAGTTTCTAGCGCGCTGAGCCGCGCCGCCACCGAGCCGCGACCGGCCGAGCCGCGACCGTGAGGGAGCGTCCACCGCTCAGCGCTGCTCGGCAACGACGTACTGGATCGCGCCGCAGCTTCCAAGGTCGCGTACCCGTTTCCAGCGGCCCGCTTGTTTTCCAACCCTCCGATGTCCAAGAATAGTAACAGATATGACCCAAGATCAATCTCTGCGGGAACACCTGGTCTACCTGCTGGATGGCGGCGGAGCGCACCTCGACTTCCATGCCGCGGTCGCTGGTCTGCCTACCGTATTGCGCGGCATCCGGCCCAGTGGATTGCCGCATACCCCGTGGGAAATTCTGGAGCACATGCGCCTCGCGCAGTGGGACATCCTGGAGTTCACCCGCAAGCCTAAACATGTTTCGCCGCCCTGGCCCGCCGGCTATTGGCCGCCCACCCAGGCGCCCCCCGACGATGCCGCGTGGGATAAGAGCGTGAAAGCCTTCCGCGCCGATCTGGCGACCATCCGGCGCATGGTGAAGAATTCGAAAATCAATCTGCATGCGCGCATTCCGCATGGCACCGGCCAAACCGTTCTGCGCGAAGTGCTGTTGGTGGCGGACCATAACGCATATCATCTCGGCCAATTGGTGGTGGTGCGGCGCCTGCTGGGCGCCTGGAAGTAATTCGAACGCCGTCATGCGGGTATAATTAGATTCCCGCGCATGCCAATGGAATGGTCCCCGCTCTGGCTCAGCCTGCGATACGCCGGCTTGGCCACGCTTCTTGCCATGCTGGCGGCGATGCCTCTGGCCTGGCTACTGGCCAGCCGCGGCTTTCGCGGAAGCCACTTGCTCGATGCCGCCTCCGGCCTTCCGCTGGTCCTGCCGCCGGCCGTGCTGGTTTACTATCTGCTGGCGGCCGTGGGCCGCTGGTCCCTGCGCTTTAGCTGGCACACGGCAGTGCTTGTTTCGGCGGTCTACACGCTGCCGCTTTTGCTTAGGATGATCCGCGCAGGCTTCACCGCGGTGGACCCCGCCTTTAGGAATGCGGCCCGGAGTTTAGGGGCGGGCGAGTGGCGTATCTATTGGTATGTGACCCTCCCTCTCGCCTGGCGCGCGCTGTGGGGGGCTGCCCTGTTTGGCTTCGTTCGGTCATTTGTGGATTTCGGCGCGACGGCCATCCTTGCCGGCGGCGCAAGCGGGTGGCTGCTATTGCCGATAGCGGCGGCCGGACTGGCGGCTCTTTACTTCGGCGGCCGGCTGCAAAAGGGGCAAGTGCCCGCATGATTCAGGTGCGCGTAGTCACTTCCGGGTTGGATGTCGAATTCCAGGCCGAGTCTGGAATTACAGCGCTGTTCGGAGCCATGGGCGCGGGCAAGACTCTCGTCCTCGATACCATCGCCGGCTGGGTCGCGCCCGCCGCGGGCCGCATCCTCCTCGACGATGAAATCCTTTTCGACGGCGCCTCCGGTGTGAACCTGCCGCCGCGCCGCCGGCGCGTGGGATACGTCGCGCGGCGATGGGCGCTGTTCCCGCACATGAGCCTGCACGATAATCTGCTGTTTCCGCTCGCGGGGCTGACGCGCCTGGAGCGTCACCGCCGCGTGAAGGAGACGCTGGAACGGTTCGAACTTCAGGATGCTGCCCCCCTCCGCCCGGGAGAAGTTTCGCAGCCGGAGCGGCTGCGGTCCTCGGTGGCGCGCGCCCTCATTGGCGAACCGAAGCTGCTGCTGCTGGATGAGCCCGCCTCCGGTCTGGACATGGCCTTGCGCGCCGAATGGCATAAGATGCTACGGATGGTCAGGGATGAAACCAGCCTGCCAATACTGGTGGCTACCCGCGACCTGGAAACCTGCTTCGAGTTGGCCGGTAACATGTTGCTGTTGGATGCCGGACGCATTCTGCAAAGCGGAGCCCCGCGCAGAGTCCTCGATCAGCCGGCCGGCGTGGAAGCCGCGCGCATCCTCGGCATCCGCAATCTGTTTCCCGCCGAAATT
>JBEKIM010000327.1:0-7839 GCA_050011755.1 Bryobacteraceae bacterium | reverse complement strand
TCGGATCTCTCACGGCGCGCGGTGCTGAAGCTTGGACCCGTTGGGGAATCCGTCAGCGATCGTTCTGCGATAGTTGGCCATTTCTCTGCGCCGGGGGAAATGGCTTTTTCATTTCCCGCCAGTCTTCTCTCGCCTCCAGAAAGGTATATGGAACCCAAAGACGATCGCCCTCCTAGTACGGACGGGCAAATCGTGGAAGAAACGGTAGTGACCCGGTAGCGGCAACCCTCCTCTATCGCCTCGCCCGTGCTTCTTCCACTCGCTTGAATCGGTGGTGAACGCGGGGGCCGAGGTGGCAGTTTCCCTCTCCCTCCAAACCAATTGACCTGATCGCTCGCTGCGGTATTTTGCGTTACGGCTTTGCCGGCACGCGGCATACCAGCAGGCGGTAGCTGGGGCGTGTGCCCCTGCGTTTTCGAAGAAGGAGGGAAGGCGATGACGAACAAAACCCTGATCATGCCCACGGCCGTCTCCGCTGCAAGTTCCGGCGCCGGCGTGGAAACCGATACCCAGCCGGTTCGCGGCCGCGTCGTGAAATCCAAATGGATGCGCGACCTCCTGACGTTCCTAATGGTCTTCGGCCCGGGTCTGATCGTCATGGTCGCGGACAACGATGCCGGCGCGGTATCCACTTATAGCCAGGCCGGTGCGCAATACGGCACCCATCTCCTCTGGATCGTTCTGCTCTTATTGCCCGTTTGTTATTTCATACAGGAAATGGTCGTGCGGCTGGGAATCGCGACGGGCAAGGGCCATGCCGCCATGATCTATCAGCGTTTCGGCAAATGGTGGGGGTTGTTCTCGCTGGTGGACCTGCAGTTGGTCAACTTCCTTACCCTGGTTACGGAATTTGCGGCCATCAATCTGGCCCTCACCAAGATGGGCGTCGATCCCCGCTACGGCGTGCCGCTGGCGGCGGTGGCGCTCGTGCTCCTGGTCCTGACCGGCAGTTATCGCCGTTGGGAGCGCACGGTGGTCTTTCTGTGCCTCCTGGATTTCGCCTGGTTCTGGATCGCCTTCCGGCTGGGCCCGCCCATGGGGCAGATCGTGAAGCACGCGCTGGTGCCTTCCATGCCCTCAGGCGGAATCACGGCAGACCTGATGTTTCTGGTGATCGCGATCGTGGGCACCACCATCGCGCCGTGGCAGCTCTTCTTCCAGCAAAGCTGCATCGCCGACAAGCGGCTGCGCTTTGCCGACCTGAAGTGGGCCCGCCTGGACACGTTCCTGGGCGCCTGCGTGACGGTTACCGCGGCCGTTTGCATGATGATCGCCGGGTCGGCTTCGCTCACGCACGGGTTCCGCTTCACCGATCCGGCGCAAATGGCGGCGGATATCGGCACCTTCGCGGGGCCGATGATGCGCCATATCATCCTGCTGATGATGATCAACGCGGCGGTGCTCGGCACCACTGCGATTTCGCTTTCGAGCGCCTGGGCATACGGCGAGGTACGCGGGTGGCCGCACAGCCTGCAGTTGCCGTGGCGCGAGGCGCGCGGGTTCTACGCGCTATATCTGACTTCCGTAGCCGGTGCGGCGGGCATCGTGCTCATTCCGCGCGCGCCGCTGCAACTGATTATTCTCGGCGTGCAGGTGCTGGCGGGCGTAATTCTGCCGTCCGCGATCATTTTCCTGCAGCTTTTGCTGAACGATAAGGAACTCCTGGGCGAGTATGCCAACAAGCCCTGGAATAACTGGGTGAACTGGACGATTATCGCGGTCCTGTTCATGTTATCCCTGATCCTGGCGGCGCAGGTGACCGCGCCAAATCTGTTCCCGTCCGCCATCGGCGGCCCAACCACTTAATGGAGAAACGACGATGAAAAACGAACAATTCTTAGTGGTGCATCCCTTGGATGACGTGATCGAGACTAAGGTGGATACCGAGGCGCTTGGCCCTATGCCAATGACGCGGAGTGTGCGGTTCTCGCTGCTGAGCCTGCGGGCGTACCTCATTCTGATGGTCCTGCTGGTGGTCTATCACGTGGTGATGCTGGCAAGATAGCGGTAACGAACATGCGGACGAGAACGAAAGCTATAGTGCGCTGCGCGGGACGCCTGATCCAGCGATTTCTGGACGTGCGTTTTCCCGTCGATGTAGCGTGTGGGCGCCGCACCCAATGAAGGTGTTTGCACAACTGTATGAGACTGACCGGCCAGCCTTCCTGACGTGACGGCCGGCAGTCGTTTGCCGCGCCCGGCGCTCCTTCCGGGAATTCAATCATGATGAGAACACGCTATGCCGGCGAACTGGACGCCGTCCGCCAGAATTTGATCGCAATGGGCGAAACCACCATGGCGCTCCTCGCCGAAGGGTTGCGCGCGGTGGTGGATCCGAGCCCCGATGGGGCGGCCTGGGCGAGCGAACTGGAAGCCCGCACCGATCATCAGCACCGCCTGATCCACGACCAGTGCCTCAACCTGATTACCTTGCAATCGCCGGTCGCGCGTGACGCGCGATTGATCACCGGGGCACTGGACGCCATCGTGGATCTGGAACTGATTGGCGACTATGCCTACGAAATGGTGGGCTTGGGCTCGGCGAAGCAAGGCAGGCTGCCGTCCCAGATTCTGAGCCAGATCTCCGATATCGGCGCCAAGATCCGGGAGATCCTCGCGGCGGCCATCGAAAGCTGGCGGAACCAGGACAAGGGCCTGGCGCTTTCGGCGCGGCCGCGCGAGGCGGCGATTCGCGCCGAATGCCATGCCCTGGCCGAGAAGGTAGCTCTGTTGACTTCGGCTCCCGGCGACGTCACCGCTTATGTGAACCTGCTGCTGATCTGCCGCCATCTGGAGCGCATCATGCGTCACGCCGTATGCGTGGCGGAACAAGCCGCCGAGGCCGCCCCCGCGTCCCCGGCAGGATAGCTTATTCGGTTTTTGGAGGGCGGGCAATTCTGCCCGCAGCCGGCTTTCAGCCGGCTCTGGCCCTACTGCTTACTGCGTGGTGACCGTGGTTACCGGAGTCGCGATGATGCTCGGATAGTAAAGGAATACAGTTAGCGGGCCCGGTGCCGCTTCGCACTCTAGAGTCACAGCGGTTGTGGTCCCGAAAGTAGCCACCGTCTCGAGCGGAAGGGTTGCCAGCCAGATGCCCACCGTTCCATTGTCGGGCAGCAGGTCCGCCTGGGCGTAGTTTCCGCTAAGAGGATAGAGTTGGCACACGACTTCAACGTCCCCGCCGCCGGCGTTGGCCACGGTGACTTTGGATGTGATCAAGTAGTTGCCCGCGGGAAGAGTCAGTGTCGCCACGTTGTAAAACGCGTTCGAACTCGTCATCTCGATTGGAGTTCCGTTTGAGTTCGGAGCCGTGTAGTAGATGTTCGTAGGTCCGGCAGGGCCCTGCGCTCCAGTGGCGCCGGTCGCACCCGTCGCTCCGGTCGCTCCCATGGCTCCGGTCGCTCCTGTGGCTCCGGCCGGCCCTTGCGCGCCCGGCGTCCCTTGCGGTCCGGCAGGACCGCCAGGCCCTGTCGCCCCCGTAGCGCCAGTTGCGCCCTGCGGCCCGATCGGGCCCGTGGCGCCCGCCGCTCCCGTTGCGCCTGTCGCGCCTGTGGTGCCCTGCGGTCCCTGGGCTCCCGCTGGCCCTTGGGAACCTGTCGCGCCGGTTGCTCCCGTCGGACCCGCGGGCCCCGTCGCGCCGATGCTGGCGAGCACGCTCCAGGAAGCCGGCGTGTTGTCCGGCTCATTGCCGGAGTTATTGGCGGCAAGGCTGATGTAACTCGAACTGTTGTAACTCACCGCGTCGTTCAGGTTATAGGCTTTGGAATTGTTCCACACGCCCTGCCAGGTCAGGCCTTGCGGCCCGGTCGCGCCCGTGGCTCCCGTCGTGCCTTGCGCCCCCTGCGGCCCTTGCGCACCTTGCTGCCCAATGGGCCCCATCGGCCCGGTAGCGCCTGTAGCTCCAGGCGCGCCCTGCGCCCCAGCGGCTCCCGGCGCGCCCGCGTTTGCCACCACGCTCCAGTCGGCTGGAACATTGTCCGGCTGGTTGTTGGTGTTGTTGGCGATCAGGCTGATGTAACTCGTACCGTTACGGTTGACCGCGTCGTTCAGGTTGTAAGTCGCGGAGTTGTTCCAGGTACCCTGCCAGGTCAGACCCTGCGGTCCGGTAGCGCCGGTGGCCCCGGTTGCGCCCTGCGAACCTTGCGCTCCCATGGGTCCGGCAGGTCCCATCGGTCCCGTAGCACCAGTCGCGCCCGGGGCTCCCTGCGATCCTGTCGCTCCGGCAGGCCCCTGCGGACCAATCGGCCCGGTTGAGCCCGCCGGCCCCTCGGACCCCGCCGGCCCGGCAGGCCCTTCGGGGCCCACAGCCCCAATCGTAACGTCGAAAGCGGCCTCCAACTCCAGCGAGTAATTGGTGACCACCAGTTGATACGACCCCGGGTTGATATTCGCCGGGAGCAGCGCCGTGATGGAACTGGATGTGTGCGTGGTCACCACCAGCGTGACTTGGTCCAGGGTGACCCCTGGCGTAATGCTGCCAAAGTATCTGCCGGTGATCGTGATGGTAGGCGGGCTGATCGCGAGATCCGCCTTGGCGGACGTGATGACAGGCGTCACCGCAGCCGCGGCGGGCGCCGCCCCTAACATCCAGGTGCATAGGTAAATGCTCAATACGGTAAGGCGTCTTCTGTTATTTGCGCGTTGGTCCGACATGTGTTCCCTCTGGTTGTTCGATTTAAACACCTACACCAAGGGCCGTAACGCTTTCGAGTGACCCTCATAGAGCAGAAGCGGATTTCTAGAGCAAAACGGGACACGCGCCCCGCAATTCCCATCGTGCATGCCCGCGTGGCCCGCGCTATAGTTGCTAGAAGTGACCGGAAAGGTGCTGGGCAACTACGAAATCCTCGACAAGCTGGGCGAGGGTGGTATGGGCGAGGTATGGCGGGCGCGCGACCGCCGCTTGCAGCGCCTGGTAGCACTGAAGATCCTGCCCCGGGAGGTGAGCGGCGATCCATCCCGCCGCGCGCGCTTTGAACAGGAAGCCCGCGCGCTGGGTGCGCTGAATCATCCCAATATCGTTTCCATCTACGACGTCGGCGAGGACGATGGGCGCGCCTATCTCGTCTCGGAACTGGTGGAAGGCGAGCCGCTCCGCGCTCTGCTCGACCGCGGCGCGCTGCCTTTACGCAAGGCCGTGGAGATCGCCGGCCAGATGGCCGATGGCATGGCCGCCGCGCATGCGCTGGGCATCGTGCATCGCGACCTTAAGCCCGAGAACGCGATGGTCACGCGCGCCGCGCAGGTGAAGTTGCTCGATTTCGGCTTAGCTAAACAAAGCGGGCCGGCCCTCGGCGAAAATACCGCGACCATCGCGCTAGCCCTTTCCGAGCCCGGAGTAGTGATGGGCACGGTCGGCTATATGTCGCCGGAACAGGTGCGCGGCGAGCCGGCCGATGCGCGTTCCGATATCTTCAGCTTCGGTTGCGTGTTGTACGAAATGCTGACGGGGAAGCGCGCCTTCCAGGCTCCCACCGGCGTCGAAACCATGCATGCGATCCTAAAAGCGGAGCCCGTCGACTTCGAGGGCGAGCAGGCCAGGTTGCCCTTGGCCATGACCACGATCGTGCGCCGCTGCCTGGAGAAACGGGCCGAGCAGCGCTTTCAATCGGCCGCCGACCTGGCGTTTGCCCTGCGCTCGGTTTGCGGGGCGAACGCCACCACCATACAGCCGATGGTCGCGCCCGGCCGCGCGGCGCGCAAACCCTGGATTTGGGCTGGGGGCGCGGTCCTCGGCGGACTGGCGTTATTCGCGCTGGGGTTCCTGATCCGGGATCGCGCCCTCCAACACGATAGTCCTTCTTTCCAGCGCATCACTTTCCGCAGAGGATTCGTGTTGGCGGCCCGCTTTGTGCCGCACAGCCGGGATGTGATTTACCAGGCGAACTGGGAAGGGGGCCCTTCGCATATTTACCTGGCCGTGCCGGGGAGTCCCGAATCGCGCGACCTTGAGATGCCGGCGGGCAGTCACCTGATGGGGATCTCGGAGCAACAGGAGATGGCCCTGATCGCGCCGCCATTCGGCGATTATTCGACGGGAAAGCTGTTGGGAGCGTCCTTCTCCGGCGGGCAGACCCGGCCGCTGCTCGATGGCGTGCTGGCCGCCGATTATGCGCCGGACGGCTCGTCGATGGCCGTGTTGCGGCGCGTCCACGGCATCAACCGGCTGGAATTTCCGATTGGCAACGTGCTCGTCGATAAGATCGGCTGGCCGTTGTGGATGATCCGTGTGTCTCCCGACGGCGAGCACGTGGCCTATGTCACGCGCACCAACGGCACTGCCATCGGTATGGCGGTGGTGGACCGCAAGGGGAGTAAGACCGATCTGGGCGCGGTTTCGGGTCAGAATACGACGGGCGAAACGGCTTCGCTGTGCTGGAATCCGAAGGGTACAGAGATCTGGTTTCGCTCCTTCGATCCGAGCGAGCCGGGCACCGTTTATGCGCTCGATCTGAAAGGCAAGCGGCGGGTGGCGCTGCGGCTGCCATCCCAAGTCAAGCTCTACGATATTGCCCGCAACGGCGATCTGCTGTTGAGCACCGGCTCGGAGCAGCTTGGAATCCTGGGCAAGGCGCCGGAAGACACCGCCGAGCATGACCTCTCGTGCCTGGACTCGGGCAGGGTGGCGGGAATCTCCGACGACGGGCGGGTGATCGCGGCCAACATCGCGGGGGAGAGCGGCGGCCAAAAGGGCAGTGTCTACCTGCGCAGGACCGACGGATCGGCGGCGGTTCGCCTGGGCGACGGACATGCCTACCGCCTGTCTCCGGATGGCAATTGGACCTCCGGCTACACGTTGAATGCCGATGGCTCACGCCGTTTTGTGCTGTCGCCCACCGGTCCGGGAGAAGAGACCGAGCAGAAAGTGCCAGGTCTGGCCGCGGCAGTCGTGTACGGCTGGTTGGCCGGCGAGTCGCGCTTCCTGGTGTTCGGGCGGCTCCCCGGCAAGAACTGGCAGTGCTTCGTGTGGGACGCGGGACGCGGCGCGGTGCAGCCGCTGTGCCCGGAAGGCGTGGCGGACGCCTTTGCTTACTACGTGTCGCCGGACCGCGGGCAGGTCCTGATACCCACTCTGCAGGGCGGTTGGCGGGTCTATCCAGTAGATGGAGCAGCCGCGCAGGAAGTCAAGGGAGTCGCGCGTGGCGAGGCCGTCATCGGTTGGCGCCAGGACAGCCGGTCCGTTTACGTGGTGCCCGACGGGGAAGCGACGGATAGCATTCCGGTGTCCATCGTGGAAATCGCTACGGGGAAGCGGGCGGCGTGGAAAACGATTCATCCGGCGCAGCCGGTACTGGAGATTCACGACCTGCATGTTACGCCGGATGGGCAAGCCTACGCCTACAACTATGTGAGCGCGCAATCGGATCTGTACGTAGCGCGCGGATTGAATTGAGGCTGGACGTTGCATCTACCCAAATCATGGTGGGCCGGCGTGGTGCTGCTCACGGTTTTGTGCGCGGCCCAGCAACCCTTCCGGGTGTACCCCAGCCTGGAACCCTACGACGACGTGGCGTTGCCTGCAGACTGGCAGCAAAGCGCTGAGTGGGTCTTCGGCAGATTGATGTATCCGCCCCATCCCAACGCGCGCTTTGGGCGATGGGCACGCCGCTTCGGCGGGAGGGTGGACTGGCGGCAAGGCGGCACCAGTTGGACGCAGGACTATCCCCGCGCGGATCGCCATTTCGCGCAGGCTATCCGGCGTCTGACGCGCATTCACGCCCGGTCGGTGGAACAGCCCGTGAATCTCGACGATGGAGACGACGTTTACAACTGGCCCTGGTTGTGCGCCGGGGAAATGGGCGATTGGAAACTGACCGACGCGCAAGCCGCGAAATTGCG
>JBEKIM010000326.1:0-7847 GCA_050011755.1 Bryobacteraceae bacterium | reverse complement strand
TGAGCTTCGGCACGATGACGCTGGGAGGCGAGGGACGCTTCGCGGCGATGGGCAACGTCCAGATCGAGGAAGCCCGGCGCCTCGTTGAAATCTGCATCGAGGCGGGCATAAACCTTTTCGATACCGCCGACATGTATTCGTTCGGCAAGTCGGAAGAAGTGCTGGGACAAGCACTGGGCGCGCGCCGCAAAGACATCGTGCTGGCGACCAAGGTGTTCGTGCGCATGGAACCCGGCATCAACAAGGCGGGCCTCACCCGCCGCCACATTCTGGAAGGCTGCGAGGCGAGTCTTCGCCGTCTGGGAACCGATTACATCGATCTTTACCAGGCGCACAACTTCGACTCCCTGACGCCCCTCGATGAAACCATGCGCGCGTTCGAGGATCTGATTCGGGCGGGCAAGATCCGTTACGCGGGTTGCTCCAACTACTCCGGCTGGCAACTGATGAAAGCCCTGTCGATTTCGGATCGTTTGGCGATTCCGCGCTATATCTCGCAGCAAATCAACTATTCGCTGCTGGCGCGGGACGCCGAGCACGAACTGGTGCCCGCGGGCATCGATCAGCGAACGGGCATTATGGCATGGAGCCCGTTGCAAGGCGGACTTTTGTCGGGCAAGTTCCGGCGCGGCGAAGCTAAGCCCGCCGAGTCGCGGCTGAATACGCTCGATCCGCCCGGCAACATCGATGAGGAGCGGCTTTACAAGGTGGTGGATGCGGTTGCCGAAATCGCGGCGCAGCGGGAAGTTTCCATCGCGCAGGTGGCGCTGAACTGGGTGATGCGCAAACCGGGTGTGGACACCGTGATCGTTGGAGCCCGCCACGAGCGGCAGCTCCGGGACAACCTGGCCGCCGCCACTTGGGCGCTGACGGACGCGGAAGTGGAACGTCTTGATGCGGTCAGTGCGCTCCCGCTGCCTTACCCGTACTGGCATCAGCGGAAATTCGCCGGCGATCGCAACCCGGCGGCCAGGCACGTCCAGTAGCGGTTGCTGCAAGTCTACTCCTGGGCTCCCGTGGCGCGCGCGATTTCGCGATGCAGCCAGGCTTCCGCAATGCGCTGCTCGCGGCAGACGGTGGCGGCCGATATGCTCAATGACCGGCCAATTTCCTCCAGGCCAAATCCGCCGAAGTAGCGCAATTCGATGATTTCCGCCTTGCGCGGGTCTTGCGCGGCCAAGGCGTTCAGCGCGTCGTCGAGTTGCTCGATGGCGCGACCCGGCGCGGGCGAGAACGTCACCGCGTTTTCGATGGAAACCTCATCCGGATGGCTGCCGCGCTTGGCGCTCGCCCGCCGGCGGGCCTGGTCAACCAGAATCTGGCGCATCAGGCGCGCAGCTACGCCGAAGAAATGCGCCCTGCTCTGCCAGTCCGGCAGGCTCCGTGCGACCAGCCGCAGGTAAGCTTCGTGTACCAAAGCGGTGGGCTGCATGGTGAGGGCCGCCCGTTCGTCGCGCAAATAATGGTCGGCGAGACGCCGCAATTCCTGGTAGACGAGCGGAACCAGCAGATCCCGCGCCGCGTCGTTTCCGCCTTTCCATTCAATCAGCAGTTGCGTGACACATGCAGCAGGCGGTTCGGGCGGAGGTTGCATGGACGGTTGCAAGCGTTCCTGCCAGTATACAACGGGCTTTTGGCGTGCGAGCCACAGAGTTAAACTACAAATCGGGGAATCAACAATGGCTAGAGGACCGCTCCACGAGGGTGAGGTTCAGAAGTATCGCGAGGAAGGGTTTGTGCTGGTGCGGGGCATGTTCGGCCCGCGGGAGATCGGCTTGCTGCAGCGTTCGGCCAAGGATGACAAGGCGCTGGACGACCACTCGTTCGGCCGGGCGGACGACCAGGGAGGCATAGTCCGTCTCTCGTTGTGGAATCATCCGGGCAGCGGCATCTACGGGATGTTCGCGCGCTGCCGGTCGCTGGTGGATTCGGCCGAGGCGCTATTGGGAGGCGAGGTCTACCATTACCACTCCAAGATGATCATGAAGGAGCCGAGGGTGGGCGGCGCCTGGGCCTGGCACCAGGATTATGGGTATTGGTATCAGAACGGCGTATTGTTTCCGCTGCTGACCAGCGCTTTCGTGGCGGTGGACCGGTGCACGCAGGAGAACGGCTGTCTGCAGGTATTGAAAGGCTCGCATCTGGCGGGCCGGGTGCATCACGTTCTGACCGGCGACCAGGCCGGCGCCGACCGGGAGCGGGTGAATGAAATGGCCAAGCGGCTGGAACTGGTGCACGTCGAGATGGAGCCGGGCGACGTAGTTTTCTTCGACGCCAATCTGCTGCACTGTAGCGCCCCGAATCATTCGGAGCACCCGCGTTGGTCGATGATCTGCTGTTACAACGCGGCGCGCAATGACCCATATAGGGATGCCCATCATCCGCGATACACTCCGCTGAGTAAGGTCGAGGACAGCCAGATTATCGAGGTGGGCGCGAAGCGGTTTTCCGAGGATGGTTCGAATGTGGCGTGGCTCGATCCGCGCAGCGATGTGAGTGCTTCGGCTTTGGCGAAGTAGCGCACGCTTCAGCGTGCAGCGGCCAACTTCAGTTCGCCGTGTAGCGGGACTTAAAAGTCCCGCCGGCACGCTGAAGCGTGCGCTACGGCTTGCGCAACTTCAGCAAGCTGTCGGCGGTGGCCACCAGGGCGTCTTCTCTGGACCTCGGCTCCCACCCCAGCAGGCTCCTGGCTTTGGCATTGGTGGCATTCTTGAACTTACCCAGTTCAGGGACGATCAGGGCGACGGAGGGGTCGAATAAGGACACCAGCCGTACGATCCAGTCGGGCAATACGCGCGTGGGCACGCGGCGCGCCGCATCGCCCATGCGTTCCTTCAGCAGATCGGCGATTTCCTGAATGGTCATAAAGTCGCCCGCAACCGCCAGGAACCGTTCGCCGCGGGCGGCCGGATGCGTCATCGCGCGCAAATGCAAGTCGGCTACGTCGCGCACGTCCACGATGCCGAAAGAGAGTCGCGGGCAGCCGGGCATGGCGCCATCCATCAAACGCTGCACGATCAGGATAGACGTCGAGTAATCCGGGCCGAGCACGGGCCCGAACACACCCACCGGATTGACGACAGAGAGTTCCAAAGAGCCGCCCTGGCCGGAGACGAAGTCCCAGGCCGCTCGCTCCGTCAGGGTTTTGGATTTCACATAAGCGCCGACGTCGCTGCCGGAGGAATCGGTCCAATCCGTCTCCGAGAACCGGCCATGCGTTGGCTTGGCCCCATAACCGATGGCGGCGAAAGAAGAGGTCAGCACCACCCGCTTCACGCCCGCGGAGCGCGCGGCCCGGAGCACGCGTAATGTGCCTTCGCGCGCCGGCACGATCAGTTCATCCTCATTCTTCGGCACGCTCGCGGGAAATGGCGATGCCACATGGAGCACATAGTCGCAACCAGCGACGGCTTCCGGCCATCCGGCATCGGACGCGAGATCGGCGGCGGCGAACGATAGCCCCTCTCCGGGTTCCGCGCCGCCCGCCTTGAGCAGGGCGCGTACTGCGCCTTCGCGCTCAAGTGAACGCACCGTCGTGCGCACGCGATAGCCCGCGCCCAGGAGTTGCAGGATGCAGTGCGCGCCAATGAATCCCGACCCGCCCGTAACCAGGACCGATTCGCCGCCGGTGTTCATGTGATCTCTCCCGATCGATTCCCCATTTTAAACGATCCGCCTGGTCCCCCTGCGGGGCATGATGTAGACGGTCGCAGGTTACAAAGTACCATCGAAGCTATGAAGTAAGCGGTTCCGTGGCGCACGGTTGAAAACCCATCACACCGCCATGTCTTTTGGTGGAATGACCTGATAGCCAAGACCGCGCAACTGCCGGGCTAATAGTGCGGCACGCCTTTCTCTGGCCAGGGCGTCCCGTTCTTTGCCGTATTCAATTTATTCCGCACCCCGATGAAGAATAATCCAAACCAACCGGCACAAGCGGTGGGCCAAAGCCCAGGTAGCCCGCTTATGCCACAGCCTGGGTAGCCAGCGGCGATAGAGGCTCTGGAATATGCTCCCCTTGGTCTTGCGGGCCGCATTGGCCGCCTGATTCAGCACGCGCCGCATGGTGCGGATGCCTTTGGGACTGCGTTTGTTCTTGGATACTTCGGCGGACTCCTCGCGCCCCGGACAGACCCCCACCCAGGAGGCCAGGGCTGGCGAAAGTCGCCGCCGCCGGACCGACCTCCGCAAACACCTGTTGCGCAGAGTCCACGCCCAAGCCCGGTACCGCAGCCAGTCTCACGACCGCCGCCTGATGCGCCTGCAGCGCCGTCGCCGCCGCCTGATGCAGCTCCGCCATCTGCCGCTCGATCAGGTTGACCCGGTCCAGAAACAGCCGGAGGATCTGCCGATGCAAAATGCTCAGATCCGGGGCTGCGCTGAGTGCATCGGCCAGTTGCTCCGGGGCTGCCCTCAGGTCCGGTTCTACCAGCGCCGCCAGCGCCTGGGGATCGGTCTGGCCATCCGCCAACTCCTCCAGGATGCGGCGGCTGCTGACCCCCAGCAGATCGCTCACGCAGGTACCCAGCTTGTTGCGGGCATCATCCAGCAGGCATGCCAGTTGGCTGTGCGGGCGCACACGGTCCCGCGTCAGTTGGTATTTGGTGCGCGTCAGCGTGCGCCACAAGCGTTGTTCCGGGTCCGGCACGAAGCGCAGAATCAATTCCCCCGCCACATGCCGGCGCGCCAGCCGCTCGGCATCCCGGAAGTCCCCTTTGCGTCCGCGGGGTGCCCGATTGGACTGGGCCTGCGCCAGATGCAACCGGCACTGTCCCTCCAACTGCCGCCACACCGGCTTCCAGTACTGCGCGGTGGACTCCATCACCACGTCGCGGACCTCCTGCGCCGCCAGCGACTCTGCCAAACTCCGCAGATCCTGGCCAGCGCGCCGAACTTCCGGCGCACAAAGACCATCTCGCCTTCCGCCGCGGCATCCGTGATGACCATAGCCAATATGCTCTTGTGGACATCAATCGCGCCTGAATAGTAACTCGTCATCGTCGCATTCCTCTTTCAGAGGCCGCGCCGGTAGAACCCGCTTCGTCATCCAGATTAAGCACCGTTGCGTACTACCCCCCACAGGGGACGTACATTGATTGGTTCAAATGCGAGCTCCGGATCAGACACGCTTACGGTCTCAACATCACCAGTGCGCCACCGACCTGCCACCGGCCGCCTCTAGTTATGTAGATGCTGGCAGGATTCAAAACCGCCGATCGAGCGGGTTTTCATGACATTTGGTGGCCCGCAGGGCCATCCTGACACGCTTCAGCATCTATGTTAGGCTCAAACCCGATGCCCATCGATCTGCTTGCGCGCCTCGAAGGATGGAAAAGCCGGTTCGGCGCGCCCGACACGCTGGAGTTGCGGCAACTGCTGTCCGATCTCGCCGCGCACCGCTTCACCGATGCCGGCTCGCTCATCCGGCTCCACGAGTGCCTGTTGTTCCTGCGCGCCTATCCCGCCGATGCGCAAGTCGTGCGGCTGACCGATGCCATCCTCTCATCCTTCGCACAGCGCGTCCGGCAATTGCGCGATCTTACGGCATTCGAAGAGGCCGAGGTATCGGGCATTGCGGGCACTTCATTCTCGGCGGTCTTCAGCTACGAGGTAGCCAGGCAGCTCGCGGCTCGCTACCCGCGCGATATCGAGATCGATTGGGAGAACTACGACCAGGCGGACAAGCTGGGCCCCGTGCTGCGCCGCTTCGTCCCGCTGCTGGCCGAAGATTGGCCGGTGGAAGCGCACGTGCCGTTCCGCGCCTGGATGGATGCTGCCAGGCCGCCCCGATCGAGTGCTCTTGGCTGGTTGCTGTACCGCCTCGCAACGCTGCCTCTAAATGCGCGCGATCGGGCCGATCTATACGAATCGCTGGATTTGCTGCTGCTATGGCGGATCGGCTCGCGCGCCAGCCGCTCGCGCGCGCGCCTTCCTGTACGTGAGCCCTATCTCCACCGCGTACCGCTGCTGCGGCGAACCGACATTTCACTGGCGGCGGAGTTCGCCTCCCCACCGCTGCCGGTCGAGCGGCTTTCGCGTCCGGAAGCGCGCAAGCTGCTCGATTTGATCCTGGACACCTCCGCCATGCGCTACCGCGAGCTCTATGGTTTCACGCATCCGGACGAACGCCGGGTTTTTCGCGCGGATGCCGGGCGCGGCGTCGAGATCGTCTTCTTTGGCGTGCATCCGGACTGGCGATTGCCGCTGCGGGCTTATCTTTCCGGGATGTTCTTTAAGAATGGCGTGCCCGCCGGCTACGTGGAAGTCCTGTCGTTGTGCGAGCGCGCCGAGGTGGGCTTCAACCTTTACTACACATTCCGCGAGGGTGAGTCGGCCTGGCTCTACGCTCGGCTGCTGCATCTTTTCCGCCAGTTCCTGGGGGCCAAATGCTTCTCGGTGGACCCGTATCAGGTAGGTCTCGAAAACGACGAAGCGCTCGATTCGGGCGCCTTCTGGTTCTATCGCAAGCTGGGCTTTCGTCCGCTGGATCCGGCGGCGGCGCGATTAGTGCAACGCGAGGAGAATCGCATGCGCCGCACTCCCGGCTACCGCAGCTCGCGGCGCACCCTGGAGAAACTGGCCCATTCCTACATGCTGTACGAGTGCGCGGATGCGGAACCTGGCGCTTGGGACCGCTTCCGCGTCCGCAACCTCCTGCTGAAATGCGCCAGGAGTGGCGCCCAGGAGACGTGGCTCCACGGCAAGTCGCGGGCGGAGTTGATCGAATTGGGCAGTAGCTAGCAGCCCGTGGCTAAGCTCGTGGCGCACGCTTCAGCGTGCCGGCGGGACTTTTAAATCCCGCTCTTAGCCGGCAACTTATTTCCCCATGTGCAGGTTGTTATGAATAGCGTACAAAGCCAGTTCCAGACGGTCGGAAACGCCCAGCTTGTCGAAGATGTTGTGCAGGTGATTCTTCACGGTCTGCTCGCTGATGAACATCTTCTCGGCCATTTCCTTGTTCTTGAAACCCTGCGCCACCAACGCCACGATTTCACGCTCCCGCTGGCTCAAAAGGGAACGCTCGCGTTCGCGGCTGCTGGAGGTCGGAGCCGCGCCCGCCGGCGCCTCGTCCGCGCCCGTGGCGAACTGCCGCATCACTGCCGCGGTGGTATGCGAATCCAGCCAGATCTCGCCGGCATTCACTTTCCGGATGCTCTTGATCAACAGGTCTGTAGCGCTCTGCTTCAAGACAATTCCGGACGTGCCCAGCTTCATGGCCTGCACGAACTCGTTCTTGTCCTCGGAAGCCGTCAGCACGATGACGCGTGTCTTGTGCTTGCTGGTCTGCAACCTCTGCAGCGTCGCCAGTCCGTCCAAGCCGGGCATCTTGAGGTCCAGCAGCAGGATATCGGGTTCATGTTGCTGGAGCACGTCCAATACCTGCCGGCCATCCTGGGCTTGCGCCACGACTTCGAAGTCCGGCTCCAGCGCCAGCAAACGGCATAAGCCGTCGCGGAAAATAGGGTGGTCGTCCGCCACCACAATGCGAATCTTGGGCGCTTCGCTGGTTGCGGCTGGCGATGGCCCTTCCTGGGTGCCATTGTTTTCAGGCATAAACTCCGGTACTAGGCTTCATTTTAGAGTTGTAATAGTACTAAGTCAATCCCAATTGTGCAGTGCTGTCAAGCCTCGTTAGAAATGTCCCCTTCCTTACCTCGATAGAAGTGTCCCCTTTTTCTTCGCCGACGCAGTCGGCGGCTTTTGTCTTCTCTTCGTTCAGTTCACCAGAGAAGGCGGTGGGAAAGTGGGAAACCTGCTCTTGGTTTTCCACTTTTCCACCGTCCCGTCGCCGGAGCTGTGGGAATGTGGGAATCTCGCCGGTTTTTGCGAGATTTCCAAGGAGCGGT
>JBEKIM010000325.1:0-7859 GCA_050011755.1 Bryobacteraceae bacterium | reverse complement strand
GTCGCCGAGCCGGATAGCGGACAGGTCAGTGTAGCGGTGGTTCCGACTTCCGCGACGCCCGCGATCGGCCAGACGCGCCAGTTCAGCGCCACGGTACGGAATACGAGCGCGACCGCGGTGCTGTGGAAGGTGAACGGCGTGCGGGGCGGAAACTCCACCACGGGAACCATTACGGCGGCAGGTCTCTACACGGCTCCAACCGCCGTTCCCACGCCCGCCACGGTCAGTGTCACGGCCGTCCTGGAAGCGAATTCGAGCGTGTCCGCGGCTGCCGCGGTAACTATTACCCCACCGCAGGCGACTGTCGCCATTTCGCCGGCATCGGTGGCGGTCGCGACGGGAGGATCGGAGCCATTGACTGCCACTGTGCTGAATGCGGCGAACACGGACGTCGTTTGGGAAGTCAACGGCGTCATCGGCGGCAACTCGACGGTGGGCACGATTACGACATCCGGACTTTACACCGCGCCCAGCGTGGCTCCCAGCCCAGCCCTGGTGGTAGTGACAGCCGTTTCCCAACAGACTCCGGCCGCGGCCGCGGTGGCTCTCGTCAGCATTGGCGCGGGCACCTCCTTTTATGTGGCGACCAACGGAAACGACGGCAACGACGGCAGTTTTGGCTCGCCGTGGCGCACTATTCAGCATGCCGCGGATACCGCCGTGGCCGGCGACACCGTCTACGTGATGGGCGGCACTTACAACGAAGTCGTCACATTCGCCAATTCCGGTTCCGCGACGGCCGGTTACATTACCTTTGAAAGCTATCCTGGCCAGACCGCCATTGTGGATGGCACTGGCCTCGAAATTCCGGGCGGACAGTACGGCCTGCTAACCATTCAAAACAGGAATTACGTGGCGATCGGCGGTTTCGAAATCCGGAACTACCAATCGAACGCCATCGCGGATGTGCCGATTGGAATCTACGTGACGGGCGCGGACAGCAACATTCAGATCCTGGGCAACCGGATTCACGATATCGCGACGACGGCCAGAGGCTGTAACGCAAACGCCCTGGGGATGGCGGTTTACGGCTCGCGCGCGCCGGCTTCCATCAACAACCTGGTGATCAGCGGCAACGAAGTATTCGATAACACCACCGGATGCAGCGAGACCGTCACGCTGAACGGCAACGTAGACGGTTGGAGGGTGACCAACAACCTGATCCACGACAACAACAACATCGGCTTCGACGCGATCGGGTTTGAACAGGTATCGCCCGAGCCGGCTTACGACCAGGCGCGCAACGGCGAGGTCAGCGGTAACATTCTGTACAACATCACGTCGTTCGATAATCCGGCGTACGGCCAACAGTACGCGGCCGACGGCATTTACGTGGACGGGGGCACCGAGATCGTGATCGAGCGCAACCTGGTGCGTAGCGCGGACCTCAATCTGGAACTGGCCAGCGAGAATTCCGGCAAGGTGACCAGCTTCATTACCGCGCGCAGCAACCTGATCTATAACGCGAACTCGGTGGGGGTCAGCATCGGCGGCTACGGCCCGCAACGCGGCGGCACGGACCATTGCGACATCGTCAACAATACGCTTTTCATGAACGACACCAAGAATACGGGGAACGGCGAGTTTCAGATCCAGTATTATGCGACGAATAACCTGTTCGAAAACAACATCGTGAATGCGACCGCGCAGGGATTGTTTCTGCACAGCACCACGACCTCGGAAACGGACCCCGCTTCGCTCGATTACAACCTGTATTTCTCTTCGACCGGGGCTACCGGCGGCGTATGGCAATGGAACCAGACGAGATACCGAGGCCTTACGAAGTACCAGGCGGCCACCGGGCAGGACGCGCATTCGAGCTTCGCGAATCCACTGTTCCAGAGCACCGCGACCCCCGATTTGCAGGTACAACCTACTTCGCCGGCGGTCGATCACGGGAACAACCTCGGATCCACCGTGGTGGGCACATTAGACTTCGCGGGCAACCCGCGGGTGCAAGGTCCGGAAATCGACATCGGGGCATACGAGCAGCCGTAGTACTGCGGGCCTGCCCGGCACCTCTAATCACATTTTGCGACCAACGAACCCAATAAGTGACTTAGCTTCTGTGGCTTGAAAAATGAACGAAGCCAAGCCGGCGGAGGAGCATTCCACACTTGCTCCCCTATTCGCCTTTGAGGCGGCAAGAGCCGGCTGAAATCCGGCTGCGGGCAGAATTGGCCGCCCTCCAAAAACCAAACTATGACCAACGAACCCGATAAGTGACTTAGTTTCTCTGGCTTGAAAAATGGACGAAGCCAAGCCGGCGGAGGAGCTCTCCACCATTTGCTTCCCTACTTCATTATAAGGCCTCGGCCAAAGCGATGAAGTCGATTGCCCAGGGAGTGCGGCCCAAATCCAGCCGGGCTACGGTTATGGGCAGCTTGAATCTGCGGCGACCCGCGCTGCCCGGATTGACAAACAGGACGCCGCCGCGTTCCTCGCTGCGCGGTTGGTGCGAATGCCCCGATACGACCACGCCGAACCCGGCGGCCGCGGGGTTGAGATCCAGCTCGTTCACGTCGTGAAGGACATAGATGGTGGCGCCCGCGATTTCGGCAACCGCGGTCACGGGCAGCGCCGCTGCCCAGGGGCCGATATCTACGTTGCCCCTGACGGCTACTACCGGGGCCACGGCGCGCAACGCATCCAGGATCTCAGGCCCACCCACGTCGCCGGCATGGATGATGAGGTCCGATCCGGCTAACGCGCGTACCGCCTCCGGACGCAGCAGCCCGTGCGTATCCGAGATCAGTCCAAGTATCGCCATAAAGCTGGCCGGCTAAAGCCAGTTGCGGGACTTAAAAGTCCCGCCGGTACGCTAAAGCGTGCGCCACGGGTCGCCAGACAAGTCCAAACTCCAGGTTAAACATAAGAGGCGATCTCATGGAGCACGCGCGCGGCTTCGGCCGCGGGATCGGGGGCCCGTGTGATTTGACGCCCCATGACCACGTAGTCCGCGCCGTCGCGGATGGCCTCGGCGGGTGTGGCCACACGCTTCTGATCGCCTTTCGCCGATCCGCCCGAGCGCACCCCCGGGGTGACCAGGAGCGCGTGGGAACCGGCACGCGCGCGGACCGCCGCGGCATCCAGCGGGGAGCAGACCAGCCCGTCCATGCCCGCTTCCATGGCCTTGCGCACGCGCAGCGCCACCAGGTCGGAGATAGCGCATTCGTAGCCCATGTCGGCGAGATCCTGCTGATCGAAACTGGTCAGCACGGTCACCGCCAACAGTTTAGTGGCGGCATCGCCGCGTCCCTCGATGGCCGCGCGCATCACCTGGCTGCTGCCATGCACGGTCAGCAATTGGACGCCGCTACCGGCGGCCACGCGCACGGCGCGCTTCACCGTCTCGCCGATGTCGTAATACTTCTGATCCAGGAATACGTCCTTGCCCTCGCCCAGGAGTTCGCGCACGAAATCCATGCCCGCGGCCGCATACAGTTCCATGCCGACTTTGTAGAAGCCGACCTGCGCGCCCAGCCTGGCGACGAGGGCGCGCGCTTCGGCCGCCGAATTCACGTCTAAAGCGACAATGAGTGGGTTCTTAGTCATATCACCTTGATGGGTTTCGACTGCCGCACGAGCACGCGGCCGATGGCGTAAGCGTCCGAAAACGCCGCAGCCAGTGCCGCCGCATCCGCCTCCGGCAGCGCGATCAGGAGGCCGCCGGCAGTTTGCGGATCGTAGAGCAAGGCATCCACTTCCGGCGGCACTTCGCGCTGCATCGCGACGGCGCACGATGCGAATTCTCTATTATTCTTCAAGCCGCCGGGGATCGCCCCGAGGCGCGCGTACTCCAAGGCGCCCGGCAGAAACCGCAGGCGGTCCACTTCGATTTCTAGCGTCACGCCGCTGGCCAGCGCCATCTCCCGCGCGTGCCCGATGAGCCCGAAACCGGTGACGTCCGTACAGCCGTGTACATCGTACGCCAACATCGCTTCGCAGGCGCTGCGATTGAGAGTCAGCATCGACGCGATCGAGGCTTCGACATCCGCATCGCGCGCGATGCCGCGCTTCAGGGCGGTGGATATCACGCCGGTGCCCAGCCTCTTGGTGAAGACCAGCGCGTCGCCGGCGCGCGCGCCGGCATTCGCCTTGACGCGCGCCGGATGAACGGTGCCGGTGACCGCGTAGCCGAATTTAATCTCGTCGTCCGCGACGCTGTGGCCGCCCAAAATGGCGCAATCCGCCGCGCGCATTTTCTCCGCGCCACCCTGCAGAATGCGCTCCAGATCGTCAAGGTCTCCATTCGCCGGATAGGCCAGGATGGAAAGCGCCGAGATGGGGCGGCCGCCCATGGCATAGACGTCGCTCAAGGCGTTGACGGCGGCGATGGCTCCGTAGATGAACGGATCGTCTACGATCGGCGTGAAGAAATCCACGGTCTGCACCAGGGCAAGCTCCGCCGTCAACTGGTAGACGCCGGCATCGTCGGCGGTGTCGAAGCCCACCAGCACGTGATCGTTCGGTACGCGCGGAATGCTCGCTAAAACCCTGTCCAAAACCTTTGGACTCAGTTTAGACGCTCAACCGGCCGCTTTTACGTGCGCCGTCAACTTAGGCATTTTTACTATAATAGCGGGATGCGCAAAATCGCCGCTGCCGCCGCTGTCTTTGCCATGGCTCTAGCCCTGGGATTCGCTTCGCGCGAGCCGGAAACCGATGCGCGTCTGAAACACGCTTCACGGCGCGCGGAGCAAAACGGATGGATCTGGGTACACCTGGAGGGTAGCCCGGCGGACATCGGGTATGAGCACGGCTATTTGCTGGCACCCGAGATCCGCGATACCTTACAAACGGTTTCGCTGGAGATGAGCCACGACGAGAAGAAGGACTGGCAGTTCTTCCGCGAGAGGGCGCAGAACATGCTATGGCCGCATGTGGAGGCCGAGTACCGCGCCGAGTTGCAGGGCATCGCCGACGGCGCGGCGGCGCATGGCGTGAAGCTCGATGTGTGGGATGTGGTGGCGCTCAACGCCTGGCTGGAGATGCCGTATTTCGATAAGTGGGACGCGATGCGGCACGACCTTCCGTCGCCATCGGCCGCGCCCGAACATTGCAGCGCTTTCGTGGCGACGGGCAGCTACACCAAGGACGGCCGCGTGGTGATCGCGCACAACAACTGGACCAGCTACGAAACGGGGGAGCGCTGGAACATCATCTTCGATGTAGCGCCCGCGCAGGGCAGCCACTTCCTGATGGACGGCATGGCCGGACTGATCCACAGCGGCGACGATTTCGGCATCAATGCCAATGGCATCATGATCACCGAGACCACCATCAGCCGCTTTCGCGGGTTCGATCCCAACGGCATTCCGGAATTTGTGCGCGCCCGCAAGGCCATGCAATACTCCGCATCCATCGACGATTTCGCGCGCATCATGAAAGAAGGAAACAACGGCGGGTACGCGAACACCTGGCTGGTGGCGGACCGCAAGACGAACGAGATCGCCAGCCTGGAGCTAGGTCTGAAAAACGTGACGCTGCAGCGCACCCGGGACGGCTACTTTGTAGGTTCCAACTTCCCTATCGACGCCAAGCTGACGCACGACGAAACCGATTTCGACGTGAAGAATCCGAGCGAGAGCGCCAATGCGCGGCACGTGCGCTGGCTGCAGCTTATGGAACAGAACAAGGGCAAGATCGACGCAGGCGCGGCACAACGTTTCCTGGCCGACCATTTCGACACGTACGAGAAGAAAGTCGATCCCGACGAGCGTACCTTGTGCGGCCATATCGACCGTTCGCCGCGCGGGGCGCTGCCTTGGGCGGGACCTTACGCGCCGGTGGGCGCGGTGCAATCCAAAGTTTCAGATGCCACGCTGGCCGAAGGCATGACGCTGCGGGCTTCGCTGGGCCACTCCTGCGGGCTGGGATTCAAGGCTGCCGGGCACCTGCGCAAGCACGCCGAATTTGCCTGGCAACAGGCCGCGCTGCGCGATATGCCGTCGCGCGCATGGACTACGTTCAGCGCTCTCGCTGCGCAATAAGAGCCTGGCGTGCGAGGGTTCAACCGGCGTGAGTTCATCGCCGCTAGCGGCGCGGCTGGGGGCTTGGCCGCCACCGGGCGTTCCGAGTCTCGGGTCCCCCTGATCATCACCGTGCAGGCGATGTTCGACCAGGGCGCGCATTCCGGGAAAGGGCTGGGAGAAGCGGAGCGCTCCAAGTTCGTGGCGTACCAGGAGAAGGCGCGCCGTGAGTATGCCACCAGCGGAATCTATTTCGAAGTACACGCGCTCGAAGGCGCTTATCTACGGCAGCAAGGATACTCGGAAATCCCTTCGAAATTCCTGGCGCGGGGCGCGATTAATCTGTTCGTGACGGATACGCTGGGCTACGATATCGACCGGGACCGCACGGGGGGTTGCTCGATGGGGCCGCGTGCGCCCAGCCGGAGATCGGGCGGGGACCCTTTCTACAAAAGCTTCCTGGGCTTGCGGGATGCGCGCGATACCACGCTGCCGCACGAGTACGCGCATCATTTCACCCTGGATACGCTGCGCCGGCCGACGGCTGCCGGTAACCTGTGGGCGGATATCCGGAACGATTACTGGCTTTGGCTGCAGCGCCGCGGCATGGCGATTCCGGATTTTCTGGCGTGTATACACGCGGAGTGGGCTCGGTTTAGCGGGACTCAGAAGTCCCGCCGGTACGCTGAAGCATGTCACGCTTTAGCGCCGCTTTAGCGGGCGCCCTCGCGGATGCGGGTGAAACGGCGGCGAGACCCCCTGCGGGGCATCGTCTAAACTCAACCGCCCCACTACTCTTGGTTTTCATCATCTTTGCGGCTCCAAAAAAAACTAATGGGGTCTCAGATGAGGGTGGGCGAGCTTACGCTCGCCAGAGCGGGACTTAAAAGTCCCGCCGGCACGCTGAAGCGTGCGCCACGGGCTGGCTGAGTTTAGCGCTCGGAAACGGACTTCTCCGCGAGTTCGCCGATGATCGGCAGGGAGTAGGCTTCGTCGCGGCTGGCTTTGACGATCATGAAAATCGATAAGCCCAGCAAGACCGCTTCGATGATGCCGTTCACGTGCATGTGCGGGATCACCAGGAACATGGGCTTCAGCACCCAGTCTTCAATCAGGTACGCGACGAATAAATAAAGGCCTTGAAACGCGTGGAAGCGAACGATGCGGTTGTTGCGAAAGCGCTCCGAGGCCAATACCACAATGGAGCAAATCCAGCCGATGCCGGGAATGTAGCAGAGGACGGAGGCGGTGCGCGGGGTGATGGACGCGAACGGATCCGCCGCACGGGGCGGGGCGATGGGCTGGCGCGCGCCGCATTTGGCGCAGAAGAGGTCCCCCGCGTCCACCTGGTTCCCGCACTGGCTGCAAAAAGGCATTCGTAACCTGATACGTTACGCTAAAGCGGAATGTTCCGGCAAGCTGGTGTCGCGAAAGCACTTGCAGTCGGGGCCGAAATCATTTGGCGGTGAACGTCACGGCGGCGATGTGGTTCTCCCATTCCAGTTGCAGCTTGCCTTTATGATCGCCGCTGCTCGAAAGGGTCATTTTATAGGTTTCAATAGGCGTCCCCGGCTTGCTCATCTCCATTTTCGCCTGGCCGAGATCCATGTCCTTGTTGTAAGCCAAGCCCCATTCTTTGGTGGCTTTGCTGACGATCAGGACCCAGTGGTCGGGATCCGCCACATTGACGAAGAGCGTGTAGTCGCCGGCCGGTACGTGCAGGCCCTGGATGTCCAGATCGGCGTCGGTATGGAGGGCCGTAGCGGCGTTTGCGCCCGCGCGCCATACCGGGTAATGCGGATCATGAGAAACCAGCCCGCCATCGCCGAAAATCTGACGGCCGTGGACGGAAGGCGCCCCGTATTTGATGGTAATGGTCTTGCCGGC
>JBEKIM010000324.1:0-7862 GCA_050011755.1 Bryobacteraceae bacterium | reverse complement strand
TGGGAGGCGCGCCGCCGGCACTAGGGGCCCACACGCGCGAGATTTTGGGACGATCGCAGGAGGAACGTCCATGATCGGAATCAAGGATTACTCGGTATACGTCCCGCGCCGCCGGATGCGCCGCGAAGTCATTGCCGCCGCTTGGGGATCGCCAAAGCTGCCCGGCTGCAAAGCGGTCATGAACTTCGATGAAGACTCGCTGACCATGGCCCTTTCCGTGGCCTGGCCGCTGGTGCAAGCGGGCGGCGCCGGCGCGCTCTCGTTCGCTTCCACCACTTCGCCGTATTGGCAGCGCTCGCCCGCCAGCCTGATCGCCGCCGCCTGCGATCTACCGGCCGAAACGGCGACCGCGGATTTCGGCGCATCGCTGCGGGCGGGCACGACGGCGCTACGTGCCGCCTTCGATGCGGTAGCCGCCGGCAGCGTCCGCACCGCGCTGGTGGCCGCCGCCGATTGCCGCGACGGCGCGCCCGAATCGGCCGAAGAGCTGTTCTTCGGCGATGCAGCCGCCGCTGTGTCCGTGGGTTCCGAAGACCTGGCCGCGGAACTGGTGGCTTCGGTCTCCCGCAGCGACGATTTTCCGGACGAATGGCGCCGCGACACCGATGCGCAGGTGCATTCATTCGCTTCGAAGTTCTCGCTGGCGCGCGGCTATACCGAAAACGTGGTGGCCGTGGGCCGCGCGCTGTTTGAGAAAGCGGCCGTGCAGCCGGACCAGATCGCACGCATCGCGCTCGCATCCGGCGATGGCCGCGCACACCTCGCGGCCGCCAAGGCCCTGGGCATTCCTCCGGCGCGTGTGGAGGATGCGCGCGCGGCCGACATCGGAATCACGGGCGCAGCCATGCCGCTATTCCTGCTGGCGCAGGCGCTCGACCGCGCGCAACCCGGCGATTTGATTCTGGCGATCGCTTATGGCGACGGCGCGGATGGCTTTCTGTTCCGTACGCTGGGAGACGGCGGGCGCCTCCGGCCGGACACCTCCACGATGGAATATCCCACCTACCCGGTCTACCGGAAGCTGCGCGAATATTTGCGCGCCGGCGGCGGAAGCACCGAGATCTCCAACGTGCTGCTGCGGCGCGAAGAGACCCAGAACGTGCGGCTGCATGGGTCGCTCTGTCCGCAATGTGGCGCGCTGCAGTTCCCTACCGCGAAAGTCTGCGCGGCGTGTCATTATCATGGCGAACTCACCGAAAAGCCGCTGGCCCGCCGCGGCCGACTGTTTACGTTCACCAAGGATTTTCTGTACACCGCGCCGGTCGAGCCTACCGTAATGGCGGTGGTAGATCTCGAAGGCGGTGGCCGCTTTCTGTGCCAGATGACCGACGTGGACCCGGCGGCGGTAGAGATCGGGATGGAAGTGGAGCTGGTGCTGCGCCGCATGCGCGAGGGCGCCGGCGATCATTATTACTATTGGAAATGCCGTCCGGTATAGGAGGATGCCATGGGGGGATCGATCAAAGATCAAGTCGCCATCGTGGGTGTAGGCTGCACCAAGTTCGGCGATAACTTCGACCAGGGCTTCGAAGATCTGCTGGTGGAGGCCGGGTTCGCGGCATTCGCCGACGCGCGCATCGAGCCGGAGCGCGTGGAAGCCGCGTGGCTGGGGACCTTCTCGCCCTATGCGGGGAACGGCAAGGCCTCCGTGTCGCTGGCCGACGCGCTGCGGCTCTACGGCAAGCCCATCACCCGCGTGGAGAACTACTGCGCCACCGGCACGGATGCGTTTCGCAATGCGGCCATGGCCGTGGCATCCGGCATGTACGATGTGGCGCTGGTGGCGGGCGTGGAGAAGCTCAAGGATCGCCCCATGCGCGGCCTGGGCTGGGAAAACGGGCATCCCTATCAACACGACGGACTGACCGCGCCGGGCGTCTTCGCCATGGCCGCCAACCGCTACTTCCATCGCTTCAGTCCGCACGAGGGCGCGGGCCGCGAAGCGCTGGCCAAAGTCTCCGTGAAGAACCACCACAACGGCGCCATGAATCCCAAGGCGCACTTCCAGATGGAAGTGAGCGAGGAGCAGGTGTTGAAGGCTCCCATCGTGGCATGGCCTTTCGGCTTGTTCGATTGCTGCCCCACTACCGATGGCGCCGCCGCCGCAGTGATCTGCCGCGCGGATATGGCGCGCCAGTTCCGCGACGATTACGTGCTTGTGAAAGGCCTGGGACTGGCCGTTACCAGCGGCCGGCCCTGGTACGATTCCGCCAACGAGTACATCGGTTTCGCCGCCACGCGCGCGGCTTCCGATGAGGCTTACCGCATGGCCGGTATCGGAAATCCGGTAGCCGAGATCGACTTCGCCGAAGTGCACGACTGCTTCACCTGGACCGAGATCAGCAACTACGAGGACTTGGGATTTTGCCGCAAAGGCGAGGGGATGCACTTCATCGGCGAGGGCCGCAGCGCGCTTTCGGGCGATTTGCCGGTGAATCCCAGCGGCGGGTTGAAATCCTTCGGGCATCCCATCGGCGCCAGCGGCGTGCGCATGATTTATGAGGTGGTGACGCAGTTGCGCGGGCAGGCCGGCGCGCGCCAGGTGCGCGACGCGGAACTCGGATTGGTGCACAATCTGGGCGGCCCGGGTTCGGTGGCTTGCGTGATCGTGCTGGGGAGGCAATAAATATGGACGTGGGATATGCGCTGCGGCGCGCCCGGCAACTTCATCCGGAAGCAATTGCGGTTTCCGATGGCGCGAACTCGATCACCTTCGCGCAATTCACCGATCGCGTGGCGCGGGTGGCCGGCGCGCTGCGCGATATGGGCGTGCAGCCGGGCGACCGCGTCGCCGTGCTGATGCTGAATTCATTGCGCTATTTCGAGCTGTACCATGCGCTGCCACTGGCGGGCGCGGTGATCGTACCCATCAACATCCGCTGGAATGCCGCCGAGATCGGCTTCGGGCTGGCGGATGCCGGCGCGCGCCTGGTGGTGGTTGACGATTATTTTGCGCGAATTGCGCCGGCCTTGAGCGCCAGCCTGCCGGCTCTCGAATATCTATTCGCCGGCAGTGGCCCTGGCCCCGCCGGCATGCCGGATTACGAGGCGCTGCTGTCCGCGGCCACGCCCGTCCCGCTCGATGGACCGCTCCCCGATGAAGACGAAGTGGTGGCGCTCTTTTACACCAGCGGGTCCACCGGCGGCCCCAAAGGCGTGATGCTGACCCACAAGAATCTCTATGCGAACGCCATTCACGGGATGGTGTCGCTGGCGATGACCAAAGATTGGGTATGGCTGCACGCCGCTCCCATGTTCCACGTGGCGGATGCGACCGTGGTGTACTCGCTGGTGATGCAGGGCGGCCGGAGCTGCTTCATTCCGGCTTTCGATCCCGAAGCCTGCCTGAAAGCCATCGCACATTACAAGGTGACGCATCTATTCGTAGTGCCAGCCATGCTGAACGCCATGGTGAACCATCCGGCGTTCGACCGCTATGACACGTCCAGCTTGCGCACCATGATTTACGGCGCGTCGCCCATGCCGCTCGACCTGCTGCGGCGCGCGCAGGAGAAACTGCGCTGCCCGTTCGCGCAGGGTTATGGGCTGAGCGAGGCCAGCCCCACCCTGACCTACCTGGGGCCCGAGGACCACATGCTCGAAAACGCACACGAGCAGTTCACACCCGTGAAATCCGCGGGCCGGCCGCTGATGGGCGTCGAGGTGCGCATCGTGGACCTGATCGATCGCGAGCTCCCGCCGGGCCAGGTGGGAGAAGTGGTGGCGCGCGGCGATAACATCATGAAGGGCTACTGGAACCAGCCCGCCATCACCGCCGATACGCTGCGCGGCGGTTGGCTGCACACCGGCGACATAGGTACCTTCGATACGCGGGGCTATCTGTATATCCTCGACCGCAAGAAAGACATGATCAAGCCCGGCGGCGAGAACGTCTATTCGCCGGAGGTGGAATCCACGATCGCCTCGCATCCGGAAGTGCTGGAAGTGGCTGTCATCGGTCTGCCCGACGAGAAGTGGGGCGAGGCCATCAAGGCCGCGGTGGTGCGGCGTCAGGGGAGCGCGCTCAGCGAAACGGAGCTGATCGAATACTGCCGCGAGCGCATGGCGCACTTCAAATGTCCGACATCGGTGGATTTTATGGAGACGCTGCCGAAGGGCGGCACGGGGAAGGTGCAGAAGACCGTGCTGCGGGCGCGGTACCGGGACGTTTGAAGTCGAACCGATCCAGAGGGGCACAATACCGCAAGCCTGCGACTGTCGAGCCCCTGCGGTAGTATTGTATGACGCACGCGATCCACGAAGTCCACTCGTTTGAGATGGTCGGCCCGATACACTCTTTGCGTTCACTTTGAGGATGGCACAGAGCAGACTATCGACTTTCATCCTATCCTTGCAGGCGAGATCTACGGCCCATTGCAGGACATCGATCTGTTTAACCGTGTTCAGCTCGACCCTGAGGTGCACACGCTGGTCTGGCCCAACGGAGCCGACTTCGACCCGGCCAGGCTGCACGATTGGCCGGACTTCGAGCACGAAATGCGTGAATTGGCCCGGCGCTGGAACACCGTGAAAGCTTGAATAGCCAACGCCGAAGTGACGCCATAGAATGCTGGAGGAGGAATTACCTGCGGCGCAGGCGAGTACGGAAAGCGTTCGGCTAATCTTCGCCACGACTCTACCTCCTTAAGGGGGTGCCATAATCACGGTAGCACCAACCTCACATGGCCACCGCCAGTCGCGTGTACTCTATTCCTTCGGCCCAATCCCCAGCGTCTTCATCTTCCGGTACAAGTTACTCCGCTCCAGCCCGAGTAACTCCGCCGTCCGCGTCACATTGCCGTTCGTTTCTTCCAGCTTCTTCAGAATATATTCGCGCTCCACGGCCTCCCGCACTTCCGCCAGGCTGCCGAAACGGTCCATGGGCCGTTCCGCCGGCCGGCGCGTCACATTCAGCGGGATGTGCCGCGCATCCACCCGCACCTGCGGATTCAATATCACGATGCGTTCGATCAGGTTGCGCAGCTCGCGCACGTTGCCGGGCCAATGATACTCCTGCAGAATGCGATACGCTTCGGGAGTCAGTTCCTTGGGCTTACGGCCATAGGCGGTGGTGAACTCGCGCAGGAAATAGTCCGCCAGTAGCGGGATATCCTGCCGCCGGTCCCGCAGCGGCGGCACGTGAAAGGGAATCACGTTCAGCCGGTAGAACAGGTCTTCGCGGAAATTGCCGCGCTCGATCTCTTCTTCCAGGTTCTTATTGGTGGCGGCCACCACCCGCACGTCCACCTGAACCGAGGCGCCCGCGCCCACCGGCTCGAAGCGCTGCTCCTCAAGCGCGCGCAGGACCTTGGCTTGCGTGCGCAGGCTCATATCGCCGACTTCATCCAGAAAAATCGTCCCGCCGTCGGCCTTCTGGAATTTGCCGACCTTGGTCTCGTGCGCGCTGGTGAAGCTGCCCTTGATGTGCCCGAACAGCTCGCTTTCGATCAGCTCTTCCGGAATGGCCGCGCAATTCACTTCCACAAACAGCTCGGCGGCGCGCGGGCTCATGGCGTGCAGCGCATGCGCCACCAGTTCCTTGCCGGTGCCGCTTTCGCCGTAGATCAGTACGCGCCCGTTGGTCCCGGCCATCAGCGCCAGTTCGTGGCGTAGCGCCTTCATCGGCACGCTCTCCCCGATGATGCGATAGCGCGACTCCGTGCCCTCCCGCAGCCGGCTGTTCTCGATCTGCAGGCGGCGATGCTCCAGCGCGTTCTTGGCCACTACCGAGATCTTCTGAATGGTCAGCGGCTTCTCCAGAAAATCGAAGGCCCCCAGCTTGGTGGCTTTCACGGCCGTTTCGATGTTGCCGTGGCCCGAGATCATGACCACCACCGGCCTTTCGGGCAGCGGCATCTCCTGGATACGCGTCAACGCCTCCATGCCATCCATGCCCGGCAGCCAGATGTCCAGCAGCACCAGTTCACAGGGCTGCCGGCCCAATTCGTCCAGGCACGCCTCGCCGCTTTCCACGGCGGACGCGGTGTAGCCTTCGTCTTCCAACACGCCGCTTAACGACCGGCGGATGTCGGGCTCATCGTCCACGATCAGGATGTGGACTGGTTTCATGCGTTGACCACTGCCGGCCGCGGCGCAGGTTCGCCGTTTTCAGCATCCACCAGGGCTGGGATCTCGATAGTAAAGCGCGCGCCGGTAGGCTGGTTGTCCTCCACCCGGATCTGCGCGCCGTGATCCGCCAGGATGTGATTGACAATCGCCAGGCCCAGCCCGGTGCCGCGCCCCTTGGTGGAGAAATAAGGTAGGAACAGCTTCTCTTTCTCTTCCGCCGAAACACCGCAGCCCGTATCGGAGATCGTCAGTTCCACGGTTTCGGCCGCGCCCGCGTGCGTGGTGATCAGCAGCCGTTTCAGCAGCGAATCCTGCATGGCCTCGGCCGCGTTATCCACCAGGTTCACCACCACGCGCTGGAACTGATCTTTGTCGATGTTCACCGGCGGCAGGTCGCCCGCCAGTTGCACCCGCATGTCGATGCCGTCGAGGCGCCCGTGGAATACAGCGAGCGCGCTTTCCACCACTTCGTTCAGATCGCTGCGCACGGGCTGCGCCGCCGGGAAACGGGCGAATTGCGAAAACTCGTCCACCAGCGTTTTCACCGATTCCACCGATCGCGAAATCGTGCTGGCGCATTCGTTCAGGATGCGGCTGTTTTCCGGCGGAAGCTGCAGACGCTCCAACTGGCGGGTCATGCGTTCGGCGGAAAGCGCCATGGGAGTCAGCGGATTCTTAATTTCGTGCGCCACGCGCCGCGCCACTTCGTGCCATGCGGCGGCCTTTTGCGCGCGCAGTAACTCGCTGGTATCTTCCAGCACGACCACGAATCCGGAGGTCAGTTTTTCTTCCAGGGCCGAGACGGTGACGGCCAGGTGCATGGTCTGGCGTTCCGTTTGCATTTCCAGTTGGCGCGAGGCCAGGCCCGTGCGCCGCGCGCGCTTCATCAGGTATTTGATTTCGGCGGTGTCTTCGCGCGAGAACAGATCCTCCAGGCGGGTGGCGGTGGCCACCTGCACCTCCGGGAACATGCGGCCCAGCGCGCGATTGACGCGCCGGATGTGGCCGTCGGCGCCGATCGAGATGACCCCCGTGGGAATGCTTTCCAGAATGGCTTCGGTGAACCGGCGGCGCGCGTCCAACTCGCGGCTGTTGGCCTCCAGTTCCTTGGTCATTTCGTTGAAGCCGCGCACCAGGCTGGCCAATTCGTCGATCGCGCGCACCTGCACGCGATGCTTCAGATTGCCCTGGCTCACTTCGCCCGCGGCGTGCAGCAAGGCCGTAATCGGCACGCTGATCTGTTTCGAAAGAAACAGCGCGATCCAGGTAGCCACGAAGAGCACGAAAAGCGTGATCATGGCCATGAACAGCAGGTAGAAGGTGCGCACGTTGCGGCGGGAGCCGGCCAGTTCCTTGAACTCATGGTCCGACTTGTCGATCTCGCGCTGCTTCTCCGCGATGTCGATCGGCACGCGCGCGGCCAGTTCCACGGTGCCCTTCAAGGCGCCGTCGATTTCCACGGCATGCTGGGCGATCACCGTCTGTTTGTCGCGCGAGGGCACAATAGGGAACGGGCCGATCCGATCGAGCGGCACTTCTCCGGTGACTGGAATGATGGCCGCCGATGCCAGGTCCTGGTCCTTCGCGAAGCGCTGCAGAAAGCCGGGCGTCTGCACTCCCTCCACCAGCAGCCGGCGGGTTTCGGGCTGCGCCGCCAGCAAAGCGGCTTGCAGCTCGGTTTCGTCGCGCAATTCGTTTTCGAGGGTTTCCGAGATTTGGACAAACGTCTGATGCGAGGCTTCCGCCGGCTGGCTGAACCATTTGTCCAGGTTGCGGTTCAGTACTTCGTAGCT
>JBEKIM010000323.1:0-7867 GCA_050011755.1 Bryobacteraceae bacterium | reverse complement strand
TGAAAGCGTCGGAGTGTGCGCAGGTCATCCAGTTCTGGAAGTTGGAGTGGCGGTAATACCATTTCTCGAACAGACGGGCGGATCCGAGGCGGAATTCGCCGAAGGCGCCTGCGCGGTAGAGGCGGCGGGCGAGCAGGCTGCGGTCGTCCGAGCGCTTGTGATATTCGACGGCCACCAGCAGATCGCGGGCGCGGGCCTGGCGATCGATTTCGACGGCGTGTGCGTATTCGAGCGCCAGCGGCTTGACCGAGAGGACGTGCTGATGGTGAGCGAGCGCGGCCATCGCCACATCATAGTGAAGGGGATCGGGCACGGCCACGACGACGACCTGGCGGGGCGGGAGCGCGGCGATGGCGTCGCGGTAGAGGTCCGGCAGGGGAGGGCCGTCGCGATCGGGCCAGGCGCGGAACGATTGACCGGGGAACGCGCGCAGCAGCGCTTCGGCACGCGCCAGATGGCGCACGGTGGCGTAGCGCGACGCGCTGACGGCAAGGGCGCCGACGCGGCCCTGGCGCTGCATGTGATAGAGCGACGGCAGAAGCTGATCGTGGGTGATCATGCCGCCGCCGACGATTAATACTTGCGGGCAGGGCATCAGGCGGCCGCGGCCTGCGCACCCACGGCTTGGGCGAAGGCTTCTTCGAATGCCGCCAGACTGTCGAGGATGGCGGCCTCGGTGATCACCAGGGGCGGACAGATCTTGATGGTGGCGCCGCCGTGGCCGACCGGGCTGAACATCAGCACGCCTTTTTCGACCGAGCGCCGAACTACATCATAGGCCAGCGCGCCGTCGGGTTCTTTCGAACCGGGGATGACGCAGGCCACGCCCGCCACCAGGCCTTTGCCATCCACGCGTCCGATTTGCGGAGTGAGGGAAGCCAGCGCGCAGAGCTTCTGGTGCAGCACGCCGCCCACGCGGCGCGAGTTTTCCGCGAGATTCTCGCGCAGCACGAGGTCGATGGATGCCAGAGCCGCGGCGCAACACACCGGATTGCCCGTATGCGTAGAGGTCATGCTGCCGGCCGGTTGCAGGTCCATGATATCGGGGCGGCCGGCGACCGCGGCCAGAGGCAGGGAACTGGAGATCCCCTTGCCGAAGAGTGCGAGATCGGGCACGATGCCGTAGTGCTCGAAGCCCCACAGCGTGCCGGTGCGGCCGAAACCGGCCTGCACCTCGTCGCACACCAGGAGCGCTTTGTGGCCGGCGCACCAGGAGCGCAGGTCGCGCATGTAGGCGGCGGGCGCGAAGGCGGCGCTGCCGCCCTGGTAGGTCTCCAGGATGACACCGGCGACGTTCTGCGGTTCGATCGAGCTTTCACGCAGGCTGCGCTCGAATAGGGAGAAGGATGTATCCGGCGTACGGAAGCCATCCGGAAACGGCACTTGGATGAAGCCGGCGTCCAGGTTGACGATCCACTCCTTCAAGGCCGGGATGCCGCCGGCCTGTTGCGCGCCGAGAGTGCGGCCGTGGAAAGACTTGTCGAAGGAGACGATCACGTTTTTGGATCGTCCGCCGGATTTGACGCCATGCGTGCGGCAGAGCTTGATGGCGGTCTCGACCGCTTCCGATCCGGTGGTCAGGAGGAAGACCTTGGCGAGCGGCGCGGGAAGGATGGAGACAAGCTTTTCGACCAGGCGGGCGCGGATCTCGCTCGGGAAACAATAGTTGGCGAGCAGGCGGGCGGAGGCTTGCGCGACGATGGCGTCGACGATCTCCTGGCGGCCGTGGCCGGCATTGGCGATGAGGACGCCGGCAGACCAGTCGATCCACTGGTTGCCCCAGGCATCGAAGACCTGGAAGCCTTCGGCGCGATGCCAGACGACGGGCGGCTGGCCACGCATGGCGATGGGCTCGCAGGCGTGCAGGCGCTCGAGGATGGGCAGCGATTCGGGCACCGGGAGAGCCGTCACGATGCGGCGGAAGGGGGTTTCCACGCGGGGGACGGGGCGCGGGATGAGGCTGTATTCGTTGGCCATAACAGCGCTAGGCCTTCAGCCGCGGCCGCTCCCTGCGCACGGCGCCGGTGTCCTGCACCGGCTCGGCATCGCACTCGATAGCCAATACAGTCACGGGATCGTCGGGCGCCTGCTTGGGCAGTCCTTTGAAGCGCACGCGGAAGCGCTCCTGCTCGAACTCTACCGGCTTGCCGCTGGCGAACAGCTTCGCCGAGAGGACCTTGGTTTTCAATCCCCCCAGCGATACGGTCTCGCCCGGCCAGAAATGCACGTGCATATACAAGGTATTGCCCTTGCGCGTGAAGCCGGCGAGTTCCGACGAGCGCACGCGGCAGGGCTCCGTCTGGTAGATGGTTGGCCCGTTGCGATCCATCCAGCGGCCCACCGCCGTCAGAATCCTGACGGAATCCTCGGGAATGGAGCCATCGCCGCGCGGGCCGATGTTGAGCAGGTAATTGCCGCCATCGCGCGCGCACAAGCCCAGGTTTCGCACGATTTGCTTGGGCGTTTTCCAGGCGTCGTCGGCGGCCTGATAGCCCCAGCTATCGTTCATGGTCATGCAGGATTCCCAGGCGCGGCCGCCTTTTGCGGCGCTGATCTCCTGCTCGGGCGTGGAGAAGTCGCCGGGCAGCCCGTTGCGGTTGTTGACGATGATGCCGGGCTGCAGATCGAACACCATTTTGTTCATCTTCTCGGATTCCCAGCCGGAGGCGCTCAGGGGCCAGTCGACGTCGTACCAGAGCACGTCGATTTTGCCGTAATTGGTCATCAACTCGCGGATTTCGCCGTGCACGTAGTCGACGAAGCGGCGCCGCGCGTCTTCGTCCTGCAGGCAGCGCGCGCCGTCGGGATGATGCCAGTCCATCAGGGAATGATAGAAACCCACGCGGAGGCCTTCGCCGCGCGCGGCCTCGACGAACTCCTTCACCAGATCGCGGCCGCAGGCCTGCTTGGGCGCGCAATAGCCGGTGTACCGGGTATTGAAAAGGCAGAAGCCTTCATGGTGCTTGGTGGTCATGACCATGTATTTCTGTCCGGCCTGGCGGGCCAGGCGCGCCCAGGCGCGGGCGGCGTTGGGCTGCGGTGTGAAGCGGTTGGCCAGGAGTTGGTATTCCGCGACCGGGATGCCTTCCTCCTCCATGGCCCACTCGTGGCGGCCGAGGACGCTGTAGAGGCCCCAATGGATGAACATGCCGAAGCGGGCCTCGTGCCACCATTCCATGCGGCGTTCGCGGTCCGCATCGCCGCCAGGCGCAGCCGACAGCGCGCCCGCGGCTGCCGCGCCGGCGCCCAGCAGTCCCAAGTAATCCCGTCGCGATAAATGCACGTGTCCTCCTGGATTGGAAGACACTATATTACTCCTTTGCCGGCTGGGCGATCTGCGGACCCGCTTACCAGCGTTCGCGCCTGTATTTATGTCATCGTATATACAAGTGCGTTTCGAACGGGATGAGGCAAAGAACCGCCAAACCGGCGCAAGCAAGGCGTGGACTTCGAAGTCGCGACGCTGGTGTTCGATGATCCGAACCATCGCAGCGGGCAGGATCGCTTCGTGAATGGCGAGGAGCGCTGGCAGACTATCGGTCTGGCGAACGAGCTTCTGCTAGTCTGCCATACGTGGACCGATGAAGAGGTCATTCGAATCGTCTCGGCTCGAAAGGCGAAAAAGGAATCGTTATTATCATGGCCATCGTCCGCCATGAACGAAAGCCCGGCGACCCGCTCACGCGCCGGCAGAAGGGAAACCTGAAAAAGGCCGCGCAGATCAAAGATGAGGAGATCGACTTTTCCGACGTTCCCGAGTTGAGCGATGAATGGTTCGCGCGTGCGGTGCGGGGGAAGTTCTACCGGCCGGTCAAGGAAATCGTTTCGATCCGGTTGGATAAGGACATATTGGCGTTCTTCAGGAGCCAGGGGGAGGGTTATCAGACGCGCATCAACGATACTTTGCGTGCGGCGATGCAGGACAGACTCTCCGCAAAACGCAAGGCCCGGCGGTAACTGGATTTTGGTCGGCCGGCGGCGCGGCGTAAGTGCCGGCCGGATGCTTACTCAACTGTGAACGGGGCATTCCCAACCACTTGCCCGCCACGGCGCCGACGACATGGCTGCCCGGTGACGCGCCCGCCGGAACCGCAAACGTCAGGCCGCCGAACGAGCCCTGATAGCCGGTCGATGTTGTGCCGGGCGGGGTGGCGCCGTCCCAGAAGAGGTTGACCTCATAGGTCACTGGGAACCCGAAGCCCTTGGCGACGGCGGTGGTCGCCGCTCCGAGCCTTCCGCTGCTTTCACCCTGGCTCAAGGAGGTGCGCGGGCCATGCGGCCACACCGGCGCTTTGGCAGCCGCGGCTACAATCCCGTCGCGATAAATACACGTGTCCTCATGGAGTGGAAGACACCATATTACCCCTTTGCGACGCCCAAGAGCGGGTTCTGGAGAACCCGCGAAAGCGGGACTTAAAAGTCCCGCCGGCACGCTAAGCGTGCGGGCCGCCTAAAAGGCGGCTGCGGCCAGGATTGGCCGCCCACTGTGCGTTTTCGACGGTGCCCCACATCGTGCTTCGTAAGTCTTGAGGTGAGCGTACACAATCGGCAGGATCGCTCCTCCGTGGCCGCGCCGCAGCAGATCGCCGATGACGTGGTCCGCCTCGATGGGTGAGCCATTCTCAATATCCCGCAGCATGGAGGCGGTCAGAGGCGAGCCTTCCGTCGTGAGGGTGCGGCGGACACTTTCCAGGAATACCGGCCGGGGTGCGTACCCCTCGGCGGCCGCAACGCCGCGGCACTCCTCCAGCAGACCCAGCACGAAATCCATGCCGCCGGGCGCGGCTGCAATATCTCCAATGGCCCCACGCATCAGGCAAGTGCTGCCAGCCAGGGTCGCCAGAAACACCCACTTCTCCCACATGTCGAGCAAGATCGTGGTCCGCGCGCGAGCGTCGAATCGGGCGCCCGCCATCAGGCTGGCGATGTCTTCGACCCGCGTGGACATCGCGCCATCGCGCTCTCCAAACGAAAGCGTGTGCGACTCGTTCAGGTGCAAGATCGCATGCTTTTCATTAAGCGTCGCCGCGATCACGCAGGCGCCGCCCAGCACGCGGGCCTTCCCGAAGCGCTCGTCGAGCACTTCCAGATGCCGCATCCCGTTCAGCAGCGGCAAGATTGCGGTGTGCGGGCCGACAGCCGGCGCGCAGGACTTCAGCGCGCCTTCCAGATCGTAAGCCTTCAGGGCGAGCAGCACCAGATCGAAAGTATCCTTGAGATTCTCCGGCAGAACCGCGGGCGGCGCGGCGATGGTCACGTCGCCCATGCGGCTCTGAATGCGTAATCCGTCGCGGGCCAATTCAGCGGCGCGCCGCGGTCTTACCAGGAACGTGATATCCCGGCCAGCCTCCAGCAGGCGTCCGCCGAAATAGCCGCCAATCGCGCCCGCGCCTACTACCAGTGTCCGCATCGCCTACACCGCCGCCCGCTTGAAGGCCAGGATCTTGCCGTTGAAAACCTGGACCGGCTCTCCGTTCTGGTTCAAGGTAGTGCTGCGCACCTTCACGATGGCCTGGTTCGGTTTCGATCGCGACGGCAGGATCTCCACGATCTCGCTCTCCACGTGCAGCGTATCGCCCGCGCGAGTGGGGCGCGGCCAGGCGATCTCTCCGCCCAAGCCGATGATCCCCGTGGCTATCGGCACCCCGCCAGTGACCATCAGCCGCATGGTAATCGCGGCGGTATGCCAACCGCTGGCCGCTAAGCCACCAAAGAGGCTGGCGTTGGCCACCGCCGTATCCAGGTGAAAGGGCTGCGGATCGAACTCCGCCGCGAACGCCTTGATGCCAGCTTCGTCAATCCGGTACTCTGCGGACGTGAATCGCTGCCCAACCTGAAGGTCGTCCAGGTACAAGGGCTGAAGTGTCTCGCCTGCGTGATCCATTCAACTAATTTAACCGCTTTCCAGCGCGCAACTCGCATGCGTGGCCTTCAGGCCAAGCTCACGCTTCAGCCAGGCCTTCGCCAGCCCCCAGTCGCGGATCACCGTGTTTGGATGCACCCCCACCGACTCTGCCGCTTCCTGCACACTCAACCCGCCGAAGTACCTCAGTTCCACGATCTGCGCCTTGCGCGGATCGAACCCGGCCAGTTCGGCGAGCGCGTCGTCCAGGGCCACCAGGGCAGCCGATTTTTGAGGCGAGAAGGCGAGGCCTTCCTCCAGCGGCAGCAGTTGCAATCCGCCTCCGCGTTTACCCCGGCACAAATCGCGCGCATGATCCACCAGGATATGCCGCATCAGCCGGGCCGCCACGCCGAGGAAGTGCGCGCGGTTCTGCCAGTCCACCTGCGCCTGGTCCACCAGTTTCAGGTAGGCCTCGTTGACCAGCGCGGTGGTCTGCAGAGTGTGGCCCTGGCGCTCCATCCGCATGTAGCGGTGGGCGATGCGCCGCATTTCGCCCTCCACCCGCGGGAGCAAGCGGTGCAGACACTCCCGATCTCCGGCCCTCCAACGGAGGAGCAATTCGGTCACCGTCTTGGGCTCGTTTGGCTCCACGAATATCGTTCCTGGTACGCCGGCGGACTATGGAATCCTGCGCTTCACCTCTTCGGAAAAATTCAGCAGCATCGTGACGTGGACCGAGCTTTTCTCGGTGCCCGCCCGTTCCGGTGAGTACAGCACGGCGAAACGCTTGCCATCCGGGGCCAGGTCCAAGCTCAGCAACCCCGGATTGAAAACCTGCGTCTCCGACCACAGCCGGGGCTTGGCCGGCACGAACGAATCGCCATTTACGCTATAGTCCACTACCATGATCCGGTTATCGGCGCGCACGTAGAACAGCTCCCGGCCATTCTTCCCCCAGAACGTGTACCCGCCGCCGCCGCTCGAAGCCTGGCACTTGCCTGCGACCTTCGCTGGAAACGGCCGCACATAAATCGATATTGGCATTATCCATTCCGCTGATGGATGCCGATGCGGTAAAGAGGACGACGCTCGAGCCGGGCAACACCTGGGGCCAGCGGTGCGCGATTTCTCCGGGTGCCAGTTTGGTGAGCGGCTGTGCGGGACCGCCTTCGGCGGGAACCCGCGCCAGCGGAAGCATTGAGCCCCATCGCCGCCACGATATTTCCGTCGTCGCCCCAACTGGCGCCCCGCCATGCACGGAGATCTTCCAGAGATGGCCGCCGGCGAAGAAGCTAATCCACTGCCCGTCGGGAGAGAAAAACGGGTCGTAGCCGCCTTCGGTGCCGGGCAGCAGCGTGGGTTCGGCCTCGCTGAGCAGGCGCGTCGACCCGCGCCTCCCGCTCGAAGCGCGCGATACGATCCGGGTCGCGCGCCAACCCGGCGGGCAGCACTTTAATCGCCACATCCCGGTTCAGGCGTGCGTCGCGCGCGCGCCACACCTCGCCCATACCGCCGCGGCCGAGCAGATCCACAATCTCGAAATTGCCCAGCCTGGCGCCTACGCTCAGGCTATGGACGACAGCCGCCGGAGTTCCTTCCAGAAATGTGCCGGCCTGCTGATCCAACAGCGATTGCACCTCGCCGAGCAGCGCCGGATCGCCCGCGCACGCCCGCGCCAGGAACGCCGCGCGCGTCTCCACCGACAGAGCCTGCGCGGCAAAATACAACTTCTCGATCCGCTTCCACCGCTCAGCTTGAATGCCCAGCCTTGGGGCTGAACTCGCGCCGCAGCCATACCCTGGTCACGCCCCGGGCGCAATCCGCCAAGGCGGTAGTTTGGTGCAGACACTTCCAGTGCCCGGCCCTCCAGCAGAGGAGTAGTTCAGTTACGGTCTCGGCTCGCTCCACAAATATTTCTCTTGGCCGTTGTGTCTGTTCTGGAATTATACCGCTTCTCCAAGGTGAGCCAGCATCATCGCTGGCGCCCAGTATTCAGTCGGAAAAAGGAGAATTTCAAAATGA
>JBEKIM010000322.1:0-7869 GCA_050011755.1 Bryobacteraceae bacterium | reverse complement strand
GCTTTGGGGCACCAAAACCCCCCAGAATCCGGCATAAAACAAGCCAAGAAGATCTTAAACAACCGCTTTATTGGGCGCTTCCGGGCGAACGACTTACTTTTTCACCAACGTCTTTAGCGTGCCGGCGGGACTTTTGAGTCCCGCGCCAGCCGGCTCATATCGCTTAAGAATTAAGTCCTCTTGGCGTTCTTTGCGGTAACCTTTGCGCCTTTGCGCGAAACCTTCGGCCGCCGAGCATGCAGTTTTTCGAGGGCAGAGCGGAATATACCGCTCGCGGCGGTCTTGTCGCCGTAAGCCACGTTGTCCGCCCCAAATGCTAACGGTACGTCTTACCGGAGCGCGGGAGAATCCGAAGGACATATACCCTTGCTTCTTGGTGGTCGGCGGTAAACAGCAGGCGCTAGTCGCCGAGGCGGCGCCGGAACACGCCTTTCCATTCCTCACCCCGAAGGGCTTTCACGTCGTCCTGGAAAGGGTCTGCTTCCATCTGGGTGATGACACGAACGACCCGTTTCTGGATGGCCTTGGGCAGGCCCCGAAGATCTTTCTCTGCGTCTTCGAAGAACTCACACACCCACGTCATGTTTGATTTTGGACCACGGCCGCGTCTTCCCCGCCCGGACCCCTTTCAACGCCTGCCGCAGTTTCTTTGCTTCTTCGGGCGTCAGGGTATCGTCGGGATCGATCACGCACCGGGGCTTGATGAGCACGGAGTACTCGTCATTAGTACGTCAGACGCCCCTGGTATGGCTGCGTCGGAGCCGCTGGTGCTGGAATTGTCCGCGTTCGGACTTGATGCCTTGAAACGTCCTGAACCAGATACCGCGTCGAAATCACCGTGGGTTTGGGTGAATGTTGAACCTAGACCGTTCGGCCCGCAAGGGGAGGCGAAACTGCGGATGCAAAAGAAGCAAACCGGCAGCCACGTTGCCAAGTAACGCGCGGGCCAAAGTAGCCCACTACCAAGACTTACACTTTGAAGCGCATGGATCAGGATTATTTTCGAGAACCTCTGACGGCCGGATTTTATCCGCAATCAACAGCGCCCGCGTTCGAAAGCGCCCGCCAACACTTCAACGAGAGGACAATGATCGTTTGTTTTCAGAGAGAGGATGTGGTAACTCAGAATGTCACAGGATTCTGCGCAGGCCCGCTGCTTGCTGTCCACGCAATGGCTCGGAGGGCTCTATCCCGAACGCCCACGCAGACCAGCCTCCGGACCGGCTAAGAGATTACTCTTCTTGGCGTTCTTTGCGGTAACCTTTGCGCCCTTGCGTGAAACCTTCGGCCGCTGAGCCGACATCTACCATCTCGCCAAAACCCTCCCCGCGATCGCCCGGATTTGCGGACTCCCATTTCGGCGAAGTTGTTCCAGCCCACCGATGCCGCTGGCGGACAGATCTTCTTCTTTCATACCCGCAAAGCGATCAAACCCTTGGCAGCCTTGACGAATCGCCAGGGGATTTCTGAATCGTATTGCCGCTCCCCGAGTTGGCGAAACCCTCCGGTAACTGCCTGTGAAACGCGGATGAGGAGTAAAAAAGAACGACGCAAACGACATCCCCGCCAAAAGCAAACAAATCGTCAAAAGGTCCTGGGATGTTTATCGGCAGCATCTCATAGATATAAACGATGATCGGGAAAATCAGCCAGTTCTTTCCTTGCCCATTGTTCTGCCGGACACGCCACAAGCATAACGTCAGGACCAGGCCCGCACCGATAGTTGTCGGAGCCGAGAACACTTCTGCCGAAAAACTGAGGGGAATCAATGCCAGCGACCAGACGATCGAAAAGATCAACGGCAGAAAAACGTCCACGACCGAAAATGTCTTGAGAAAGAACAACATGAGCGTGGCCGCGATCAGGCAGAGCGCTAAAGTGACACAGCCTGCAATAACACCGGCCTTCCAATCCGCGCCGGCCCAGAAAATAATCGTAAACAGGATCGCCAGCGGGATCGCCAGAACAATCACGAGCAGACTCTTCCACATAGAGTTTCCCCTCCTGAATTAACGGGACTTTTAGATTAGTGCAGCGTTTTCTCCGGATGTTACAGGAGAACCTGCCACTCTGTGCGGTTTCTTACGATCACGAAATTCCAAGAGAATTGTCCCCCGCCCAGCCACTAACTACCCGAGGGCGTCCCTCGCAGCGCTACTTGTGTGCCCAGCCGGAAAGTGTCATCCGGGCACCGGACACCAGCCGAAAAATCCGCCAAATCGTGCACAATAATGCCCAATCGAGTCCCGCGCCGCACGCCGAAAAATCCCCGCGAACCTCATCATTCCTAACCCCTTACGAGCCGCTGGCTTCGTTCGTCCAGTTCTCCGGAACCCTGGAACCGATCACCCATAACCCGCCACCCATAACCCACCACCCGCTTTGATATGATCCGTCCATGCGCACTCTGACATTCCTGGCCATCCTGACCGCCCTCCCCGCCCTGCCGGCAAGTGCCGCCACCTGCGAGAGCCTGGCCGCCGCCGCCCTCCCGGACACCACCATTGCCGTCGCCCAGTCCGTTCGCCCCGGATCGTTCACCCCGCCTTACGGCCCGGCCCTCGACAAGCTCCCCGCCTTCTGCCGCGTCGCCGGCGTCATCCAGCCCACTCCCGATTCCTACATCCGCTTCGAAGTCTGGCTGCCCGCCTCCAACTGGAATGGCAAGTTCCTGGGCGTCGGCAATGGCGGATTCGCCGGCTCCATCGGCTTCCCCTCCATGGGCGCGAACCTCAAACGCGGCTATGCCACCGCCGGCACCGACACCGGACACGAAGCCGACGGCGAAGACGCCAGTTGGGCCTACCATCATCCCGAAAAGGTGGCCGACTTCGGCTATCGCGCCCTGCACCTCACCACCCTCAACGCCAAGTCGCTCGTCGCTGCCTTCTACGGCCAACCCGCCCGCCACGCCTACTTCGATAGCTGCTCCGACGGCGGCCGCGAAGCCCTCATGGAAGCCCAGCGCTTTCCCGCCGATTACGATGGCATCCTCGCCGGAGCTCCCGCCAACTTCTGGACCCACATGCTGGCCGCCGGTGTCGATATCAGCCAGGCGATCTACACCGATCCCGCCGGTTACATCCCCAGCATCAAATTCCCCGCTATCGCCGCCGCCGTGCTGGCCGCGTGCGATGCCCTCGACGGCGTCCAGGACGGCATCCTCAACGACCCCTCCCGCTGTCACTTCGATCCCTCCACGCTCCTCTGCAAGGATGTCGACGCGCGCACCTGCCTCACCGCGCCCCAAGTTGCCTCCCTCAAGAAGCTCTACGCCGGCGGGCGCAACTCACATGGCGATCCCATCTTTCCCGGCTACGCTCCCGGCGCCGAAGACGGACGCAGCGGCTGGATTCCGTGGCTCATCGGCAATGGCCCCGGCGGCAGCAGCAGTTCCGTCTACATGGAGAATTACTTCCGCTATATGGTCTTTGAAGATCCCACCTGGAATCCTCTCACCGCTAAGATCGATACCGCCATCCAGACTGCCGACGAAAAGACCGCCCGCGCCCTTAATGCCACTGACACCGATTTGCACGCTTTCCAATCCCGCGGCGGCAAACTCATCCTTTACCATGGCTGGAACGATCCGGCCATCGCGCCCGCCAACACCATCAACTATTACAACGGCGTGCTGCGCGCCGTCGGCGCCCTCAACGCCGAAACCTTCGTCCGTCTCTACATGGTTCCCGGCATGCAGCATTGCATCGGCGGACCGGGTCCCAGCTCATTCGGCCAGTTCGGCACGACTACCGCGAAAGGGCCGGAACACGGCATCTACGACGCTCTCGAACAGTGGGTCGAGAAAGGCGTGGCGCCGGACGCCATCGTCGCCACCAAGTACGTCGACGACAATCCTTCCAAGCCGGCGCGCATGACTCGCCCTCTCTGTCCCTACCCGCAAGTCTCTGCGTATAAAGGTTCCGGTGACTCAAACGACGAGTCCAACTTCACCTGTAAGTAGGTATCGCCGGCGCTCGACGCGCCCCCATCGCCATTAAAGTTGCTTTATCCTGACCCGCCCGCGCAACTCGATCTGCTACACTCACGTCAGTGGATCGAGAGACCATAACCATGGCTAAAAGCAACCCTAACACCAAAGCTACAACTAAATCGTTAAAGCATCTTCTAATTACCGCAACTTTCTCTACCCTGTTCGTGTTGTCGGCTCACGCGCAGGACCCGCCCACGCGCGTGGCGGACTTGAACTATCTCACGGGCAATGTTTCCATGCAGCCGGCCGGTGACGACGATTGGTCGCCCGCCGTCATGAACCGGCCCTTCACCACCGGCGATAACCTGTGGTCCGATGCCGATGGCCGCGCCGAGCTGCATTTGAATAATGCGGTCCTGCGTTTGGGTCCGCAGTCCAGCCTGGGCTTTCTCAACCTCACCGACGCCTTCGCGCAGATCCGCTTCACCCAGGGCGAATTGATGCTGCGTGTGCGCCGCCTGGGCGAAGACGAGAGTTTCGAAGTCGATACTCCCAATGCCGCCATCACCATCCTGCGCCCCGGCGAGTATCGTTTCATCGCCGACCCGGATGCCGCAACCACCTCCGTGCTGGTCCGCCACGGCCAGGCCGAAGTCACTGGCGGCGGCCAGGCTTTCTCCGTGGCCGCCGGCAACAGCGCACAACTCTCCGGCACCGATCAACTCGCATTCGATGTGCAGTATGCCCCGCAGCCCGACGGGTTAGAGTCATGGGCTGAAGACCGCGACGCGCGCGAAGGCCGCATGCAATCCGCCCGCTATCTGCCGCCCGATGTGATCGGGTACGAGGAACTGGATAGCTATGGCAACTGGCGCGACACGCCGGGCTATGGCGCGGTCTGGTATCCGACCGTGGATGCCGGATGGGCGCCCTATCGCAACGGCCATTGGGCCTGGGTCGAGCCGTGGGGTTGGACCTGGGTCGACGACGCCGCTTGGGGCTTCGCGCCCTCTCACTATGGCCGCTGGGCTTATGTCTCCGGCGCATGGGGATGGATCCCCGGACCGCTGGCCATCGTTGCCGGTGGACCCGCGGTGATGACTCCCGTGTACGCGCCGGCGCTGGTCGCTTTCATCGGCGGTGGCGGCTGGGGTGCGTCGCTTTCCTTCGGCGGTCCCGCGGTCGGCTGGGTGCCACTGGGACCGGGCGAGGTCTATGCGCCCTCCTATCAGGTCAGTCAGAATTATTTCCGCACGGTGAATGTGTCCAGCACCACGATCGTCAATACAGTGAACATTACGACTGTCTATAACAATGTGTATGTGAATAAGAGCGCCACGAATGTCACTGTAAATCAGCACTTCGCGAATATGACTGCGCCCAATGCAGTCACTGCCATGCCCCAGAATTCCTTCGCCAGCGGACGGCCTGTGGCGCAGGCCGGCGTCTCGGTTCCGCGCAATCAGGTAGGTCAGATTCAAAACGCCAGCATGACCGTAGCTCCTTCTGTGGCGCCGGCCAAGCAGGCGCTCGCGCCGATGGCTGGCTCCCGTCCCGCGGTGCATCCGCCCGCGCGCGCTACCAGTGTCCAGGTGGTAGCTAAAGTGGCGCCCCCGCCGCCGCCGGTGTCCTTCGCCTCCAAGCAAGCCGCCTTGCAGCAGAATGCCGGAAAGCCCTTGAACATCCAGGCCATTCGTCAGAGCCTGCCGCCCGCCCGCGCCGCGGTCGCCGCGCCTCCGGTGCGCGTAGCGCCCCCGGCCAAACAGGTCGTCCCCACGGTGCGGCCCGCGCAAGCGGCGCCTCCCGCCACGCCCGCTTACCGGCCCCCGGCTGTAACACCTCCCGCCACGCCCGCTTACCGGCCGCCTGCCCAACCCGCTCCGCAGACTACGCCGCGCGCGGTGCAGCCTCCGCCCCCGGCGCAGCCGAAGCCGGCCGTGAAGCCCCCGGCCAAGCCCGCACCCAAACCGAAGAAAGACGAGGAAGAGAAGCCCAAGCAGTAACGCGCGCGGGAGCCCCGGACGCTCGACGGCCGGGGCCTCCCAGCCCGCGCCAATACTAACTTTAGATGTAATTGATAGCCAACCGTAAGCGGCCTACAGTAGTTAACAGTTATGCAGGAACTTCGATGCTATCTGGAAATGCTGCTGGATCACGAATGCCGCCCGGCAAACGGCGATTGCCCCGAATGCCAGGCTCTCCAACGAATCTATCAGTTCATGCAGACCGAACTATTCTCTACAGTGATTTACACTGAAACCCCTCTGGAGTTGCGCCGGGCCGCCCGGCCTCCAGTGCCGCCCGTCAATCGAGCAGCCGCGGGCCCCCGCCGGCCGCATGCAGCCTGAAGACCGCCGGCCCCCCGCTTGAGGCGATCCGCATCTCCGTCTCGCGGATGAATTGCTCCCACATTGAATCCGGATCGGAACCGAAAACCGCTTTCGCGGTCCCCGGAAAGATATACCAGGCGCCCAAGCCCAGTTCGTTCTCCAATTGCGGCTCGGTCCATCCGGAGTAGCCCAAATACACGTGTACGGTGTCGGCATCGCTGGACGATTCGAAGGTCTTTTGCATGCCCTCCTTGGTCGAAACCAGGAACACGTCACCGAGCACGCGCTGCGCATCCCCGGGTGCCCGCCGTGAGCGCACCAGCGCCAGCACGTCGGTCCGCCCCACCGGACCTCCGGCATAAACCGGATCCGACCTGCCCTTGGCCCCCGCCACTTCGTCCAATACGCGTGAAATCGGAACCTTCGAGCGCCGGTTCAGAATCAGCCCCACCACTCCGTCATCGTCGTACTGCACCAGCAAAATGACCGTCTTCGCAAAGTTGGGATCGGGCAGGTCCGGGCTCGCTACCAGCAACTTCCCGGCGCCAAGATCGGCGGGCCGCGTGGATTGCGCCCCGGCCAAGCCCTCAAAACACAATGCCACCGCCGCAACCGACAGCCATCGCATGCCTTCCATTCTACGCTCAACCCTCAAGGGCCGAGGGATCGGACCGTACATCCGCCCGCGCGATTCAGCCCCCCGCTGAACATTTGTTACATTTCTCGATTGACGCGGGGGGGTTAACTTCAGCATACTAACAGGTGCGGCGCGGAATGCTCAGGACGCAAAATCGAACCCGCGTTGCAAAACAAGAGGGGATTTCTCAACAATGCGACGATTGAATCTACTTGCTTATTCTCTGACTGCCGCCGGTCTGCTGACCATCACGGCTTCCACTCCTGCCGTTGCGGCGGAGCCAATTGATGTTTCCGCCTCTGCCCGCATGATTTCCAGGCGGAGCCCGGCCGGACCGACTGCCCCCGACATCGCCTATCACGGACTGGCTGCGACCAACGTTTCGGTGGGTCCAGAGACAGCCGGCTTGCCCTGCGGCGAATGCGTCCCGGGCGCCGACGGCAATTCGATCGGTTTGCCCTGGCCCGTGTTCGCGGTCTCCCAAGGCGAAACGCTGACTGTTTCCGATTGGTTCGAAGCGACCAGCTATACCGGTCCCTGCACGGCGGCGCTGATTATGAAACAGGGAAACACCGTAGTGGCTAAGGGCTCTTTCCCGTTCCCCGGCGGCTGCAACGCCGGCTACCTCTATGGCGTATTCTTCACCGTTCCGGTTCCGGCGACCACCGGCTACACCGTAGTCATCGGCACCATCTCTGGCGGCGGCGTTAACAAGTCCGGCGCCGACACCTTCATCAACGTTCAGTAAACCGTTTGCCAACAGGGCCGCCGTACATCCGGCGGCCCTTCAAATAGCCTCCAGTTCCTCTTCCAGCGTTTGCTTCTGTGAAAGGTCCGCGTAGTAACCGCCCGCCGCTACCAGTTCCGCGTGGGTGCCTCGTTCTACGATGCGGCCGTGTTCCAGCACCACGATCAAGTCGGCCTGGCGCACGGTCGAAACGCGATGCGAGATCAGGATCACGGTGCGG
>JBEKIM010000321.1:0-7912 GCA_050011755.1 Bryobacteraceae bacterium | reverse complement strand
CAAAAGGGGGCTTTGGGGCACCAAAACCCCCCAGAATCCGGCATAAAACAAGCCAAGAAGATCTTAAACAACCGCTTTATTGGGCGCTTCCGGGCGAACGACTTACTTTTTCACCAACGTCTAAAAGCGTGCGCCACGGGCGGCGGCCAGCCATCATGAGAAAGTCCAAACTCGAGTGGCGGCTGAATAGCCCGCCTACACTAAAACGCCAAAGTGCCGGTGCGCGGCTCTTCTTCGGTATTCGGCAGATACAGCGTCTTACAGTGCTCGCAGCGATATACTTCCGCTTCCGCGCCGAGTTTCTGTTTCACTTCTTCGCCAAAGAAATACCAGCGCTTCAGATGGCCCGCGCAGAGCTTCCCTTTGGCGTCCTTCTCGTTGCAGGCGCGCATGCGCGGGACGCGGCGCTTCACCTTGGTCCCATCGCTCAGCGTGGCGATCAGTTCGGAAACCGGAACGGGCTTGTCGGAGACGGCATACTTCGGATTCGCCATAGTGTTTAGCCGAAGCCCGAGTATAACAATTTCAGCGCCGGGCCGCCGCCTCCACGGCGCGCCGCAGCGCGCGCAATCCTTCCAGAATCGCCGTGCGCTCCGCCGGTTTGGCTTTGCCTAGAGCCGCCGAGATGGGATCGCGCGCAATGCCCGGCAGCGTGTCCCGCATATAATCCCGGACCTGTTTCGAAACCACGATCGCGCGGGTGCGGCCATCCGCCGGGTCCGGCCGGCGCGTCGCGAGGCCGCGCTTTTCCAGGCGATCCACGATGCCGGAGACCGTGCTGTGCGCCAGTCCTACGCGGCGGCTGAGTTCCTTCAGGCGCAGGCCGCCGCTATGAAATAAGGCCTGCATTACGCTGCGCTGCGGGGCGGTCAGGTTGCCGCGGGCGAACTCCGCTTCGACCGGCCGGCGCAGAATCTGGCGGACCGCGCTCAGGTGCTCTTCGATCTCTCGCGCCATTTGGGTCAGCCGCTCTTCGTTAGCCATATATTGTCCAGCGTTACAGCACGAACGGAATGATCGCTTTGACTTCGCGCCGGTACCCGGTGTACTCGGCCCCGAATCGATCCACCATGAAGGATTCTTCGACGCGCGATTTCATCCACCATCCCGCGAATGCCAGCGCCAGCCCGGCAAGGGCGCGCCATTCGCCCACGATCAGCCCCGTGCCGAGGAGCCCCAGCAACAAGCCGGAATAGATTGGATGACGTACGATCGCGTACGGCCCCTGGCGGATCAGCAGGTGGTCCTTCTTGACGGTCACGCTGCCGCTCCAGTTGCCTCCCAGCAGGATGCGCGCCCAAACCGCGAATGCGCAACCCGCCGCCGTGACGGCCAGGCCCCTCCACGCGATCGCGGGAGTCTCCGGCACGAACCGGCCGGCGAGCGGCCCCACGGGCAACTTCCTCCAGAAGACTAAGGCGCCCGCCGTGGCCAGGAATGCGAGTTGCATCATGCGCGAGCCAAGGCCCTCCCGGCGCACGGTTTTCTTAGCCGAAACGGCGCCGATCAGCCAGACCGCGCCCACCGCGATCCAGATCCATTCGGCGTAACGATAGATTTCGGTTTGCATGCCGCCCTCCTGATACGTCGTATAAGACGCGTCGTATACGACAGATCATACCACATGAGGCGCGCAGCTACCGCTCCGGTAAGATGGTGCCGTCCGGCGAGAGTCGAATGCGCTGGCCCCGCCATTCGACGGTGTTGCCGGACAGGCCGCGGATCCAGATGGCGAAGCCCCAGAGATCGCGAAAAGGAATCCAGACGGCGCGGCGCAGCGTATTGGAATCCCGCAGCACGCCCCAGCCCACCGCGATGCCCGCCAACAGGCGAATGGCGAGAGCCGCCGCGCCCGCCTGCCACGCTCCCGCGGCGATGGCGCACAACGACCAGAACGTCGCGTGCGTGACCAGATAGCCGTAATAACCTCCGGGCCGCGATACCCGGATGCCGCGCGACCAGCGCAGTTGATGACGCCAGACTTCTCCCCAACTGCTGCCGCCCAAATGCGTTTCGACCACTGCCGGAGCGAAGACCACGTGCAGGCCAAGCCGGCGGATGGCCAGCCCGAGCTGATAGTCGTCGGCCAGGTAACGGCCGATGGGCGCGAAACCACCGATGCGGCCGAGGTCCCCGGCGCGCAGGAGCATGGTGGAACCGAGGGCGAATTCCACCGAGCCGAGCATGCGCGCCACGAGCACGCTGGGGGCGAATTCGGTAGCTACTCCCAGCGCTTCCCAGCGGCCCGGCAGGTTTTCGGACTCTGCGCGGTAGAGGCACGTGACCAGTCCGGCGCGGGGCCGTTCGAGAAGCGCGGTTACTTGCCGCAGATAGTCCGGCTCAACCCTAATATCGCTGTCATTGATCAGAAGGAGGGGGTAGCGAGCCGCCGCGGCGAGATCGGCCAGGACGCCGGCTTTGGCGTTCGGCATTTGCGTGGAAGTCACCATCAGCCGGATCGGGACCGCCGGGAATTCGGCGATGAGGCGCCTGATATCCTCGGCCGCTGGGTCGCTGGCGCGCGCGATGCCGAAGAGGATTTCATACCGCGGATAGTCCTGGACGGCGTGGGAGCGGATGGCTTCGTAGAAATGCGGGTCGCGGCCATGCACCGGCTTCAGCATGGAGACCGCAGGGCACGCGGATTCATCGGACGGCTCCGGCCTGGACGCCCATCGCCATCGGATGGCGGCCGCGATCGCCAGCAGCCAGTAGACAGCCGAAGCCAGCGCTGGAACAGACAGCCATGCGGCGAGCGAAGTCACAGCGATAAGAGCGCCACGCCGCACGCCACCAGGGATGCGCCCGCCCAGCGCTCCAGGCTGACCGGCTCGTGCAGCAGGTACTTGGCCAGGATGGTCTCGAGCACGTAGCTCGCGGCTGTGGCCGGCACTGCAAAGCTCAAGTCGGCCACCGACAGCAGCGCGATGAATGCGAAGAAGGAAACGGCCATCACCGCCACCGAGCCCAGGATCATCCGGTTGCGCGCCAGAAGCGCAAACACGCGCCTCAGAGCGCCGGGGCGGAAATCGTGGATCTCGCCGTGACGTTTCATGGCCGCGGCTTGCATCACGTCGGAGGCGGTGGTAGCCACGGCGATCAATGCCACCAGCAGCCATCTCACGATGCCGCTCCGGAACGATGCGGAGCGGTGCGCGCCACAAGCAACACTCCGGCCACGATCAACAGGATCCCGGCCGATCGCCAGCCCGAAATCCGCTCGTGCATGAAGATCTTGCCCGCCAGCGCCGACAGCACATATCCGATGGACGTCACCGGCAGGACGTAGCTCAAATCCGCCCAGCTCAGCAGCGCCATTTGCGCGAAAAGCCAGACCAGCAGCAGCGAGATTCCCAAGGCCACCCAGGGATTGAAAACCGCCCGCACGTAAGCCATAGGCGAAGCGGAAATCAGACGTCCCACCTCACGCATGCCCCAACTCAGCGAGAAATTGCCCGACACGCTGCTCAAAATCACCAGGGCGGTAAAGAGACGCGTCTTAAAACGCAAACGCGCCGTGTGGACATTCACCGGCGCGAGCGAAACAGGGGCTTCCGCCCCACTCGGACTAATCACCGCTGCCGGCCGGGACGGGGGCCACGGCATTCGCCTTCCGCTCGGAGGCCACAAACTTCTTCCGCTTCGCGCGCAGAGCCATGTACTCGTGGGCTTCCTTCGACAGCCGCTTGCGCTCGGTGGAATCGAAGATGGCCTTTCGCACCACCCGCCAGATCACTCGCGGCCGGAAGTAATATTCGCCGTAGAATCGTTCCACCCAATCCACCAGTTCGCCGCGGTCGAGGCCCGGATAAATGATATTGGGAAGCTGATGCCCGGTCTCATCGGTCATGGCGTCGATGGTGATGAGATTGTTCTTCTTGACGTAGTCGTAGAACTCGGTCCCCGGGTAAGGGTGCGCGAGCGAAACCTGGATGGTCTCGGTATCCAGGCGCTTGGCGAAGTCGATGGTCTTGCGAATGCTTTCGCGCGTCTCCCCGGGCAATCCAATGATGAAGTCGCCGTGTACCACCAGGCCCAGTTTCTTGCAATTGTCGGTGAAGCGGAGCGCCATGTCGATGGTGGCGCCCTTCTTGATGTTTTTCAGGATTTGCTGGTCGCCGGATTCGTAGCCCACGATCAGAAGGCGGCAGCCGGATTCTTTCATCGCCTTCAGGGTGTCGTAGTCCGTGGTTACACGCGATGTGCACGACCAGGTGAAATTCAGCGGCTGCAGTTTCTTGCAGAGCTCGATGGTGCGGGCCTTCTGATAATTGAAGGTGTCGTCGTCGAAGAAGATCTCCTTGACGTAAGGGAAGGCCTCTCTTGCGTAGGCCACCTCGCGCGCGATATCGTCGGTGGAGCGCAGCCGCCAGCGGTGGCCCGAATGCGTCTGCGGCCAGAGGCAGAAGGTACACATTGCCGGGCATCCGCGCGAGGTGTACAAAGAGATGTACGGATTCAGCAGAAACGGGACGTTGTAGCGCTTGACGTCGAGGTCGCGTTTGTAGACCTTGGTGACCCACGGCAGCTCATCCAGATTCTCGATGGGCGCGCGCTCGGGGTTATTGACAATGTGCCCGTTCTTGCGGAAGCTGACGCCGGGCAGGTCTTCCACGGGCGTGCCGTTGGCGTAGTCGGCAATCTGGTAATCGAACTCGCGGCGCACCACGAAGTCGATGGCCGGAGAGGTGCGCAGAGACTTTTCCGGCTCCACGGTGACCGGCGGTCCGACGAAAGCGACTTTCAACTTGGGGTTGGAGTCTTTCATCATCTCGGCCATCTTCACATCGACATGAAAGCCCGGCGTGGAGGTGAAAAGCACCAGCAACTCGAAGTCGTTGGCCATCGCGACGGTCTGCTCGATGGAGATCTTATGCGGGGGAGCGTCCACCACCTTGCTGTCGGGTAGCATGCCGGCGGGATAACAGAGCCACACGGGATACCAGTACGACTCGATCTCGCGGGTGGCCGGCCAGCGCGAACTTGCGCCGCCATCGAAGCCTTCAAAGGACGGAGGGTTCAGAAACAGTGTTCTCATGAATGATCACTTGAGTGGGTCGAAACGCTATTGATCGCCCACATCCGTTTGGACGTCCGCGGCGCCCGGAAGCGCTCGTAAACTTGCCCGCTTGGGGGCTTCCGGTAACGATATATTGCGATAATCGATGGTCAGCTCCGCCGGACCCACCAGCCGGGTGTCCACGATGCTATGGATCTGGCGCGGAACCGAAATTCCATCTTGGATTTCGTACTCTTTTACGAACTCGATCCGCTTTACAAATATCGAGGAGGTTTTGACCAGGCGGCCGGATTCCCGTACGCACAGAAATGTTTTGGCGTCGATCCAGATGTCGCCCTTAAAAAGACCCGTCACCTTGTGCCGCGGCGTCACTTGAAAAACCTCGACAGCCTCGCCGCCTGCCTGCCTGCTGCCCTTGTACTTGAACTTATAGTTAGCCGGCGTGACGGCCAGCGATGGAGACCCCTCGGCTTGCGCTTCCGCTTCGGCGGATAAATAGCGGGCGATCACGTGGTTCTTCACCGAATCGTCGCCTTCGAAGCGCAAGGCTTCATAGGTCACACGTCCCAGCCGTGAGATGCGGCGCAGTCCGCGCAAGCGGCCATGTTTCTTGAGTTTGGGCAGGGAAGCTTCAATATCTACTTCCATCGACGACCCTTGCAGCGCGCGCGCCTGCTGCTGCGACGCGGCCCAATAGTTTTCGACTACGGCGTCCGGGCCGGTGAGCGCCGAGGCGCTTAACGCCCCCGCGGACACAGCGAACAAACAGAGAACGTGCAGGTTCCGATTAGATCTCAAAGTATGAATCCAGGATAACAGAATGTACCATCCTGTAGATGATTACCACAAAGGGGAGGTTGCGGCCGAGGCAGTGTAAACTGTTTCACGTAACCAGTATGATAGTCGGATGCAGCCGATCGAAATCGACCCGGAAATGAGCCGCCTCGCCATCGCCGAAGCCTGCCGGCAATTCCCCGAGTTCACCGGGCACGCTTCGGGCGTTATCGCGCGTCCGCTCCTGCGTGGTTTCGCGTGGCAGGTGGAGTGGAACGGAACGCCTCCCACGGGGCAGCCGGCCTGGGAGTTCCAGAACGCGGCGACGCGCGCGTATAAGCGCTTGGCCAAGATCTCATAAGCCTGCGCGAAGGACTGCCGCTTGCCCGTGGCGCGCGAAGTGCGCTTCACTGGCGCTCAGAGGAACGCGGACCATCGAAACTCGCGCGCCGGAACTTCGTCGCTCAGGGCCTTCTGGATCGCCAGGTCGGCGATGGCGTCCACCACCCATTCGAAGTTCTCCGCTCCGACCGAATGGATATCGGCGTCCGGTGCGGGGTTCAGGAAGTCGATCGCATAAGGCACGCCGTTTTCCACGGCGAACTCCACCGTGTTCATGTCGTAGCCCAGCGCGCGGCAAAGTTTGAGCGCATCGCCCACCACCCGTTTGTACATGGCGGGCTCGATAGGCGGCGCATTTTTCACGTAGCGGTCCGCGTGCGGCTGTTTCGGGTCGTAACGCATCACCCGGACTTTCTCCTGGCCGATTACGTAGCAGCGGAAGTAATCGGTAAAGTCCACGGCCTTCTGCAGGGTCATGCAGAGATCGCCGGTTTGATCGTACGCCGCGAAAAGCTCCTGCGGATTATCCACTTTGTATACGTTCTTCCATCCGCCGCCCGCATGCGGCTTTAAGAAAGCGGGGAATCCGACATAATCGAAGATCTCGTCCCAATCGAGCGGGTATCGGAGATTTCGCATGGAGCGATCCGTGGTGGATGGCGGATGCTGCTTGTGCGGCAGCAGCACCGTGCGCGGCACCGCCACGCCGATGCGCTCGGCCAGCGCGTAGTTGAAGAACTTGTCGTCGGCGCTCCACCAGAAAGGATTGTTGATCACGATCGTGCCGCCCAGGACGGCGTTCTTCAGGTAGGAGCGGTAAAAGGGAATGTCTTGTGAGATGCGGTCCACGATGACCCGGTAACCGCTGGGTTGAGCCATGCCCACGCCGCCCACCAGGACGCTTTCGGCGTGTACGTCCGCCACGTTACGGGAATTGATGCGGTCCACCAGGGCGGGAGGGAAGGTGGATTCCATGCCGTAGAGAAGTCCGATTTTTCGCATGAGGTATTAGTTTATCAGGGGCGCCGTGGCGCGCGCTTCAGCGTGCCGCGGCGAACTTCAGTTCGCCGTTCGCTGGGCCCTTCACATCCCGAAAGCTGGTCAAAGCTTCCCAACGGAGGTTCGCTACGCGGTTCAGATTGGCGGGCGGGTGTCTACAGGCAAGCCGTGAAGATGGAGGAACTGAGATGACCGGGAAAAAAGACGTCGAATACGAAATCGGCGGCGACAACGTGTTCGCCGGCCTGGGGCTGGACGACGCCGGGGAGCTTCTCACGCGCGCGCAGGAAATCGCCGAGTTGCTTGGCATGGACCAGGCGGAGGTATCCAGGCTGATAAGTAAAGCAGCCGGGTTTCGGAACTTGCGGCGTCATTAGCCAAAGCGGGATCGTTTCCGTTTGGTTTTTGTGCGCGCGTCGCCTTGATGATCTGGTCAATCTGGCGCGAGTTGAGCGTGTCCGTGCCCTTACGCTGCGATTCCGCTCCGCGCACCCTCGGGACTTCCGGTTCTGGGGCAGCGAGCCGCACGTAATCCCGGATACTGAGCAACACCGCCCTGGGTATGCCGCGTTTCTCGAAACTCTTCATTTCAAACTGACTGAACAGTTAACCCGCAACTGTGTCAAGCCCGGCTTGCAGCGACGAATTAGTTCGCCCCGCTGGGCGACACAAAAACGGAGATCCCCCGCAATGCGACTTGAGCCGGCGGATCGTACAACCCTTGAGTTTTATCTGCGTGCATCTGCGTTCATCTGCGGCCGGATATGCTTTTCTTCC
>JBEKIM010000320.1:0-8010 GCA_050011755.1 Bryobacteraceae bacterium | reverse complement strand
GCCACCAAATGTGATGAGCTCAATTTGGAGGGCGGCCAATCCTGGCCGCAGCCGGTTTTCAACGGTGCGCCACCGGGCGATCAGGACTGGGTCAGGATGCGTCGAACCAGGGCAGTGTTTTCGCCTACTTCATCCTTGAATCGCGGATACATCCCGACGATGACTGCGTCGGTAGGCTTGATGCTTCCGAGCGCGAAGCGAAAAGCGCGTTCGACCTGTTCGGGGGAACCGCTGGCGCGCCCGGCGCCGAACAGCTTGAACGCCAGGCAAGGCTTGCTGGTCTGGCGGATCATGCGGCACATGCGCTCGGGATCCTTTTCCATGAATGTTTCGCCGATGGGCGACTCGCCAAATTCCGCGCGGGCCTCTTCCGGCGTCCGGGACACGCGGTACAGGCAGCATTGGTAGTAGTCGATGTCCCAGTTCTCGCTTTCGGCGGTGTCGACCACCGCGGGGTTATGCGTGGACAGGCCGACCATCACGCCGGTGTCGCGCACGGCTTTGAGAAAGTCTTTGATCTTACCTTTCTCGCCGTTGCGGAAGCGCTCGTCGGTGCGGTTGCCGTGGTGTCCGATGGCCAGCGGGCCGAGTTTGGCCACTTCCGGCAGGAGTTTGGGATTCTGCATCAAGGCGAAATCGGCCAGCAGGATCAATTGCATTTTGCCGCCCTCTTCGCGATAGCGCTTGAAATCCGCGATGGGCTGATCGTTGTAATGCAACTGCCAGGTATTGATGCCATGCCGCTCGCAGGCGTGCAACACTTCCATCTTGCGATCCTGAGTGTACCAATCGCGCATGAGCTGGTCGAGCGTGCGATTGAAGTGGGAGTACCCGTAGAGCGGATTCGAGCCGATAATGAGGCGGGTGATGTCGAATTTCCCAAACTTGACGGTTGGCAGCGCCGGCGCGGCGGGCTGGACTGAGGGTCGGGCGGCGGACGGCGCCAGCGCGCCCATGGCGGCAACCGCCTGGAGGAAGGTACGGCGGGAATTGGATTTCATATCTCGGCCTTTCAGGCCCTATTCTATTTATATTCGCCGCGGAAATCAAGGATGTAGGGAATTACAATCACTCTATGCGTTATGCACTGTGGATGGCCCTCTGCGCGGCGGCGCTGCCGGCCGCGGATCTGAAGATCGACCATGCGACCGTGGCCGGAAGCAACTTGAAGCAACTGGAGGCGCATCTCTCCGCCATTGGGATCGAGACGGTATACGGAGGCCCGCACAGCAACGGCGCGACGGAGATGTCGATGGTCAGCTTTCCGGACGGGTCGTACCTGGAACTGATGGCGCCGCAGGCGAAGGCCGATGCGGAGGTGCTGGAGCGCCAGCCGTGGACGAAGTACATGAAGGGGGATGCCGGGCCTTGCGCCTGGGCCGTGCGGGAAAAGGATGTGGCCGCGGAGGTCCAGCGGCTGCGGGCGCTGGGGATCCCGGTTTCGGCTGCCGTGCGGAACGGGCGGCAACGTCCGGATGGAGTGCGCCTGGATTGGGAAACCGCGCAGGTAGGCACGGAACCGAACGGCACGTTCTTCCCGTTCCTGATTCACGACTTGACGCCGCGCGAGCAACGGGCGTTTCCGCAGGGCAAGCCGCTGAATAAGGACTTCGGCGGCGTGATGAAGATTGTGATCGCGGTTAAGGATCTGGACGCGTCGGCGAAGCGTTATAGCCAGGCTTATGCCACACCACCCGCGATCAAACAGGTGGATGCAGCTTTCGGGGCGCACCTGGCGCTGATCGGGGGAACGCCCGTGGTGCTGGCGCAGCCGCTCACCGCGGATTCGTGGCTGGCCGAGCGCCTGGCGCAATTTGGCGAGGGACCGTGCGCGTTTGTGCTAGGTCAGCGGCGCGGCCATTATCAGGCGGCATCGGAGACCCGATGGTTCGGCGCGCGGATCTCCTGGTTCGATTCCCAGAAACTTGGGTGGCGCCTGGGATTCGCGCCCTCCGAACGGTAAGGGAGGCAGGCATGGCCCTGCGGGCCACCAAATGTGATGAAAACTCAATTTGGAGGGCGGCCAATCCTGGCCGCAGCCGGCTTTCCGGCCGGCTTAGCCGCCTAAAAGGCGGCTGCGGGCATGATTGCCCGCCCCCCAATTGGGTTTTCAACGGAGCGCCTGGCGCAATTTGGCGAGGGACCGTGCGCGTTTGTGCTAGATCAGCGGCGCGGCCATTATCAGGCGGCATCGGAGACCCGCCCTGCGGGCCACCAAATGTGATGAAAAACTCAATTTGGAGGGCGGCCAATCCTGGCCGCAGCCGGCTTTCCAGCCGGCTTAGCCGCCTAAAAGGCGGCTGCGGGCATGATTGCCCGCCCCCCAATTGGGTTTTCAACGGAGCGCCACGGGCTGCGGCCAGTCAGCACGATTGGTAGCCCGGCCAAACTCCGGAGCTGGATCTATAAGTCCCGCCGGCACACGATCAGCCATTGCTGGGCCTTTGATGATTGGCCATCCAGTGCTGGCGCATCTGCCGGAAATGCGCCGGTAACTGGTCGGCCTTGGCGCGCTGGTCCGGGGTCAGATTGCTATAGATTCGGGCAAACGCCTCGTGACGCATGGCCGAAATCCGGCCCTTCAGGTTGGCCTCCTGGGCGCTCAGCCGGCCGATCGCCGCGGTGTCGTTCGCCCGGATTGCCTGAAACATTCCCGCGTGAAGCTGTTTCAGTTGTTGGCGCATCGGCTGGGCGGATTGGCGCGCCGCCTGGAGAGTGCCTCTGGCCTGGGCCACCTGCGCCGGCGACAGATTCAGATACTGCGCCATGCGCGCCCCCGGCCGATGCTGTTGTACCGCGGGCGGTGGCGCCGGTTGGCTGTTGCTATCCACTTCTTGAGCGGCCAGGACCATACCTCCCGCCATCGCCGCCGTAGCTGCAAAACGTAACCAAGTGTTTTTCATGGTGTTTCCTTTTTCCTCTGTCTTCAGGTTAGAAGGCGGGTGTAAACCTGGTATGTAGAGCGTGTAAGAGATTGTAAAGTGTGCGGCATATCACAAATGCCGGTACAGTACCGCATCCGGAAAAAATTGGTGTGCCTGTAACTCATGTCAGATTACAATTGCAGGCGGAGGAAGGTTATGTTTCCCAGAACGCTTGTTCCATCGATCGTTAGCGGGCTGATGGCCATCGCCGTTCAGCCCATGCCGGCGGTAGCCGCCACGCCGTCCCTGGCCGGATCGTGGCAGTTCACCCTAACAGCCAATTCGCAGCCGACGCCGCCGGTGGTTCCCATTCCGGGGCTTGCCACATTCACTACGGATGGCTCGGTAATCGAGACAGACGGTTCCGAGTTTGTCCCGAATCCGTCCGCCGCGACGCCTTTGAGCGGCAGCACACCGGGCCACGGCATCTGGCAGATCGCCAACACTCCGGAGACTCTTTTTGTGCAATACATCAGCCTGGTATTGAACACAGACGGGTCGCTGTACGCCCGAAATATTACAACTATGTTTGTGACGTTGAACAACAAGGGGAATCAATTTAGCGGTAGTTACACGACAGACCAGGCGATCGGGACGGTCACCAAGGTGCTGTCAACCGGAACGGTGAGCGGAACCCTGATTCCGCACGTGCCGCTGCCGTAATGGGAGATGAGACCATTGTGGCGCGCGCTTTTAGCGTGCCGGCGGGACTTTTACGCTCGCCCCGCGTGGGCTGAAGCCCACGCCTGGTCGCTGAAGCGTGCGCCACGACGAATTTACTGGATGCCGGCGGTGGCGGCCAGCACCGCTGCGATGTTCGCGCCGATATCCAGGCCGTCCGATCCTGCGGCGTGATACAAGCTGGACGGGCTCAAGGCCAACCCAGGCAAGTCCGTTCCGGCATTGCCGCCGTTGAAATCGAGGAAACCCACGGTGGCCCAGTCCAAAGGCCAGCACACCAACATGGGCTTGTTGTTCCAGGAGCAACCCGGCTGACCGGCTACCGGAGTAGCGCTGGATCGCGGGGTGTAGACGTTCCAGGACGGCAAATAGACCGGCGTCCCATACTCGTTCCACAACTGGCTCAGATCCGGCCAATAGTCGCCGACAAAGGCGGTGTTGGCAATCACGGGGTTGGGGAGTTCGGCCAGCGTGGAGCCCGGAGTGGTGGCATCGGCGAAGGGCGACCCGTATTGGATGTTATTGCTCCACTGAAAACCGACATCGGTGGAGGGCGGATTGTCGCTGAAATTCAACCCGTTGATATAGGTCGGGGGCTGATTGACGATGGTGTTGTGATCTACGGTCAGGCTGTTGGTATTTTGAATCTGCATGGAGATGCCCGCGCCGCCCCAATTCACGCCCGAGATATCGATCGCCAGGTTGTTGCGGAACAGGACCCGCTGACCGGTCTGGTTGTCGCCATTGCCCGCGATCGCGGCGACTTGCGGAGCATGCTGAATCAGGTTGCTCGAGACCGTGAAATCTCCGCAGACGTACGGGCCGGTCTTAAAGCAATTCGAAATGATGGCCTCCGCCTGCGCCTGCGCGAAGGTTGTATCGAGCAGATTGGAATCGAGCAGAACGCGCTGCCCGTGCTTGATTTCGAAAAGGTTCTTCACGTCGTAGCATTGCGGCTCGCCGGCTATCACGCATCCGGCCGGTTGGCTGATCCAGGCCGGCTGCTTATAGAAATGGTTGCGTTCCACGGTCACGTCGCTGGGGATGACGTTGGGAATGCCCGATGCACAATAACCGGTCTGGCACTCTTTGGTATTGAGCATCACGTTCTCGCCGGTGGCCTCCAGATAGTTATTCCAGATCAGGACCGGCCCCGGCGTATTGTCCATGGCGACCGCCTGGGTATCCTGGCCGGTATTCACGATATTCCAGATGGACGAGTTGATCAGGGAACAGTTCACGCAGTTAAGCGTGAGGCCGCGCTGCACGAACGGGCCGTTGATGCCGGGGGGATCGGGCGCATAAATCAAGACCCGGTCGAAAGTGATATTCGATGGCAGTCCGGCAATCGTGGTCACGCTTCCGCCGCCCATGTCTACGATGGGGTAGACGCCCACCGGAATCGGTATGGCGGTGGTGAAGGCGATGCCCACGATATAAACGCCGGAGGCTCCGTTGCCTATGACCAGGGGCGCTTCGTTATTCGCCGTCGTAAGCGTCGGTATGGTGCCCGCGGCGCTTTCCGGCATACGGGTTCCAGCCGGAAACGAGGAGATGTTCGAACCGTATATGAGGATGGGACTGCCCGGGGGGCAGACCTGGGAAAAAGTGTAGTTGCCGACGTAAGTGCCGGGCTGGATCTGGACTGCGCCGCCACATGGCGCGGTATTCAGCGCGGATTGCAGTTGGCTGGCGCTGGTGACTACCAGGGTGTTGCCGGTCACGGTGGGAAACACGGGATTGGGAACAGACTGGGGAAGCTGCGGCAGGACCACCGTCGCGGGAAGCGGCGGGAGTCCGGTGGGCGCGGGGCCGTATGCGCCGGAAGGCGTTCCGCCGACGACCCAGAACGGAGTCGCCAGGGCAGTGAGGCCGCCGGCCGTGGCGCCGATGGTAGTAATGCCGGCGGCCAGACCCGTAGCCAAACCTGCAGTGCCGATGGAAGCCACCGTTGGGCTGAGGGAGGACCATGTGGCAGCGGCGGTGAGGTCCTGGGTAGAGCCGTCGGAATAGGTACCGGTGGCGTAGAACTGTTCCAAACCGCCTACCGGGACGGTGGGCGCCAGCGGTGAAATGGCAACGCTGACCAGCGTCGGCGGCAGCGACACGGTAAGCACGGTCGAGTTTGAAACGGCGCCCAAGGCCGCCGTAATCGTCGTGAGGCCGGACGCCAGTGCCTGGGCCAGTCCGCCGGGCGCGATGGCCGCGATGGAAGAAGGCGCGGCGGACCAGGTCGCCTGATTGGTCAGGTCCTGGGTCGAATTGTCGGAGTAAGTACCGGTGGCGGCAAACTGCTGGCTTGCGCCGGTCAGAATGGAGGGGTTCGCCGGTGTGACGGCGATGCCGACCAACGCGGGCGTGACCGTGAGGGTAGTCCCTCCGGTAGTGGCGGCAAAGGAGGCGGCGATGGCGGCCGATCCGGTAGCCACAGCTTGAGCCAGTCCGGGGCTGCCGGGCGCATTGCCGATGGTGGCGACACTGGTGGGGCTCGCGCTCCAGGTAGCGGTGGCGGTGAGGTCCTGGCTGCTGCCATCGGAGTACTCGCCCGTGGCCGTGAATTGCTGGGCGCCTCCGGTGACAATGCTGGCGGGCGATGGCGAGACCGTGATGCCGGTGAGCAGCGGGACGACAGAGAGTTGCGCGGTGGCGGAGATGGCGCCGGAGGCGGCGGTGATGGTAGCGGATCCGCTGGCCAGGGCTTGTGCAAGGCCTTGACCGCCGGGACTATTGCCGATCGCGGCGACGGTGGTGGGGCTGGCGCTCCAGGTTGCGGTTGCCGTGAGATCCTGGGTGCTGCCGTCCGAATAATTGCCCGTGGCGCTGAACTGCTGGGTCGACCCCATAAAGATCGTGGCGCTCGTTGGGCCGATCGAAATGCTATCGAGCTGTGGCGGCGCGGGGCTCACGGTAAGAACCGTGGATCCATTGATGGCGCCGGATGCGGCCGTAATGGTGGACTGGCCGGGCGCGACGCCGAGCGCGAGTCCCTGGCTGCCCGCCGCATTCCCGATGGTGGCGGCGGTAGCGGGGCTGGCGCTCCAGGTAGCCGTGGTTGTGAGATCCTGCGTGCTGCCATCCGTGAAAGTTCCGATGGCGGCAAACTGCCGGCTGCTTCCAGCCGCGATGGTGGGATTAGCGGGAGTGACGGCGATGCCGACGAGTTGGGGTGGAGATACCGTCAACTGGCCCGAGCCTGAAATGGACCCGGATGCAGCCATGATGGTGGCCTGTCCCTGCGCAACCCCGAGCGCGAGGCCATCGGACCCCGCGGAACTGCCGACGGTGGCCGCGGTGGGCGCGGAAGAACTCCAGGTGGCCGAGGCGGTCAGATCCTGTGTGGAACCATCGCCGTAGGTTCCTGTCGCGGTGAATTGCTGCGTGGCGCCGGCCACCACGGCCGCGGTCTGTGGACTGACGGAAATGGTAATCAGATTGGGCGCGGCGACGGCGAAAGGCGTCGAACCGGCTATCGAGCCGAGCGTGGCTATCACCGTATTCTGGCCCGCGGCCAGCCCGTAGCCGAATCCCTGGGAGCCTGGGTCGTTGGCGACCAAAAGGCTGGCCGGCTTCGCCGAGGACCAGGTTACCGACTGTGTCAGGTTACGCGTTGTCTGGTCGCTGAATGTCCCTGCGGCATTGAACTGAAATGCACTGCCGGCCGGCGCCGCGACGTTGGCTGGGGTGATGGCGATGGAAACGAGCGTAGCTGTGTCAACGGTCAGTGCGGCTCTTCCGGCGACCGCCGGCAAGTAGGATGCAGTGATGGTGGAACTGCCCACGGCCGTGGAACTCGCCAGACCCTCGGATTGCAGGGTGTTCGCGATGGTGACCAGCGCGGGGGCCGAGGACGTCCAATGGACCAGCAGGGTCACGTCTTGAGTGGAGCCATCGCTGAACGTCCCGGTGGCCTTGAAAGGTTGGGTTACGCCAGCCGGCATAGACGGCCTGCCTGGCGTAACGGCGATGCTCTTGAGATGGGCCGCGGTAACCGTCGCCGGCACCGAAACCGGAACACCGGCGAAGACCGCCGAAATCGTCACCGGCCCGGGTTGAGCCGAGCTGGCGATACGGCCGATGGCGCTTATGGTCGCAATGCTGTTGGCCGAGGAGGACCAGTTGACCAGATTCGTGAGACTGCGCGTGCTTCCATCCGAATAAGTCCCGGTGGCTTGCAGTTGCAGGATTGTATTCCTAGCCATCGAGACGGTGGCCGGTGAGACTGCAATGGACTGCAGCGTCACGCCGCTCACGGTAATGGGCGCCGATGAAGTGACTGGGCCCAGCGCCGCGGTAACCAAAGAGGTTCCAGCGCTGAGCGTGGTAGCCAGTCCCGCGGGGCTGACGGAAGCGACTGCCGGCGCCGAGGACGTCCAGGCCACCTGGTTGGTCAGCACCAGTTGAGTGC
>JBEKIM010000319.1:0-8027 GCA_050011755.1 Bryobacteraceae bacterium | reverse complement strand
GCAGCCCTCGATGAGCGGCGGCCCCGCATCGAGCAGTACATCGTGACGCAGTTCGGCGACACTCGCGTGGACCGCTGCGGCACCTGCCATATTGCCGCCGACGATCCGCGGTTCGAGAAGTACGCGGAGCCGCTGCGGGCGCATCCCTATTCCGCCGCATTGGGCGACTACAAACGTAACGGCCGCTGGGAAAGGCGTCACAAGTTCGCCGACTTCGGCTGCACGGTTTGCCATGACGGGCAGGGCCGCGGCCTGAAGACCTTCTACAGCCATGGCGAAGATCCCTTCTGGCCGGAGCCCATGCTGGGTTTCGTCACCCAGTCCACCTGGAGCAAGGATTTCGCGCCCAAGCTGGTGGGCAAGGAATACATGGAAGCCAACTGCGCGCAGTGCCACACCGAGAAAGATTTCGCGGGCACGCCCAATGTGAACCGCGGCCGCAAGCTCTTCTACGCCATGAATTGCTACGGCTGCCACCGCATCGAGGGCATGTCGGAAGGCACGCTGGGGCCGGACCTCTCCGAAGTGGGGAAGAAGTATCGTATCGATTATCTGTGGCAGCACATCCTGAATCCGCGCGCCATTTCGGCGACATCGTTCATGCCCAGGTTCAACCTCGGCGAACCCGACGTGAAGGCCCTGGTCATTTTCCTGAAGAGCCGGCACGGAATCAACTTTGCCGAAACCTCGCTCGATCAGTACCGCCTGCGTGTGAACGAAGTGAAGTTGAACATCACCCCCGAGGGAAAGCCGGAAGTTTCGGGCGCCACACCGGCGGCCCGCGGCAAGCAGTTGATCGAGGACCGTGCCTGCACGGCCTGCCACAAATTGGGCGCCGCGGATGGCGGGATCGCCCCGGACCTCAGCTATGAGGGCCTGATCAAGGATGAAACCTGGATCGTCGATCACTTCCGGAATCCGCGCTCGCGGGTGCCCGATTCGATCATGCCGGCGTTTCGCTTTCCGGAAGGAGATTTTGAAGACATCGGCGCGTACCTCGCCGGGTTGAAAACGCCGCCGCCGGCGCTGCCTCCCGCGGAGATGTTCAAGACGCTTTGCGCCCGCTGCCATGGCGAGAAAGGCGACGGCAACGGCAAGGTCGCCTGGTACCTAGATCCTGCGCCGCGCGACTTGACCAAGGCGGGGTTCATGAACTCCAAGCCGCGCGCCCGTTTCCTCCATTCGATCGGCGAAGGTGTTCCTGGAACATCCATGCCTGGCTGGGGACATGCCTTAAAAGAAGACCAGATTTCGGCGATGCTCGATTACGTCTGGACAGCATTCGTCAAGGAACCCGCCAAGCCGATCCGGCCGCACAAAGTTCCCGAGACGAATCCTGTGGCGGCGACGCCGGCGTCCATCGCGGCGGGCGAGCAGATTTTCGTCGAGCGCTGTGCGGGCTGCCATGGCCGGAAAGCCGATGGCAAGGGACCCAACTCGGTGGATATCACCCCCCGGCCGCGCAACCTGCATAATTCTTTCTTCGTGAACAGCGTCGCCGACCAGCGCCTCTTCGATTCGATCCTCTATGGCGTGCAAGGTACGGCCATGCCGGCCTGGATCGATTTCGGTGGCCTGACCCGGACCGATGCGGGCAATCTGATCAATTTCATTCGCAATCTGAACCAGAAAAGTGGAGCGGGCGCGCAGCCTGCCGCGGCCTCGCAGGCCGCGTTGCTACTCAATAGAGGTCAACATGCCAGAAGGTAAATCAGTCGAAGCCGTTGCGGCCACGCCGCTGCGCACCGGCGTAGTCCATAGCGATACTACGGCCAAGGGGTTCTTGGTCAGTTCAATCTCGTACTTCTTCATTGTCGGCATCATCGCCATGACGATCGCCGCCAAGTTTGTTTGGCCGGAATTGCTCGGAACGGTCTCCTATCTCACTTACGGCCGCCTCCGCCCGCTGCATGTGAACGGCATGCTGTTCGGCTGGCTGCTGGCTTGCGATATGGGCCTCACTTACTATCTTGTGCCGCGGCTGTGCGGCGTCAAGCTCTATAGCGAGAAATTGGGCGTGGCTACCGCGATCCTGTGGAACGTCATCATCCTGAGCGCGGTCGTTTCGCTGCTGGCGGGCTGGAACAAGGGTTGGGAGTACGCCGAATTGCCGATATTTGTCAGCGTGATGGTGGTGATCGCGTGGGTCATGTTCGGCATCAATATCTTCGCCACCATCGGCGCGCGCAAGTACCAGCAGATGTATGTCTCGCTCTGGTATGTCATGGGGAGCATCCTATGGACCGCTTTCGTATACATCACCGGCAACTTTGCCGTGGAATTCACGACCGGCGTCAATCAAGCCAACTTGAACTGGATGTACATCCACAACGCGGTGGGCCTGATCTTTACGCCCATCGGCCTGGCGGCGGCTTATTACTTCATTCCGAAGGCTTCCAATACGCCGCTGTACAGCCACAAGCTCTCCATGATCGGGTTCTGGTCGTTGGCCTTCGTGTATGTCTGGACCGGCGCGCACCATATGCTGCACGGGCCCATTTCGCAATGGCTGCAAACCATCGCCATCACGTTTTCTCTGATGCTGCTCATCCCGGTCTGGGCCGTGGTGTATAACTTCTTCGCCACCATGAAGGGGCAATGGCAGCAATTGCGCGAGAACGTGCCCTTGAAGTTTCTGATGTCGGGCGTGGTGTTCTACCTGCTGACCTGCTTCCAGGGGCCCATGCACAGCTTGCGGTCGGTGAATGCCATCGTGTCGAAGACCGATTGGATTCCGGGCCACGCGCACATGGCGCTGCTGGGCTGCTTCTCGTTCTTCGCCATCGCGGGAAGCTATTACATAGTGCCGCGTATGTTTCACACCAAACTCCATTCCGACGCCCTGGCCAACTGGAATTTCTGGTTCATGATGATCGGCGGGCTGGGTTTCTTTGTGACGTTGTGGCTGGGCGGCTTCTGGCAGGGCTGGCAATGGAACAATCCGGCGATTCCGTTTATCGACACGGTGAAGGCCCTGAAGCCCATCTGGACCGTGCGGTTTTTCTCCGGCGCGTTGATCTTCGCCGGCATTGTGACTTTCGCCTATAACATCCTGGCGACCGCCGTGAACGCGAAGGGCCGCGTCGCCTAAGGTGACTTATGTTAAACAAAGCCGATAAGAGCGCAACATTCGCAGTCGTCGCCGCCCTGGTTCTATTTTTCGTCGGCGGCATTCTGACCACGGTGGTTCCACCCCTGGTGGACAAGAGCTGGGGACGCCCGTTCGAGAATAACGATCCCAGTAAGGGCCCCACCGGAAAGCTGGTGCGGTTGAACGAGGAGCAACTTCACGGGCGCGCTATTTACGTGCGGGAGGGATGCTGGTATTGCCACACGCAGCAGACCCGCACGCTGCTCGCCGACACCAAGCGCAGCGGCTGGAAAGGCGTGGACTCGCCGATTTCCACTCCCGACGAATTCGTCTACGACACGCCCCACATGTTCGGCACGAAGCGCACCGGACCGGACCTTTCGCGCGCCGGCGGCAAGTACGACACCCAATGGCATCGCACGCACCTGCGCAATCCACGAGACCTGGTGCCCGGCTCGGTGATGCCGCCGTTTCCGTGGATCGTGGAGGACGAAAAAGAATTCCATTCCCTGGTGGCGTATCTGCAGACTCTGGGGCGTGCCAAGAACTGGCGGCCCGATAACGATTACGAGAGGTGAAGCCATGCACGATTACGTCTATCCAAGCATTTTCTTTTCTTATTTTCTATTTACCCTGCTGCTGGCCGGCGCGGTATTCTTCTGCGTTCGCTCCATCAAGGACGGCTATTGGGGGCGCGATGGCGAAGATGTGAAGTACCGCATGCTGCAAGACGAAACGGACGATCGGGAGCAAATCCCAGGAGTGAACCGATGACACCGGCAAAGATCGTGAACGATCCGGCCAAAGAGGCCATCCACGAATACGCGGATGGATGGATTACCGAGCGCAGCGGCACCGAGGTGCCCACTTTCCTCAAATTCGCGTTTGTCGCCATCGCGGGTGGCTGCCTCGCCTATTTCTTCATCTATATGTACGGCGAGGTGAATCATCCGGATCGCGGCCCACTGGTCCGGGCCATGAACGCCGCCACCCAAACCTCGGCCGCGCTGATGTATTGTATCGCCGCCCTGATCGTGGTCTATGGCGTGATCGTGGTGGCGTTTTCGTTCCGGAGATCCAAGTAACCAGGGAGGCCGGCCCCGAGACCCGCCGCGGGCATGGACGCCCGACCCCCAATACTGACTAACATGGACAACGGCTTTTTTCAGGTGCAAGTGCCGGATGCATCCGAATATTGGATGCAGATGGTGAAGTGCCGCCACGCCTGCCCGGTCCACACGGACGCTTGCGGTTATGTGACGGCCATCGCCGAAGGGCGCTACGAGGCGGCTTACCGGATCGCGCGTGCCACGAATCCCTTCACGTCCGTTTGCGGGCGAGTGTGCGGCGCGCCGTGCGAAGCCAACTGCCGGCGCGGATCGCTCGATCAGCCCGTCGCGATCCGCGCGCTGAAGCGTTTCGTCACGGAATCGTTCGGCGCCGAGACCGGCGACTTCAAGCTGCATCGTGAGGCCTGCAACCACTCCATGCTGCCGCCGGATCCAGGCGACTACGAACGCATCGCCGTCGTTGGCGCGGGGGTCGCGGGGCTCACCGTGGCGCACGACCTGGCGCAGACCGGCTACAAAGTGACCGTATTCGAAGCCGACGCCGAGCCCGGCGGCATGCTTACCGTGGGCGTGCCCGTTTTCCGTCTGCCGCGCGAATTGGTGCGGCGCGAAATCGACGCGATCCTGTCTCTCGGCATCGAGCTGAAGTGCAATATGCGGCTGGGCAGCGACTTCACGCTGGCCGATCTGCGGCACGTCGGCTATAAAGCGATCTTCATCGGGATAGGCTTGCCCAAGGGCCGCAAATTGGCGCTGCCTGGCGCGGACAGTCCGAATGTTCTGGACGGTATGGACTTTCTGCGCGCCTTCAACGCCGGGCAGACCTTGCCTCTGGGACGCCGCATCGTAGTGATCGGCGGCGGCAACGTGGCCTACGATGTGGCGCGCTCCGCCGTGCGCCCCGGCGAGTCCGCCAACCACCGCGAAGCCGTAGCCGAGATGGAGCGCGGCGAACAGGTGGCTTACGATGTGGCGCGGTCCGCGCTGCGCATCAGCGGCGACAAGGAAGTCCACGTGGTCTGCCTCGAAAGCCGCGAGGAGATGCCCGCCGACGAGATGGAAATCGTCGAGGGCGGCGAAGAAGGTATCCGGCTACACAACCGGCGCGGACCCAAGGCGATTATCGCTGAAGAAGGCCAACTCGCGCTGCGCACCGTGAAGTGTACGGCGGTATTCGACGCGGCCGGGCGTTTCAATCCGTCGTTCGACGATTCGCTGGTCGAAGATATTCCGGCGGACAGTATCATTTTTGCCATCGGCCAGACTTCCGACCTTTCTTTCCTGCGTCCGGGCGATGGCATAGAAACGGATCGCGGGTTGATCAAGGTGGATCGCGAGACCTACCAGACCAGCGCGCCGGATGTTTTCGCGTGCGGCGATATCGCCCATGGCCCGCGGCTGTTCATCGACGCCATCGCTTCGGCGCAGATCGCGGCTCGTTCCATGCACGATTACTTGCGTGGCACGCGTACCGAGGTTACCGTCCGCCGCCAGTGGGCGCCCGCGGCCTACACCATGGCGGAGGGCTGGAACGTGATCGCGCGGGAGAATCCGCCCGTCGTCGAAAGCGAGCGGCGGGCCGCCTCGCTCGAGAATATCGAAGAGCGGTTTGGGGAAGCCCAGGCGCGGCGGCAGGCGTCCCGCTGCCTACGTTGCAACGTCAACACCGTTTTCGATACCTCGATCTGCGTAGCCTGCAACGGATGCGTGGACGTCTGTCCGGAAAACCTCATTCGCCTGATGGGACTCAGCCAGCTTCTGCACACCGATCACTGGATGGCCCCCGCGGCGGCTGAGTTTGGCATGACCGATCGGGAGTTTCAAAGCCTGACTCCGGAGGAGTTGGACCAGCTCGGCGCCGTCATGCTGAAAGACGAAACCACCTGCATCCGCTGCTCGCTGTGCGCTTCGCGTTGTCCCACGCACGCCATCGCCATGAAGGAATTCGTGTATCGCACGGAGTGTATTTCGGTTCCATCGCGGAATCCCAAGATCCATTACCAGGCCGTACCGCAATGAGCCTCGCGCAATTCTGGCTGATGTTCGCCTTGGGATTGGTGAGCGGCATTCATTGTGTGCAGATGTGCGGGCCCATCGTGCTTTCCTACAGTTTGCCGCTGGCGGGCGGCGTGGCGCCCCGTGCCAAATTGGCGTGGGCGCACTTCTGGTATAACCTGGGGCGCGTGACCACTTACACTGCCTTGGGTGGGCTGGCGGGCGCGGCGGGCGGCGCCATCGGTCTGACTGCCCGGCTGGCGGGAATCGCGCACGGCGGCCGGATCGCGGCAGGCGTGGCGATGATCGCGGCAGGCATCTACCTGACAGGCTTCGTGCGGAGGGCCGACTTGATTCGCATCGATAGCCCAGGTATCGCGGCGCGCCTGGCGCGGGCTGGGAAGCGCTTTATGCTTTCCATCCGTCCTACCAGCAAGTTCCGCCTGGGGCTGGTATTGGGTTTCCTGCCGTGCGGCCTGGTTTACGCCGCCCTACTGAAAGCCGTGGATGCAGGTAGCGCGCTCGGCGGGGCCGCGGCCATGCTGGCTTTTGGATCCGGCACCAGTCTGGCGTTGGGCGCCACCGGCCTGGCATCCACTTCCTTTGGCTGGCGGCTGGGTCGATGGAGCAATGCCCTGGCCGGGGCCGGCATGGTGTTCGCGGGCGCGTTGCTGATCTGGATGGGCCTGGGTCCGGCCGGCCATGTACATCATCATGCCAATTTCTGAAGCCGCCAAAATACGTTTGCCCGCGCTGCCTCCGCCGCGCGTCACTTACCACAGGCTGCGGAAGTCTATCCATTTTGCCTGCTTTCTCGGATTCCTCGCGCTGCCCTTTTTCGACTGGATGCGCTTCGACAGTCCGCGCCAGCGTTTCTATTTCGCCGGCTACGAGCTGTGGATCAACGAGTTCGCCATCATCTTCTTCGCGCTGATGTTCCTGATGTTCCTCATCATCGGTTCCTCGATCGCTTACGGACGGGTCTACTGCGGCTATATGTGCCCGCAGATGATCTTCAGCGAAGCCTCCATTACGTTCGAAAACCGCTTGCGCCGCTGGATCGGCAAGCGCTGGTTCGACTGGCCGGCGGCGCGGCGTAACCTGGCCGTCCGTGCCGTGTTCTTAGCCGTGCTGGCCCCGGTTTCGGTCTTTCTGGCATTTGCCTTCATATCGTACTTTGTTGCGCCCCGCGACCTGCTGCAGCGGTTGCTGGCGCTCGACATGCACACGGCGGGCGGCGTCGCGGGCGCCGCCGTTACGCTCATCACTTTTCTCGATTTCACCTTACTACGCCAGCGGTTCTGCACCACGGTCTGCCCTTATGGCTATCTGCAGGGGATTTTGGGCGACCATAACACCCTCCTGGTGCACTATCGCGACGAAGGCCGCCAATGCGTCGCGTGCAAGAAGTGCGTGCGGGTCTGCCACATGGGCATCGATATTCGCCAGTCGCCCTTTCAGATCGAATGCGTGCATTGCGGCGAATGCATCGACGCCTGCGTGGACGTGTTGGGCCGGATGGGGAAGAAAGGCTTGATTCACTATACCTGGGGCGAGCAGGGCGGGGAAGCCGGCGCTCACGAGCCCTGGCTGCGCCGTCTTGGCCTGCGGGATGCCAAGCGCGTGATCGTGTTGCTGCTGCTCGCCTGTTACGGCTGCGGGCTTTTTGTGGCCCTGAGTATGCGCCGCGCCGTGTTGGTGCAAATCAGCCCGGAGCGCGCCAGCCTGTACCGCATCGATAGCTCGCAGGTATTCAATAAGTTTCGTTTTAGTATTGCCAACCGCGGTGGCCAGCGCTCGGCTGTGATCTTTTCGCTGGACCAATTGCAGGCCGCCAGCTTGGCGATTCCTGAAAATCCAGTCGCGGTCGA
>JBEKIM010000318.1:0-8028 GCA_050011755.1 Bryobacteraceae bacterium | reverse complement strand
ACTCATTAAGGAGAATCGACATGAACGGACGGAAACACTTAACCATCGGCTTGGCGCTCTTAGGTTTGGCGCTCGGCTTCACCACGGCGCGCGCGAATGCTCAACCAGTCCTCAAGGGCAGTTTCGAGTTACCCGCCGCCGCTTACTTCGGCGACACGTTGTTGCAACCCGGTCAGTACACGATCTGGATGAGCACGGAAGTGCGGGACATCGCGCACGTACCGGCCATTCACCTGATTGGAGAAGGCGTCAACAAAACGTTTCTCGCGATGGCCCGGCCTGCCGCGGAAACGGGACGCAACTTCCTCGACGTCGCCAATATCGATGGCACGTATGTCATACGCGCGTTCGATGCCGGCTCACTCGGCGAATCGTTCGCGTTCGGTGTGACCAAGAACGTCAAGAACAAAGCGCTGCGCGCGAGTCTTGAGCCTGCCATGGCCGTTCCCGTTTCCGCTGAGTAGTGGCGCCATGTAAGGGCGAACGTCAGTTCGCCGCTTTATGTTGTCTTTGAGGGCCCGGCCACGTCGCCGGGAAGTCCTCGCACCGGATTTCCTCCTCGTTACTGGACCCCCACCACCCCGCCGCGAACCTGCGCACGCAGCACGGCAAAGCACCATGTGATACTCTGAATCTTCCGCATGTGCCGGCTCGATTGAGCGAAGCCTTCGTGCTCCGAAGTTATCCTTTCAAGGAAGCTGACCTCGTTGTCAGCTTTCTGACTCGCGACCAGGGGAAGCTGCGTGGCGTGGCCAAGCGAGCGCGCCGGCCGAAGAGCCCGTTCGGCTCCGGTTTGGAACGGCTCTCGCAAGTGCGCATGTCGTATTTTCAACGCGAGACCAGGGAATTAGTGAACCTGGATTCCTGCGAGCTACTGGTTTCCCAGTTCCGGCTGCTGTCGGATTACCGGGCCGCCGTGGCTCTGGATTTTTTCGCGGAAGTTACAGATCAGTTACTGCCGCCGGGCGAGCCGAACGACCGGTTCTTCCGTCTGCTGACGACGGTGCTTGAGCATTTGCGCGCCGCCGATTCCGCCGATCCCGGAAGGGTCTGGCGCGCCGTGACGTATTTCAGCCTCTGGGCGGTGCGGCTTTCGGGTTTCTTGCCGGACCTGCACGTTTGCCTGGGCTGCGGCAGCTTGCTCGCCGATGGCGAGACCCGCGAGCGGGCGTTTTTTATCCGCGGGCGGGATGGATTGATGTGCGCCGAGTGCCGCCGCGCGGCGGGATCGGGCAGTTGGGAATTGAGCGTGGAATCGAGATCCATGGCGGAAGAAATGTTGCGCAAGCCGGTGGCGCAAATCGGGCGGACGGGCTGGGTGCGCGAAACCTGTGCGGACTTGCGCCGCTTGCTGGTCCAACAGATCGAAGCGCATATCGAGCGCAAGCTGATCACGGTGCCGGTGCTCGAAGCCGAATAGACCATGTCGTCATTTCAAGAGATCATTTTCAAGCTGAAACAGTACTGGGCCGAACGCGGCTGCATCATCCAGGAGCCCTACGACGTGGAAGTGGGCGCCGGCACCATGTGCCCGGAAACTTTCCTGCGCGTGCTCGGTCCCAAGCCGTATCGCGTAGCCTACGTCCAGCCCAGCCGCCGCCCGGCCGACGGCCGCTATGGCGAGAATCCCAACCGCCTCTACAAGCACTCCCAGTTACAGGTGATTCTGAAACCCTCGCCCGCCGATGTCATCGACCAGTATCTCGGCAGCCTGGAAGCGGTGGGCATCGACCTGCGACAGCACGACATCAAGTTCGAGGAAGACAACTGGGAAGCACCCACGCTCGGTGCTTGGGGTGTCGGCTGGCAGGTGATGCTCGACGGGCTGGAAATTACCCAGTTCACCTATTTCCAGCAGTGCGGCGGTATCGATCTGGATGTGGTGCCCGCCGAACTGACCTACGGGCTCGAACGCCTCACCGCATTTCTGCAGGTGAAGGATAGCGTTTACGACATCGAATGGGCGCCCGGCTTCACTTATGGCGACGTTCGTTTCCAGGATGAATTGCAGTTCTCCGTTTATAACTTCGAAATGGCCGAAGTCGGCACGCTGTGGAAGCTGTTCGACCTGCACGAAGGCGAGGCCGCCCGGCTGCTCTCGGCGTATCCGAAATATCCGGAAAAGGCCCGCTTCCCGCTGTTGCCCGCGTATGATCAGGTGCTGAAATGCTCGAACTTATTTAATACGCTGGATGCGCGTGGCGCAATCAGCGTGACGGAGCGGGTCGGAGTCATCCAGCGCGTCCGTAAACTGGCGGTGGGAGTGGCGCAGGCCTGGGCCGATCAGCAGGGGGCCGCGCAATGAGCCTGTCTTTTCTGCTGGAGATTGGTACCGAAGAAATACCCGATTGGATGATTGCAGGCGCGCTCGAGAGCCTGCGCGGCCAACTGGAAAGCCTGGGCATTGCCGCGCGCATGGACGCCACGCCGCGCCGTCTGGTGGCTCGCGCCGAGGGGTTGCCCGAGCGTCTGCCGGATACCGAAGAGCGCGTGATGGGCCCGCGCAAATCCGCCGGCGAGAAGGCCCTCGAAGGTTTTGCCCGCAAGCAGGGCGTGGCTCCCTCAGATCTGTCGGTCGAAGGCGAGCACTACACCTACCTTCGCCGGAAGGCGGGCCGCGCCATGATCGCCGTACTGGCCGAATCGCTGCCTGCGATCATCCTCAAAATCACGTTTCCCAAAACGATGTACTGGACGGGCAAGACCGGGCCGCGCTTCATCCGTCCCATCCGCTGGATCGTGGCGCTGCTGGGTTCTTCCATCATTCCATTCGAACTAGCCGGTGTCCGAGCGGGCGCAATGACATTCGGACACCGCGTGGCGCACGCTTCAGCGTGCAGCGGCGGACTTCAGTCCGCCGTCCCCGTAACCATCGAAACTTACGAACAAACGCTCCGGGACAACTTCGTAATCCTCTCCGCCACCGAACGCCGCAAGAAAATCGAAACCGAAATCGTAGCGTTAGGTGCCCGTCTCAAACCGGACGCCGCGCTGCTCGAAACGCTGGTCTACCTGACCGAATATCCCACGCCAATCCTGGGCGAATTCGATCCGCGGTTCCTGGAACTGCCCGAAGAAGTCCTGATCACCGTAATGCGCCACCACCAGAAATATTTCTCCGTGGAGGACGCATCCGGCCATCTCGCGCCTCGGTTCGTTGCCGTAATGAACACCAGCGCCGATCCCGAAGGCCTGGTCCGCCGCGGCAACGAACGCGTGTTGCGCGCCCGCTTCAACGATGCGCGCTTCTTCTGGCAAGCCGACCAGCGCAAGAAACTGGCCGACCGCGTCGCAGACCTCGCCCATGTAACCTTCCAGGCCAAGCTGGGGTCGTATCTGGAGAAGACCGAGCGCGTCGTGGAGATGGTGAGGAGCCTCGGCGGAAACGAAAACGCCCAGCGCGCGGCGCGCCTCGCCAAGTGCGATCTCACCACCGAACTGGTGAAGGAATTCACCGAATTGCAGGGCGTGGTCGGCGGACTCTACGCGCGTGCGCAAGGCGAGCCGGAAGAAGTCTGGCAGGCGATCTACGATCACTACAAGCCGGAGAGCATGGAGGACAGCATCCCGCGCCATGAAACCGCGCGCCTGGTTTCGCTCGCCGACAAGCTGGATACCTTGCGCGGATGCTTCCGCGTCGGCATGGCGCCCACCGGCTCGCGCGATCCCTTCGCGTTACGCCGCGCAGCGCAGGGAGTGGTCAAGATCATTGTGGAAGGCGGCATGTCCATCCCGCTCGAGGGTCTGATCGCCGGCGATCCCCAGCTAACCGAATTCTTCGAAGAGCGCGTCAAATTCTATTTCCGGGACGTGCGCGGCTTCGCCTATGACGAAGTCAACGCCGCCATAGGCGCGGGCTGGAGCGATCTGCCGGAACTCGCCGCGCGCCTGCTGCGCCTGCAAAAAATCCGACTTTCGCCGGACTTCGAGCCGCTGGCCGCCAGTTTCAAACGCATCAAGAACATCCTGCGCCAAGCCGGATTCACCGGCGGCGTATTCGATCCCGCCCTGCTGGAGCCCGGTCCCGAGCGCGAATTATTTGATGAGATCATTCGCGCCGCCGGACAGCCAATTGAAACCATGATCGGAGCGCTGCGCCCCAAAGTCGACCTGTTCTTCGACAAGGTCCTGGTGAATGCGCCCGACCCCGCCGTCAGGGCGAATCGCCTGGCCATGCTGCACGGCCTGCTGGAACAATTTCGCACGTTTGCCGATTTTTCGGAGATTGTCACGAACTCATAAGGAGAAGATTTATGAAAAAACAGGTGTACCAATTCGGCCCAGGCGGGGCCGATGGCGACGGAAAAATGAAAGATGTGCTCGGCGGCAAAGGCGCCGGGTTGGCCGAAATGTGCCGGGCGAATCTGCCGGTGCCGCCCGGCTTCACCATCTCCACCGATGTCTGCAATATCTATTTCGAGAACCACAACCAGGTTCCCGACGAAATCCATAAAGAGATGTTGCAGGCGCTCGAGAAACTCCAGAAGCAGATGGGCCAGACCCTGGGCGATACCGAAAATCCGCTGCTGGTCAGCGTGCGGTCCGGCGCCAAGTTCTCCATGCCGGGCATGATGGACACGGTCCTCAACCTCGGACTGAACGACAAGACCGTCCTCGCCCTGGAGCGCAAGAGCGGCAATCCGCGTTTCGCCTACGATTGCTACCGCCGCTTCATCCAGATGTTCGGTAACGTGGTGCTCGACATCGAAAAGCACGACTTCGATGCCGTGTTCGACGGCCGCAAGAAAAAGGTGAAAGCCAAGTTCGATACCGACCTCACCGCCGAAGACCTGAAGGCCGTCATCGTAGACTACAAGAAGCTCGTCGAAAAGAAAACCGGCAAGCCGTTCCCACAGGAAGCCGTGCAACAGCTCGCCATGTCGCGCGACGCCGTATTCCGTTCCTGGTTCAACGCCCGCGCCATCCACTACCGCAAGATGAACAATATCCCGGATAACCTGGGCACCGCGGTGAACGTCCAAGCCATGGTCTTCGGCAATATGGGCGATACTTCCGCCACCGGCGTGGGCTTCACCCGCAATCCGTCCACCGGCGAGAAGGTTTTCTACGGCGAGTACCTGGTGAATGCGCAGGGCGAAGACGTCGTGTCGGGCGTGCGTACCCCACAGCCCATTGAAACGCTGAACGATTTGATGCCCGAGGCTTATAAACAGCTTCGTGAAATCACCACCAGCCTGGAACAGCACTATCGCGACGTGCAGGATTTCGAGTTCACCATCCAGGATGGCAAACTCTACATGCTGCAGACGCGCAATGGCAAGCGCACCGGTCCGGCCGCCGTACGCATCGCCGTAGATATGGTCAACGAAGGTCTGATCACCAAGGAAGAAGCCGTCCAGCGCGTCGATCCGCAGCAGCTCGATCAGCTTCTGCACCCGGTGCTCGATCCGGCTTCGAAGAAGTCGCTGGCCACCATCGCCAAGGGACTGCCGGCATCGCCGGGCGCCGCGGTCGGGCGCGTGGTTTTCACCGCCGATGAAGCCGTGAAGCAGTGCGCCGCCGGACCCGTCATTCTGGTACGCGCCGAAACCGAGCCTAACGACATCCATGGCATGGAAGTGGCCAAGGGCATTCTCACTTCGCGCGGCGGTATGACCAGCCACGCCGCCGTGGTCTGCCGCGGCATGGGCACGCCGTGCGTCGCCGGCGCGGGCGACATCGACGTCAACGCGCATGCCAAACAAATCAGCGTAGCCGTGGGCGGCAAGAAGATGACCCTGAAGGAAGGCGACTGGATCTCGCTCGACGGTTCCACCGGCGAAGTCTTCGCCGGGCAAGCGAACACGCTCGACGCCGATCCATCTTCCGGCATCATGGCGACATTTATGTCTTGGGCGGATGTGTTCCGCGGCGGCTTCGGCGTACGCGCCAATGCCGATATTCCGCGCGATGCCAAAGCGGCGCGCAAGTTCGGCGCCGAAGGCATCGGCCTCTGCCGCACCGAGCATATGTTCTTCGCCGAGGATCGTATCGCGCACATGCAGGCCATGATCCTGGCGCAGGACGAGAAGAATCGCCGAAAGGCGCTGGCAAAGCTGCTGCCCATGCAGCGCAAGGATTTCGCCGGCCTGTTCACGGCCATGGACGGATTCCCGGTGCTCATCCGCACCCTCGATCCGCCGTTGCACGAATTCCTGCCCAAGCGCGAAGTGCTGATGGTCGATCTGGCGAAGTTGCCCGCCGCGGACCTGAAGGCCAAGAAGGAAATGGTCAGCCGCTACGAGCGCCTCGGCGCCACGGTGAAGGATCTGAAGAAGGTCCTGACCGGGCTGCTGGAGCGCGTCGAACAACTCCACGAGTTCAACCCGATGCTCGGCCTCCGCGGATGCCGCCTGGGCATCATGTATCCGGAAATCACCGAAATGCAATCGCGCGCCATCTTCGAAGCCGCCGTGCAGGTGGCCAAGAAAGGTGTGAAAGTCACTCCGGAAATCGAGATCCCGCTCATCGGCTCGATCGAGGAATTCGCCAATCAGAAGAAGATCGTGGTTGAGGTCGCCACCGAAGTGCTGGCCAAGGCCGGCATGCCGGACTTTAAATACAAGGTGGGCTGCATGATCGAGATTCCCCGCGCCGCGCTGACTGCCGACTTAATCGCGAAGGAAGCCGATTTCTTCAGCTTCGGCACCAACGATCTGACGCAGACGACCATGGGTCTCTCGCGCGACGATTACACGAAGTTCCAGAAGACTTACGAAGACGCCAAGATCTTCAAGCACGATCCCTTTGCCGTGCTGGATCAACAAGGCGTGGGCAAGCTGGTCGAGATGTGCGTGAAACTCGGCCGGCAGACCAAGCCGACGCTGGATATCGGCATCTGCGGCGAGCATGGCGGCGAGCCCAGCTCGGTGCAGTTCTGCTACCGCGTGGGCCTCAACTACGTGTCTTGCTCGCCCTATCGCGTACCGATTGCGCGCCTGGCCGCGGCGCAAGCCGCGATTTCCGGCGATAAGTCGGAATCCATGCGCACCGCATAAGCCTGTGGGACAGGCCGCCCTGGCCTGTCCCTTCTTTTTCCCGGCCGTTGGGGCGATAAATCGATCCGTGCGCCTGGCAACGGTCATCTTCGGTTGTTTTTCCACTGCCCTCACCCAGCCCCAACTTCGGACCACGCGGTCTACGACTGAGGACGAACGCAAGCTGGCCGCCGTTCGGCATATCGTCCACGACTCCTGCTCGGCTATTATGAGATGAAATTGACGCCAAAACTCGCCGCTACGTTCCAGCCCTCGTCCAAACCGGCCAGTGAAGCCCACCGGAGTGGTGAATCCGCCGCCGACTTCAAAAGCGAAATGTGAGGCCGCTTGCGCGCTGGATATGCTCACCGACGCCAGACTTATGCACGTTGTTAGAATTAGTTGTTTTCATTGTCTGACTTATCTCCGCCAGAATAGAACTGAAGCTTACTGCTAAGCGAGTGTAAGGAAGGAAGCGTTGTCGGTGGACTTACATTGAAAAGGCCGGCGCCCGCCGTCAATTGCCTCGGTGCGCCGGCCTGTCTGGAGAAAGACTGTCCTATTCGTGGAACAAACTACCCGCCTCCGGCTTTGCGGCTCCGCTCCCCGCCAGCCGGTCTGTGCATGCCCTGCGCCAATTCAGCGATTACTTTGCGATTGAACGCTGGAATGTCGTCCGGTTTGCGGCTGGTGACCATACCCCGGTCGACTACTACTTCGCTGTCTTGCCAAGTCCCGCCGGCGTTGCGGATATCGGTTCGCAGCGAGGGCCAGGAAGTCAGTTTGCGATCTTTCACCAAGCCCGCTTCCACCAACATCCACGGCCCGTGGCAAATTGCCGCGATCGGCTTCCCGGCATCGGCGAAGCCCTTCACGAACTCTACGGCTTCCGGGATGGTGCGCAGTTTGTCGGGATTGGCCACGCCGCCCGGAAGAAGCAGCGCATCGTATTGCGACGGAGAAACGGATTCGAGTTGCTTATCGACGGGGAACTTGCTCCCCTTTTCGTCGTGATTCATGCCTTGAACTTCTCGCTTCGCCGGCGCGATCA
>JBEKIM010000317.1:0-8075 GCA_050011755.1 Bryobacteraceae bacterium | reverse complement strand
CGCCGGCACGCTGAAGCGTGTCAGGATGGCCCTGCGGGCCACCAAATGTGATGAAAACTCAATTTGGAGGGCGGCCAATCCTGGCCCGGGGTCCCCGCTGGGGGCGGCTTTCCAGCCGGCTTAGCCGCCTGAAAGGCGGCTGCGGGCATGATTGCCCGCCCCCCAATTGGGTTTTCAACGGTGCGCCACGGGCATGTGTCTTCGACGGCCAATTACTGTGGGGGAGCCTCGGGCATGGCGTGCGGATTCACGGGCGGCATGGGCGGTTGCGCAGGCCGCGCCGTGGCGGCCCGCCCCAGCCGCAGATTCTGAAAATCGCGCCCGCCGATCACGTAATACCAGTCCGCATACCGGTTGTTCAATTCGCGCGCCATGCGCTCGCCGGCGCCGGCGTCGCCTCCATAGGTGGCGGCCCTGGCAGGATCGAAATGCACCATCACGAACAGATTGCGGTTGTCCGAAGGCACGCCCGATTTCGTATCGCCGGCGACCACTTCTCCGAAACGCAGCGAGTACATCAGTCCGTCGTTGGTCTCTACCGTCATATCGCCTTCGCTCGAGTAGACGCGCCCCTCCTGCGTAAAGAAATAGCCGGCCTTCTGCAGCGAAAGCGCGGTCTCAAGCGTCAGCCGCAGTTCCTCGCGGCGCAAGCCATCGGCCAGACCCGGCGGCTTGGGGCGCACGTCCACGATCTTCAAACCATCCAGCGCGGCCGCCATGGCATGCACCGCGGGCAGATTCAGTTTTTCGCCCTGCGCCTTCCACTCGCCTTTGTCCTGGGTCAGGATAGTAGTCTCCGCATTGTTCATGCGGCCCGCCGCCGGATCGATGTTGTACCGGTTGATGGTTACTTTGCGGATCGAGGCGCTGGCAATGCGCAGCAGGCCCGCGTTCACCCAGTCGGCAAAACGAGCCGACGGATCCGCGTCGGTTTTTACAGCATACGTGCGCTTCTGTCCGGGCACACGCACGTACCGGTATCCGGGCTTGCCTTCCACCGGTTTGCCCAAAATAAAATCAGCCAGGACGGCGCCGTTCGCGTCGCGCAGCGTCACGCGCTTGCCGCGCCCGGTGAGCCCTCCGGCCTTTTCGTCCAGCGGATCGACGACGCCGTACTTGGCCTGATCGAGCGGCGAGTCCGAGCGCACCATGTCCTTCTTTAAATACATCAGCGCCGCCGCGGTCTTCGCCAGGCGATCGCCGATATCCACGCGGTAATTGTAGTGCGACGCGATTACCCATTTACCCTGCTGGAACTGGACCTTTAGCGGTATGGCCGTGGCGGAAGCTTCGTCGTAGTCCACGACTTCGATGGTACGGGGAGCCTGCGGATCGGTGAAGTTCGGATAAAAAGCTTCGCCCTGATCGCTCATGATGGCGGGCACGCGCGCCTCCGGCTCGACTACCGCCGCGGAAATGGCCAGCACCACGGCAGCGCCCACCAGCACGGCGGTTTTGACGCTTTCCGTCATGCGGCCTCCTTGCCCACCAGGCGATCCACCGGCACGCCGATCCGCTCGCGCCGCAGCCGCCGCACCGACACGAACAGGAAAACCAGGAACGCCGGGATAGGCGGCAGTGCTACGGCCATCAGCTTAATGGTGTTCTGGATGCCGCGGATGGAATTCTCCATCTCCGCGCGGCTATCCTCGATCTGGCGCTCTTTCTCGTCGGTAATGTTGGCGCGCGCCACTTCCAGCCTCCGGCTCTCGGCCGATTTCAGGTTGGCGATCATCACCTGTTTGGTTTGGTCGTCCAGATCGCCGCGCCCTTCGACTTGTGCCACGGCCCGATCCAGGCGCGTCTGGGCTTCCTTCAGGCGCTGATCGGCGAGCATCTCGGCCTGTTCGGATTCATGCAGGCGCTGCGCCTCGTAAGTGCGGGTGCGCGCCTCCACGGCCTCCAGCGTGCGCTGCCGTGGACGCCGTTTGCGTAGAGCAATGAACGACGGATCGCCCGCCAATCGATCGACCGAATTCAGCAGGAACGTCACGTTATCGAAGTTCAGATTTTCAACGCCGTGCCGGCGCAACTCGAAAAACTGTTCGCTCATCAGGTCGGCATCCGCGATCACGATGGCATTCAATGGGCCCGCGCTTCCCTTCCCCTGAATACGGGCCGCCAGCACGTGATTGCCGCCGTCCGCGTTGTGGGGCGCGTCCTGGTTGATCGCCACGCCGAACATGCCGCGCTCCACCAGTTGGTCCCAGCGGAGCACGCCGGAGTCGGCGCTGGTCTTCAGCAACGGCACGAAGGGCGCGCCGCCCTGGCTTTTCAGCACGCCCGGATACAACAGCACGACTTCCTGCAAGCCGGCGGTGATAGGGTCTTTCTGATTGAATCCCTTGCTGACGAATACCACCTCCTTGGGCAGACTCCTGAGCTGGGGGTGCGGATTATAGTTATCCCAGGCGATGCGATTTGTCTGCCAGTCCACGCCCAATAAATCCATTAACGGGCGGAGATTGGTTTTCGACTCCTGCGGGGCCAGCGCAAGGTCGAAAGCCGGCATCGGATCGACCAGCAGCAGGGTGGGCTTACCGCGGCCAACATAAGAGGTGAGCCGGTCGGCCTGGGGCTGCGTCAGGGCCGACGGCAACGCCACCACCAGCGCGTCCAGATCGCCCGGATAGTCCGCATCCGGCGAGACCTCCGCCACTTCATACTGCTTTCTCAATTCGGCAACGATGGACCATTCCTGCGACTGCGCATGGCTCTGGAAATCGAGGCCGCCGAACAGCTTGGCGGGCGTATTCAGGATGCCGACCTTCTTGCGCCGGGCGCGCGATACCACGCGAATGGAACGCATCAGCTCATATTCAACCGGCAGGCCGCGATCGAAGAAGGGAATCACGAATTCTTCGGAGCCGCGCGTGAATGCCAGTCCCAGGAAGATGTCGTTCATCACCCGGGCGCTCTCTTCGCTGGCGGGCACGCGAAATGGCTTGATGCCGAAGCGCTCCTGCGCCTCGCGGGCCTGCGGCGAGTACTTCACCGTCTCCACGATTTTGGCGTTGACGCCGCCATCGGAGACGGCTTGAAATTCGCGGAGCATGGCTACCAGCCCGCTCCGCGCTTCCACATAGCTGCGCGGGACATCCGGGCTGAAATACGCCTGGATGAAGACAGGCTGGCGACGGTCGATGGAGCGCAGCAGCGTCTTGGTTTCGCGCGAGAGCGAGTGGATCTGCTCGGAAGTGGCATCTACGCGCAGTGTGGAGTTGGATGCCAGCAGGGTGAGGCTGGCGACGATGGCGCCCAACGCCAGGGCGCGGACCGCCAGGTGGGCGCGCATCGGCGGCGTCTTCGGCCCGGTGCGCCAGCGGCGGTGCCCCAGGATGACGACATTCAGATACAGCGTGGCCGCCGCGAAAGAAGCGAAATAAACCAGCGGCGGCAGCGTGATTACGCCGGTCGAGAGATCGCGGAATTGTTCCACCACGGACAGTTTTTCGAGCAGACGCTGCGGCGCCCCCGTGACTATGGATCCGGCGTAATTCAGAAAGACCGGCACGGAACAAAAAACCGCCCCCAGGATGAAGGCCACTGTCAGGTTGTCGGTAAGTGCCGAGGCCAACATACCGACGGTCAGCAGGGCTGCGCCCATCAGCCAGTAACCCAGGTAAGTGGAGAACATCAGGCCGGGATCCGGGCTGCCCAGCCAGCACAGCACCACCACGTGGCTGAGCGAGAATAGCAAGGCCACCGAGTAAATCGCCAGGGCCGCCAGATACTTTCCCAACACGATCTGTAAGTCGGTAGCGGGCAGCGTCAGCAAGAGCTCTTCGGTGCCTTGCTTCTTCTCTTCCGCCCACAGGCTCATGCTGATGGCGGGGACCAAAAAAATCAGCAGGTAAGGGAAAAAGCGGTTGAGCTGATCGAGGTTTGCCAGGTTGGTGGCGAAAAAGCGCTCCTGCCAGAATGCGGCCATCGCGCTCAGGAAGACAAACAGGGTGATAAAGACATACCCGGTAGGAGTGGCGAAGTACGACGCCAGCTCACGCTGCAGGATGGCGCGGATTACACGCTTGTGGGGGTGCATGCGCCTCCTTGCATGGCGTCTTCGGTGAAGGCGCGGAACGCCTCGTCGAGCGATGCGTATCCGGCCTGCATTCCGGCGGGGGTGCCATCGAAAACCACCCGTCCCCGATTGATGAAAATGACGCGCCCGGCCATGGCTTCCACCTCCTGCAGGATATGTGTCGAAAGCAGGATGGTCTTGTTCTGTCCGAGTTCGCGGATGGTCTGCCGGACCTCGCGCGTCTGGTTGGGATCGAGGCCGCTGGTGGGTTCGTCCATGATCAGGACGTCCGGCTCGTGCAGCAGCACCTGCGCCATGCCGGCGCGCTGGCGATAGCCCTTGGAGAGCTTCTGAATGGGCTTCTCGATGACGGCTTCAAGCGAACAGCGGGCCACCACGGCGTCGATGCGCTGCCGCAAATGCGCGCCGGTCAGGCCCCGCGCGCGTCCGAAGAACTTCAGCAGGCCGAGCGGCGTCATGTCCGGGTAGAGCGGCCCGTTTTCGGGCAGATAGCCCAGCCGTTCGACCGCCGCGATACGGTCGGTGGAGACATCCAGACCGGCGATGCGCGCGCTACCGGAACTGGGCGCAAGATAGCCGGTGAGGATCTTCATGGTAGTGGACTTGCCGGCGCCATTGGGACCCAGAAAAGCGGCCACCTGGCCTTGCGGAATGGAGAAACTGACGCCCCGGATGGCGGCGAAATCTCCATAGAATTTGCTGAGGCCGGCGGCCTGGATCATGGGGGTACTACTCAATTCCGGCATGCTGCGAGGAGCCCTGCGAGACGTTCACTACCCAGATTTACCACAACAGGGCGGCCGCATGGGGGGTCGGGCTCGCGGGGTTAGGCAGGTGCGGATTTGCCGGCACGACCCCCTGCCACACTACATCCGCTAGGATGTCACTACGACTCCCGGCCGCTTGGCGGTCCCCAGTCGACTTCCGAGTGCCGGTTCTTCGCGGTGATTCGCGATACCAGTTGCCGCAGGTCGTACTTCCGGCGCGCCGGCCGCAGGACAATGCGGCCATCGGCGGCTAGATTGAGCGTCAGCCGGTCGCCCTCCTTCAGGCGCGCTTCCTTCGCCAACGTTAGAGGGATCCGTACGGCCAAGCTGTTCCTCCACTTGAGAATTTGCGTATACATTGTCCCGTCGTCACCGAAGCATGCGTTGCGACTCATGTTATTTGGCTCTTTGCTGCACCTGTGCCACGGCCGCCACCATCGCCGGCGTGGGCGCGGAATCGGAACCTTCGATGGCATCCAACAAGCGGCCCAGTTCTCCGTTCAGGCGCGATTGCTCGGGCGACTGGGTGCCCTTCATCATCGCCATCACCTTCATGGCCAGGTCGAATTGCTGCTTCAGCCCGGCCGGCGTGGTCTTCACGCGCGGGTCCATTTTCAGCGTCAGGGGCTCCGTGAAAGACTTGCCATCCACGGTAAGCTTCACGGTGTATTGGCCCGGCAGGGCCAGCGGACCGCGGGGCTCGCGCGGCGTATTGCGATAGACCGCGGTCATCGGATAGTCGTGGTCCACCCCTTCCGGCGGCGAGTAGCGCAGGTCCCAAACGAATCGATGCATGCCTTCCACCGCCAGTGGGATCTGGGGCGGACGAAACCAGTAAGTGGGATAGGGCAGATCGTTCTCCGGGGGCGCGGCGTGGTCGGTGCTGGAGTAATGCCGCACCAGCTTTCCGGCTGCATCCAGAACGTCGATCGCAACGGCGTCCGACGCCTGCTTCAAGTAGTAATTGAGGATGGCCCCATCCGGCGGATTCTGTCCGGCAGGCTCCTCCGGGGGGAGCGGTGTGTCGGTATTCGTATTCCAGCGGACGCGGATGGCGGTCCGCGGCTTGAACAGGTGCGCCTCCGAGCCGGCGATCGCGGCGCTCAATTGGCGCAGCGGGGTGATGTCGTCCAGAATCCAGAACGACCGTCCGTGGGTGCCTGCCACCAGGTCGTCGTCATGGATGGTCAGGTCGCGGATGGAGGTGGCCGGCATGTTCAGGCGCAGCGGCTCCCAGTCGTCGCCATCGTTGAACGACACCCATACCGCGCGTTCGGAACCGGCGAACAGCAAGCCCGGGCGCCGCGGATCCTCGCGCACCGTGTTGATGGGCGCATTTGCGGGCAGGCCGTGCGCGATCTCCTTCCAGGTCTTGCCGAAGTCGTGAGTGCGCCAGATGTGCGGCGCCAGATCGTCCAGCCGGAAGCGGTTGATGGCCGCATAGGCGGAGGCCGCATCGAAATGCGACGCGTCCATTACCGAAACTTTGCTCCAGGGAGTGAGCGCCGGCGGAGTGACATTGGTCCAGGTCTTGCCCGCATCGCGCGTGATGTGGATCAGGCCGTCGTCGGTGCCCACCCAGATCACGTTGGCGTCTTTGTAAGATGGCGCAATGGTGTAGATAACGCCGCGATGCTTGCCCTTCTCCGGGTCGGCGGAGGTGAACGCACCCAGGCTGGGTGGGATCTCGTAAGACGCGCGGGTCAGGTCGGGACTGATCTCTTCCCATGACTGGCCGCCATTCACGGTGCGCAGCAGATATTGCGAGCCGAGATACAAAATGTGCGGATCGACCGGCGAAAACAGCAGAGGCATGGTGCGCACGAAGCGGTACTTGCCGCCGCGCCGGCCCAGCGACGGACCGACTGACTGCACCTCGCCGGTGGCCTGCTCGTAGCGAGTCACTTTGCCGCCATAGATAATGCCGGGGTGCAGCGGATCGGGCGCCACGTAGCCGTACTCTTCCACGCCCACGGGATGCCAGTCGCGGAAATTGATGCCGCCGTCGTCGCCGCGGCTGGCCGTGCCCACCGAGCCGCTCTCCTGCTGCCCGCCGTAGACCCAGTAGGGGAAGCGATTGTCGGTGATCACGTGATAGAACTGCGCGGTGGGCTGGTTGTACCAGGAACTCCAGGTTTCGCCGCCGTTGAGGCTGATGGTGGCGCCCTGGTCGGACGCCAGCAGGATGATGCTGGGGTCGTCGGGGTTGATCCAAATGGTGTGATAATCGTCGCCGCCGGGCGCGCCTTTGATGGAGGTGAAAGTCGCGCCGCCGTCCATCGAGCGGTAAGTGGAAGTGTTGGCGATGTAGATGACGTCCTTGTCTTTCGGATCGACGCGCACGCAGGCGAAATCGGAGCCGCGCCCCCAGACACGCTCTTCGTGGTTGATGCGCTGCCAGGTGGCGCCCGCGTCTTCGGAGCGGTAGACGCCGCCGGAGCTGGCATCCACCAGCGCGTACATGCGGTGCGAATCGCTGGGCGCGATGGCGATGCCGATGCGGCCCAAACCTTCGCCAACGGTGGGCAGTCCGCCGGTGAGCGGTTGCCAGGTGCTGCCGCCGTCGGCGGACTTGAACAGCCCGCTGCCCGGCCCTTTGAACGACTCGCCGATCTCCCAGGGCGCCTGGCGCGCGGCCCACAGCACGGCGTACACGGTCTGCGCGTTGGTTGGATCGAAGGCCAGGTCCACCGCGCCGGTGTTCTCGTCCTTGTAGAGCACCTTCTGCCAGGTCACGCCGCCATCGGTGGAGCGGAAGACGCCCCGCTCGGCGTTGGGGCCGTAGGGATGGCCGAGCACCGCCGCGAAGACGCGCTGCGAGTCATGCGGATCGACGATGAGGGCGGCGATCTGCTGCGCGTCGTGCAGAGCGAGGTGCTGCCAGCCTTGGCCGGCGTCGGTGGATTTGTAGATGCCGTCGCCGACCGAGAGGTCCGGGCGCTGGAGACCTTCGCCGCTGCCTACATAGATGATACGCGGATCGGAGGGCGCCACCGCCAGTGCGCCGATGGAGCCGGTGGCTTGATCGTCGAAGAGCGGTTTCCAGGCGCGCCCGGCGTCGGTGCTCTTCCAAACGCCGCCGTTGTTCGCGGCGATGTAGAAGACGTTGGGCTGGCCGGGCACGCCGCTGGCGGCCACGGTGCGGCCGCCGCGAAACGGCCCGATCATGCGCCAGCGGAGACCGCTGTAGAGTTCGGGGCCGAGCGATTGCGCGCAGGCGATGGGCGCCAGCAGGGCCGCCAGCAGCCACTTCGGCAGGGCCCTCA
>JBEKIM010000316.1:0-8077 GCA_050011755.1 Bryobacteraceae bacterium | reverse complement strand
AAGAAAAGGGGCCGCTTGGCCCAAACGAGGGGACATCTACCTCGCCGCGCTCGGCCCGCTAGTCCCGGCGCCCACTAAAACCCGGCCCGTGCTGGTTATCCAAAACGACACGTTCAACCAGTATGCCGATTCGATTCTGGTTGCGCCCATCGCATCCAGCATCAGGCGGCCTCTTTCGCCGCTGCACGTCGTGCTGCCGGCGGATGCTTCTACCGGCCTGACAGGCCCTTCGGCGGCGGTGTTTAGCCAGGTTCGGCCGGTCGATCGGAGTCGGCTCCTCAAGAAACTGGGAGCCGTGAGCGCGCTCGTCGAAGACCAGGTGAATGCGGCCCTCGCAGCCGCTTTCGGCCTGACCGCCGCGAGCACGGACCCGGAGGAGGAGCCCGCGCCCACCATCACCGATGCCATCTCCAGGAGCACCGGCGATTTCCGCACCGGGCGTTACGAAGGATAATGTTCAGGATGGCCTCCTCGATCAAGTTCTACACCAACGGAACATGGGAAGACGCGCCGGGGCGCACGCTGCATCCCATCACGAATCCGGCCACGGGCGACGTGATCGCCGTGGTGCCTTACGCCACGGCGGAGGATGTGGACCGCACCGCGCGCGCCGCGCACGCCGCCTTTCTGAAGTGGCGGGAAGTACCCGTAGTCGATCGCGTGCAGGTCTTCTATCGCTATAAGGATCTGCTGGAGAAGCATGCCGCCGAAATCTCCCGCATCCTTTCTAGCGAGAACGGCAAGACGGTGGACGACGCCGCCGGCAGCGTGCGCCGTGCCATCCAGATGGTCGAGGTGGCTTGCGGGATGCCCAGCCTGATGATGGGCCAATCGTTGGAGAATGTCTCGAAAGGCATCGACTGCCAGTCCATCCGCCAGCCGCTGGGGGTTTGCGCCGGCATCACCCCGTTCAACTTTCCGGCTATGGTGCCGATGTGGATGTTCCCATTCGCCATCGCCTGCGGCAACACCTTCATCCTGAAGCCGTCGGAAAAGGTGCCGCTCACGCCTACCCGCACCGCGGAATTGCTGCACGATGCCGGCCTGCCCGCCGGCGTCTATAACCTGCTGCACGGAGCGCGCGAAGCCGTGGATGCGCTGCTGGCGCACCCCCTCGTCCGGGCCATTTCGTTTGTCGGATCGAGTCCCGTTGCGAAGTATGTCTACCAGACCGCCGCCGCGCACGGCAAGCGCGTGCAGGCCCTGGGTGGCGCCAAGAACCACCTGGTTGTGATGCCGGATGCCAACATCGGGAAGAGCGTGGAAGCCATCCTGGGCTCCGCGTTTGGCGCGGCTGGCGAGCGCTGCCTGGCGGGCAGCGTCCTGGTGGCGGTGGGCGATGTGCAGCCGCTGCTCGATGCGCTGCTCGCGAAGGTGCGCGCTCTCCGTATCGGCGACGGCGCTGCGCCCGGCACCGAGATGGGCCCTCTGGTCACCGCGGAGCATCGCGCGCGCGTGCTGGGCTACATCGAGAAGGGCATCGCCGAAGGCGCGCAAATGCTGGTGGATGGGCGCGAGCACATGAACGGGCATCACGGAGGCTACTTCCTGGGACCCACGGTCTTCGGCGGCGTCGAACCTGGTATGACCATCGCGCGGGAAGAGATCTTCGGACCTGTCCTGAGCGTGATTCGGGTAAAGGATCTGGATGCCGCCATCGCGTTGGTGAACGGCTCGGCGTTCGGCAATACCACCTCGATCTTCACCTCGGATGGCCATAGCGCGCGCGAATACGCCTCCCGCGTCGAGGTGGGCATGGTGGGAGTGAATGTGGGCGTCGCCGCGCCCATGGCCTTCTTCCCCTTCTCCGGCTGGAAGAACTCGTTCTATGGCGATCTGCACGCGCACGGCCGCGACGCGGTGGCGTTTTATACCGAGCAGAAGGTGATCATGAGCCGCTGGTTCTGAAGGCCGCTCTATTCGTACCGCAGCGCCACCAGCGGATCCACCCGGGACGCCCGCCGCGCGGGCAAATAGCCGGACGCCACCGCGACCACTACCATGATCGCCACCGCCGCCGCCAGGGTCGCCGGGTCGGCCGGTTTCAGGCCGAACAGCTTGCTTTGGATCAGCCGCGCGCAGGCCAGGCTGGCGGGCACTCCGGCCGCCAGTCCGATCGCGATCAGCACCGCCGTCTCGCGCAGAACCATCCGCACCACCCTGCCGCGCTCCGCCCCCAGCGCCATGCGGATGCCGATTTCATTGGTGCGCTGCGCCACCGCGTAGGAGAGTACGCCGTAAAGCCCAATCGCGGCCAGCACCAGGGCCACGCCGCCGAAGACCGCGGAGAGTTGCGCGATGATGCGCTCCTGGCGCATATTGTCGTCGAGCATCGATGCAAAAGTCTGCGTCCTGCCGATCGGGATGGCCGGATCGTATGCCAGTATGGCCTTGCGCGCCGCCTGGATCGCAGCGCTGGGATCGCCGAACGTCCGGATCTCGTAATTCAGATCCGGCGAGAAGCCTCCCAGGGGCTGCAGCGCGGAAATGTAGAAACGGCGGGCGATCTCCGCGCGCAGGCTGTGGTCCCGCGCATCGCGCGCGACGCCCACAATCGTGAAGGTCTTAATCGAGTCCGGGAACTCGTCGGTCACGTGTTTGCCGATCGGGCTTTGCGCGCCAAAATAGAATTTGGCGAACGCTTCGTTCACCACGCAAACGGATTCCCCCGATTCCACATCCTGCGGCCCGATGTCCCGGCCCAGCAGGATGGGGATGCCCACCGTCGCAAAGTAATTGGGGCCGGCTGCGTCCCAGCGCGCATGCCGGTCCTGCGACTTATGCGACTTGTAGCCTTCCACGCTGATCTCGTCGCCGGAGTCTGAGCCGCTGAATAGCCCGTTCTCCGAATAGGTCACGCCGCGCACGCCGGGGATGCGCGCCAGCCGGTCGCGCACGTCGTTATAAGCCATGGGCAGCCGTTCGCCCGCGTAGCCGCCCGAGAGAAAGTCGACTTCCATCAGCACCATCTTGTCGCGCGGATAGCCCAGATCGACGTTTTCCAAATTGCGCAGCGTGCGCACGAACCAGCCCGCGCCGATCAACAGCATCACCGAGAGCGCGATCTGTCCGATCACCAGGATCTTTCCGGCGTTGATCTTCCCGGCGCCGGCGGTCATTCCACGCCCCGTCTCTTTCAAAGTGCCGCTCACGTTCACCCTGGCGGATCGCCAGGCGGGCGCCAGGCCAAAGATCAGGCCCGTGAGCAGCGAGACACCGATGGTGAACGAGAGGACGCTCAGATCCGGCCGCGCATCCAGCACCGCCGGACCGGTTCGGTCGCCGGCCAGCGCAACCAGCAACTTCACGCCGTACACGGCCAGCAAACTGCCCAGCACGCCGCCGGTCACGGAAAGCATCAGGCTTTCGGTAAGGAACTGGCGGACGATGCGCGCCCGGCCCGCGCCCAGCGCCAGGCGCACGCCCATCTCCTTCTGCCGGGCGGTGGCGCGCGCCAGCAGCAGGTTGGCGACATTCGCGCACGCGATCACCAGCACCAGCGCGACCACCGCCATCAACACATAAAGGGGATCGGCCATGTTGCCGCGCAGTCTGGAGATGCCCGCGCCGGCATCGTGCAGCACCAGGTACTGCTTCAGAATATTCGGCTCGCTCTGGACAATTTTCGAGAATTCCTCGGCCAGTACCTGCCTGAAGGCCACGTCTACGTTGGCCTGCGCCTGTTTCCGCGAAACGCCGGGCTTTAAGCGGCCGACGACGTGCAGCCACATCACCTTTTCGGCGATATGGGCGGGATCGTCTTCCAGCCACATGCGCCCTGGCATGATCTGCGGCTGCATGTCGAGCGGAATCCAAAGATCGGGGGCATCCCCCACGCTTTCGCCGAGGAAATGCGGCTGCGTCACGCCGATGATGGTCAGGTCGGCTTTGGCGATCCGCAGGTGCGATCCCAGCGCGGCAAGCGAACCGCCGAATCGCCGCTGCCAGAATGCATAGCTGATCACTGCGTAAGGAGCGCTGCCCGGACCGCGCTCATCGCCGGCCGTGAACGCGCGGCCGATGGCGGGTGGTGCTCCGAGTACATCGAAATAGCCGCCGCTAACCAGCCGCGTGCGCACCTCTTCCGGCGCGCCGCCGTTGATTCTGGCGTTGTTCGTGGCCCGTTCACTCTGCGCCGCGAACATGCCGGAAAACGTCTGCGTGCGGTCGCGCAAGGCTTCGAACTCGCGCGTCGAAAGAATGCCGCGCTCGCCGTTGGAGGTGCCGATGCTCGTGCCAAAATCGGTGGGATCCGTCAGAACCACCAGTTGTTGCGGGTCTTTCACCGGCAGCATCTTCAGCATCAACGTGTCGATCAGGCTGAAAATGGCGGTGTTGGCGCCGATGCCCAGCGCCAGCGAAAGCACTGCCACCGTAGTAAAACCGGGGCTCTTGGCCAGCATCCGGCTGCCGTAGACGAAGTCCTGACGTAGTCCTGAGATTCCGGGCATATCCGCGTTAGACGAGCGCCGCCCATATCCCGTTAGCGCCTATTACACCGTAGCGATACAATAAACGGGTCAGGGTCTGGGTAGCCTCCTGTGAAGCGTCTTTGGATTTTCCTCCTTTCGATACCGTTGTTCGCCGGCATAGCTCCCGATCGTTATATTGTTGAGCTGGCCGGAGAATCGGCCGGCCAATTCATTGCCCGAACCTTCCCGCCAAATCAACGCCGGGATGCGCTGCTGGGCGCTCCCGGTTTGCAGGCGCGCGCCAGGGTACGTTCGGAACAGGCCGCCGTACGCCCCCGTTTGGCCCGCCGCGGCGCGCGCATCGTGGGCTCGGTGGATACCCTGGCGAATGCCATCTTTGTGCGCATACCCGCCGCTCGCGTCTCCCGTCTGCGCAGCGTGCGCGGCGTTCGGCGCATTGTGCCCGAGCGGACCTACCAATTGACCCTGGACCATGCCCTGCCACTGCACAAGGTTCCACAAGCGTGGAGCCTGGGAGGCGCTTATCCGCGGGGGCAAGGCATCCGGATCGGCATGATCGATACCGGCATCCAGGTAACCCATCCGGGCTTCAACGATACCGGCTTCCAGGCGCCCGCCGGCTTTCCGATGGCTGCCGCCGGAGATATGGCGTTCACCAATCAGAAGGTGATCGTGGCCCGCAGTTACGTCGGCCAATGCCTCTCCAGCGATCCCGATACGTCCGCGCAGGACGACGTGGGCCACGGCACCAGCACGGCCATGGCCGCCGCGGGAGTCCAGAACACCGGGCCACTCGCGACCATTACCGGGGTCGCGCCGTTAGCCTATCTGGGAAACTACAAAGTCTTCGGCTCGCCTGGCGTGAACGACGAGACCGACAGTTGCGCCATCGATCTGGCGGTGGAAGATGCCGTGAACGATGGCATGGACGTGATCAATCTCAGCCTGGGCGGCGCCCCCGCGCTGCGCGTCGCCGACGATACCGAAGTGCAGGTGCTGGAATCGGCGATCTCCATGGGCGTCATTGTGGTGATCGCCGCCGGCAACGACGGTCCGGATCCGAATACCATCGGATCGCCCGGCACCACGCCCGATGCCATCACTATGGGCGCCATGAATAACGACCGGGATTTCGCCGCACCGTTTACGGTGGGCGGCAATGGTCCCTATGCCGCAATCCCGGGAGACGAAACGCTTCCCACGAATGCCATTACCGCGCCTTTGGTGGATATCTCTTTGGCGCTCGATTCCACGGGGCTGGCCTGCAATCCGCTGCCCGCCAATAGCCTGAAGGGCAGTATCGCGCTGATCCTGCGCGGCACCTGCACTTTCAACGTCAAGTTGGATGCCGCGCAGCAGGCGGGCGCGGTCGCCGCGCTGATTTATACCTATGCCGCGAGCCCGGCCGCCATCACCATGGACGTCGGCACGGCGACGCTTCCGGGGGAGATGGTGAGCAATCAGGACGGCCTCACCATCAAGCAGTTCGCCGCCAACCCCGTGCCGGCGACCATGTCGTTTTCGCAGGCGCCCTTCGCCATCAACCCGGACAGCATTGCGCCTTTCTCGTCCTTGGGACCGAGTGTGGACCTCTCCATCAAACCGGACCTGCTGGCGGTCGGCCAGAACTTCTATACGGCCGCCGAAACGACCGACGGCGCTGGAGAGTTGTACAATGCGCAAGGCTATGTAGTCTCGCAAGGCACCAGCTATTCCACTCCGCTGGTGAGCGGCGCAGCCGCCGTACTGAAAGCGGCGCGTCCCGGCTTCACCCCTCTCGAATACAAGTCCCTGTTGGTGAACAGCGCGGCCCCGGCATTTCCCAGCCAGGCGCAATCCGTCCAGGGCGCGGGCGCGGGAATGCTCGATTTGAACGCCGCGATGCTGGCTACCCTGGCGGTGAATCCCGCATCCATCAGTTTCGGCTTAGGATCGGGCACCAGCCAGATTTCTACGACGATTCGTCTTTCCAATCTCGGCTACAACAGCGATACGTTTCAGATTTCCGTGTCGCCTTCCGGTAGCGCGCCCGCGCCGGTGCCGGCCGTCACCAGCGTGCAACTCGATTCCGATACTTACTTCGATCTTCCGCTGACCTTCTCGCCGTCCGGGCTGGCCCCCGGCGAATATGAAGGCTTTATCGTAATCCAGGCAGCCAGTGCGGGAACCGTGGCGCGCATTCCCTACTGGTACGGCGTGGCATCTTCCACTCCGGCGCACATTACGGTTCTCTACGTCGTGGCGGAGGCGGATCCGTCCGCGGCGTTGGATGACGCCTTCCTGTTTCGTGTCACGGATTCCTCCGGGATCGTCGTCGGGAACGTGGTTCCCAAAGTCACCGTATCGTCGGGTAGCGGCAGCGTGCAGGATGTACACTCCGAAGATGACACCTACCCGGGGGTCTGGGGCGTAAACCTGCGTATGGGGCCGACCGCGGGCGCCAGCAACGTGTTCCAGATCTCGGCCGGCGGCTTGACCCAGACGGTCACTATCGTCGCCCAGTAGCCCGTCGGCCGCAGCTCGATCGCCTACTCCCAACGCAATGCGGCCATGGGGTCCAGCCGTGCCGCGCGCCGCGCCGGAACATAGCTGGCCGCCATGGCGATCGCCAGGAACATCCCGGAGACGGCCGAATATGTAATTGGATCGGCGACTCCGGTGCCGTAGAGCATGCTGCCGAGGATACGGCTCACCACCAGCGCTCCAGCCACTCCTAGAGAGACGCCGAGCACGCCCAAAGTGAGTCCCTCTCTGAGCACCAGAAACAGTACATCGGCGGACTGAGCCCCGACGGCCATGCTGATGCCCATTTCGTGTATGCGCCGTTCCACCGCGAAAGCCACCACTCCGTAGATGCCGATGGTTGCCAGTAGGAGCGCGAACGACGCGAACACCCCGAGCGCCAGGGCATTGAATCGCTGTGGCGCAATCGACTTCGATAAACGGTCCTGCATGGTTCTGATATCGTAAAGCGGCTCGGCCGGCGCCACCTCGCGGACTGCGCTGCGTATGGCCGGAATAAGCGACGCCAGGCTCGCGCGGCTGCGGATTGCGAGAAAAGCCCACGGAGGTGTATTCCCTTGCGATTGCGGAACGTAGATTTCGCCGGCATCGGCGGCGGTCAGGTCGTCGTGTCTCACGTTCCCGGCAACGCCCACAATCTCATAAGGCTTTTCATGCATGAGCAGCCGCTGGCCCAGGGGATTCGCCGCGCGCCAATAGCGGCGCAGCAGAGCTTCATTGATGATTGCCACGCGCGGCGCGTCCGGCCGGTTGTCGGCCCTGGTGAATCGACGGCCCTTCAGCACGGGGATTCGCATCACCCCGAAATAGCCGCTGCTCACCGTCCGGTAATCCGCGTCGCGGGACTCCCCGGGCACGGACGGAATGCCATCGATATCGAACGACGTGCTGGTTCGCGAACCGCTGAAGGGTAGGTCATTTGTCGCGGCGGCGTCTTCCACGCCAGGCACGGCCAGGATCCGATCGATCAATTCCTGATATAAAGCTGCACGCTCGCGGCCACCGGGGTACTGCTGTTCCGGGAGAGAGATGCGCATGCCGAGAACGCCGGCTGCGTTGAATCCGGGGTCCACATGCCACAAGTGCCACAGGCTTCTCATCAGCAGGCCGGCGCCGATCAG
>JBEKIM010000315.1:0-9292 GCA_050011755.1 Bryobacteraceae bacterium | reverse complement strand
TTGGCCTTCAGGCTGGGTGGGTGATTCTTACGCGTTCGTGGCATTGTCTCTCCTCCATTTTCAATGCCGCCGACCATCTAAGCAAAGGCCTTTTTCGTGTCCAAATTTTGGGGTCCATTACAATCTGCCTGCGTATGGTCCTGAGCTATCATGGGAAAGATGGACCCGCGAATACTCCATGTGAGCGAAGCCGACGTGGTGAAGGATATCGCCGCCGTGCTGGCAAAGGTTCGCCAAGGGAGTGAAATTGTCATTGAGGAGAACCACCGCCCAATTGCAGTGATCAAGCCCTCAGTGACCGTTGGACGCCCAATTTCCGAAGTCGTTGCCGAACTGAGGGCACGCGGTTCGCAAGCGGTCGTCGATGACGACTTTGCTCACGATATCGAAGCGGGCATTGAGGCCCACCGCCAGCCATGGACGCCGCCCTCCTGGGAATAGTGCTCGACTCCAGCGTGCTGATCGCCGCCGAGCGCCGCAAACTCACTCCCGCCGAGGTTGTCGAAAGTGTGCGGAAGATCGCCGGCGAGATCCCAATCATGCTGTGCGCAATTTCGGTCGCTGAGATCGCGCACGGAATATACCGCGCCAATATGGAAGATCTGCGTCACCGCCGGCGAGCCTTCCTCGACGAGCTGAAGGCTACTGTGCCCGTCCATCCCATCACCGCCGCCACGGGTGAGATGATCGCAAAGATCGGGGCCGAACAGGCGGCGCAAGGGATCAATCTACCTCTGGGCGATCTCATCATCGGTGCGAGCGCTATCGAACTGGGCTACGGAGTTGCCACCGGCAATCTGCGGGATTTCGCGCGCATTCCTGGACTGCGGGTGATGCGGCTATAGCACCCCGATTTACTATTTTCGGCCACCACCCACTGGCGAGCTCACGTTCGCCAAAGATCGGGTCTGGAGACCCTCTGCAGGCGTAGACGCCTGCCCCACCAAATGTCGATATAATCGGGCTATGGCCGCCTTGGTCGATGTTTCCCATCCCGCGCTGCTCGACGAGAAGCAGGAGAAGCTGTTTTCCGTCCTGCGCGGCCTGGACCGCGTAATGGTGGCCTATTCCGGAGGCGCGGATTCCGCTTACTGTAGCGCACCGCGTTGAAGGCCGCCGGGCGCGCGCCCAGGGCGCCAATGCGCACCCTGCGCAGCCCCTTCACGTAATGGAATAGGGAATGCCGTACTGCGTCAGGTTATTACAGGCCGACATCTTGCCGCAGAAACTGTCGCGGCGGAACTTGATGGACATTTTCGACGCGGAATCCGGCGTCGCCTGAATCAGCACGGGCACGTTCAGGTCCGCTAAACGCAGCGTGTCCGCGATGGCGCGTTCCTCGCCAAAATTGGGCAGGGTAACGATCACGCCGTCGATGCGGTCGCGGTTGGCGCGAAACAGGTCGGCGCATTTGCGCGATTCCACGCGCGTTTCCACGGCGCCGTACTTGCTGTCCGTGGGACTGAGCACCAGCGGCTCGATACCCGCGGCGGTCAGCGCCTTGATGATCTCTTCGCGCCCTTCCTTAGCCAGGTGGTCGGGAAAAAATCCACGATTCCCGACGATAACTCCCATAGTCATTGGTCGTGTCACGGCCACAATCTAGCACGCCGCGCCGGCGGCGCTTTGGTTTAGCCCCCGAACCGGCTGATGCGAAACGAAGCGCTCGGCGGGCATGGGCAGGAGCCAGGTCGGGCCTTCCTGGTGCTGGCGCCCATCTGGTCGTCTGGCGCCCCTGCGTGGCGCAGGGTCGGGTACCGCCCGAAAGTTGCGTTGAAGCCAAAGCGGCTATCGCAGCATTTCGTTCCACCCTGATTTACGATGGTAATGTGCCGGCCGGAGTGCGAGCCTGCAAGCCGTCAATAACATCCTCAACGAAATAGACCTTCTCGTTTCACGGCCCCTCAACCGCTGCCCCAGAACCGCTCACCGCGATGCCTGGACCTAACGAAGGCCGCGCTGGCGCTCACGGATGGCATTCTCGAGCGGACGCGCATAGCACCCGCCGTGGTCCTCTCTAGGGCATAAGGGCCGAATCGTCACATCACGCTCTCAGACCGCATTAGCTGCTTCGCTCAACTGAAAAAGGTCTATGGCGCGCGGTTGAAGGCGAAGCGCGATGCTCGCCCGCCGAAGTGGCAGGTACAGAGGTGACCCCGGTACTCCTGAGATCCTGAATCGGAACGCTTCACTCTTCGATTGTGGAAACGCAGAATTTGACAGACGCTCCGCGCCACCCCGGCTATGGATGCGGGCGTTGCGGATCACTCGTGGGACTGCAAGGAAATGGCTGGCGTAACCCCGTCGTGGGCCTATTCTTGTATATACTGGTATCGGATTCAAGAAAATGGAGACCCGAAAAACGACAAACGACGGTGCCACGGATGCTCGGTCGTACTACGACCGCCGCACTCAAGACCTATCGCGCAAACTGCTCGACGTGGTGACGGGTCTATTCAGCGAGGACGCCAGCCGGCACCGTCAAGAGTTCGAGGACCGAGTGGAAGGGCGGTTACGGAATGGCGCAAAGTTTGTTCCTAGAAAGCGACAGCCCCGTTGATTTCCTTTATCTAGACAAGCAGCGTATTTCATCATTGATAGGACAACTGTCCGACCGTGGCATGCTAACAGGGATCAAGTCTGCTGCAGCTAAAAGCCACACCACGGAAGGGACAGCCGACTTAGGTATCCCGCTTCTCGCGAAGACCGAAGGAAAGCACTCTCGAACATCCGTCGAATCACAAGAGGAGACCTACGATCCTTTCTGGGCGCACGCGTATACATTTCTACAGGACCTCGAAGCTAATTTCGCCGTGCCTTTAGGCCGCGCGCGCCTTGGATCGCTTGTAAAGTTTAGCGCCTTCGTCCAATTTCTAGATCTCCGAATAATGCGCAATTTGTGGGAACCTGCCGGCATGGCCTTCCTCCAATCCCAAAAAGATGCCAAGGATACGGCCCCTCCCGTGACCCGGCAACAGCGGCGCGCACAGCAACGGCACCAGCCAACGCAGCCGCAAGTAGTCGATGCAACAAAACTCGGTATTGAGGTACTTAAGGGAGTCCCCCACTTGCTCCATATGACCTTTATATCCAAATGGGAAGACAGGATATTCTACCTGTGGAGCGCGGTGCAACCCGAATATCTGACTATCGCGAGCGAAGACCTTGTAATGAAATATGGCGCGGTGTTGGACGGCCTGTGGACGGTCGTTGGTATAGTTGATGCCCGAATCGGAGCACCTACGGAGCCATGGCCACTGAACCCTGTTCTTGACAGCATTGTTACCGCTATGAATGGCCTCCGAGAACTCATTGGACGCCCTCAAGGGCATTGGGGACTAACTCCAATTGCGATTTATGCGCCTCTGCTAGGGTTGGCGGAAGCAGAAATCGAATCAGAAAACCCGACCAACAGTACACTACCGGCCGAGCAATGAGGCTGCACGGCCCGCCCCGCCCGCGTCAAGCCATCCCCGAAAATCGTCGACGCGACTTTGAGGGGTACCCCTGGCCGCGATCCGCAGCCAAACGCTCCCGCATCGACTAACGATATAATCGGGCTATGGCCGCCCTGGTCGATGTTTCCCATCCCGCGCTGCTCGACGAGAAGCAGGAGAAGCTGTTTTCCGTCCTGCGCGGCCTGGACCGCGTAATGGTGGCCTATTCCGGAGGCGCGGATTCCGCTTACCTTGCCTGGGCCGCGCACCGTGTCTTAGGCGCTAACGCGCTGGCCGTGACCGCCGATTCCGCCTCCATCCCGGAATCGCACAAACGCGATGCCGAGGACTTCGTGCGCCAGTTCGGGATTCCCCACGAGTACATCGAAACGCACGAATTCGAGAATCCCGATTACCTGAAGAACGACGCGAACCGCTGCTTTCACTGCAAGGACGAATTGTTCACGCGCCTGGAAGAGATCGGCCGCGAGCGCGGTATTCCCAGCATCATTTACGGCGTGAACGCCGACGACTTGGGCGACTACCGCCCCGGCCAGAACGCCGCCGGCCAGCACCAGGTGATGGCGCCGCTGGTGGAGGCTGGTTTACGCAAGGCGGAGATCCGTGAACTGTCGCGCATCGCCGGCTTGCCGACCTGGGACCGTCCCGCGGCCGCCTGCCTCAGTTCCCGCATCCCCTACGGTACGCCCGTAACCATTGAGAATATCAAAACCGTCGAGCGCGGCGAAGAGGAAATCAAGGCATTGGGATTCCGGCAGTTTCGCGTGCGCTTTCACGGCGAGCTCGTGCGGCTGGAAATCGCGCCGGACGAACTCGCCTCTGCTTTGAACCTCGAAACGGCCCGCCGGTTCACGGCTATTTTTAAGGCGCTGGGCTTCAAATACGTAACCCTGGATCTGGAAGGCTACCGGCAGGGTTCGTTGAACGAAGTCCTGAACCTGCCCGATCGCCGCTAAGATAAGAGTTGTGAAAACCGCGCTGGTCTTATCCGCCGGAGGCATGTTCGGCGCTTATCAGGCAGGTGTCTGGAAGGCCCTCGAACCGGTCTTCCGCCCCGACGCCGTGGTGGGATGTTCGGTTGGCTCCATCAACGGCTGGGCGATTGCCTCGGGCATTCCGGGCGACGAGCTGATCCGCACCTGGCTCGATCCGCGTTCCGCCACCCTGATGGCTCCCCGCGTGCCGCGCCGGCCTTGGCACGCCCTGTTCGACCCCACGCCGCTCGGCCAGTTGATCCAGGAACTGACCTCCGTCTACACGCCGCGGGTGCCGTTCGCGTTGGCCGTTACCAGACTGCCGCAATTGCGCCTCGAAATCGTCGCGACGCCCAACCTGACATGGCGGCATGTCATGGCCTCGTGCGCCGTTCCCGTCGGATATCCCCCGGTGCGCATCGGCGGGCATCTCTATTGCGACGGCGGTCTGCTGAACGTGATGCCGGTGTGGGCCGCCGAACGCTTCGGCGTGGACCATGCGATCGCCGTCAACGTCTTGCCCAGTATGCCGTTGAACGCCATGCGCGCGGCCGTCCGGATGGTGCGCCTGATGGCGCCGCGCGAGCCGCGGGCCACCGGCATCGAACAACTGCGCCTCGGCCCGGAACGCGTGCTCGGCACCCTTCGGGATGCCATGGTTTGGGACACGGAAAATGCACGCCGATGGATCGATCGCGGCCAGGCCGACGCCGAAGCCCTGATCCGCAGCCCGGAATTTGCGCCGATTGCAGCCATCCCGGGCCGTTTCGTTTAAAATAGATTTTTCTATGCCGATGTATCGGGTCTACCGGATGAAAGATGCCCCGCGCCAGCAGTTCCGCTGGGCGCCGCACGTGGCCGGCGCAGCCGGTGTAAAAGCCAAGGATTACGAGCCGGACGGTGAAATCCAGGCCGATAGCGACTACGATGCCTGGATTCGTCTGCGGGCTTCCGAACGCCCCCTGGCCGTGGGCGATCTGCTGGAAGCCGGCGACGGAGTGTTGCGCATCTGTAAGTATGTGGGATTTGAATCGGCGAGCTGGGTGGTTCCGGACGCGAAGCCCGCGCCGCCGGTCTCGCCCGAGCAGCCGGCGCAGACGGTGCAGGTTTAGGAAGGAGACACATGCGGGAACCGCGCCTAGGCGACATCATCGACGACTTTTGCGTGAAGTGCAAGCGCATCATGAACCACGCGGTGGTGTCGTTGCTAAACGGCGAGCCTGCCAAGGTGCGCTGCCGGACGTGCCACAACGATCACGACTACCGGCACGAGCAGCCGCCTCCGCCCAAAGTGGACACGCGCAAGCAGGCGCTCTTCAACGAGGTCCTGGCTAAAGTGGCGCCCGGCAGTGCCGTCGGCGTGGTAGCCGCCGAGCCCTTCCTCGAAGACCCTCCCGACGAAATCCTGGCCGAAGACGAGCCTGTCGAAGAGGGCGCGGCTGAAGAGGCCCTACCGGAAGAGGCCCTACCCGAAGAGGCTCCGCCGCCAAAGGCGAAGGTCAAGAAAGCCAAAGCCATGCCGAAGACGACGCCCAAATCCGCGCCGGGAGCCAAGGCCAAAGGCCGCAAGTAGAGCGTGCTTTGGTTCTGGTTCTTTGCCGGCCCCGCGCTGGCGCTCGCGTTGCTCTCTCTCCGCGGTGAGCGCAAACGGGCTGCTTATGTGGCGGCCCGGCTGGCGGAATTGCCCGCTCCGGATTCGGATCGCCTGCTGCGGGCTACCGTCATCGTGCCCGTCAAAGGAGACGATCCCGGCCTGCGCGAAAACCTGGCCGCGCTGGCGGATCAGGATTATCCCGCGTTTGAATTGATTGTGGTGGCGCAGTGCGCCGCCGATATACCCGCCGGCGTGCTCCCGGCGCACGCCCGCATCGTACTGGCGCATGCGGCAGAACCCGGCACCGGCGGAAAAGTGCTGAATCTGCGGACCGCCATCCGTTTCGCCCGCAAAGACTCGCTGCTCTTCGCGTTTGCCGATTCCGATGGCCGCGTCTCGCGGAACTGGCTGCGCGCGCTGGCCGCGCCCCTTGCCGCAGCCGCGCCGGACGCCCGCGTGGGCGCTTCCACGGGATACCGCTGGTACGCCCCCCAGCCGCCCGACTTCTGGTCGCTGATGCGCAGCGTTTGGGATGCGGTGATCGGCGGCACCTTCGGGCCCGGCTCGAATGCCTTCGCCTGGGGCGGATCGATGGCCATCCTCCGCGAGACATTTTATGCGATTCGTGTTCCTGAATTCTGGAGCGGCACCGTCAGCGACGACTATGCGCTGAGCGAAGCCGTGCACCGCGCCGGCCTGCAAATCGTCTTCGCGCCGGGCGCCCTGGCCGTTTCCACGGGCCGGACCAGGGCCCGCGAATTCCTGGCTTGGGCTCGCCGCCAGCTCACCATCACGCGCGTTTATCGCCCGCGCCTCTGGTTGACCGCGCTGATCGCCCATATTTTTTACTGCGGCGGCATGGCGGCAGCCGTCATCGCCTCGATCCACGGCAGCCGCGGCGCGGAGTGGGTGCTCATCGCGCAGCTTTCGCCCGGCATGCTGAAGGGCACCAATCGCGCCACGCTGGCTAAGGCAGCACTGCCCGAGTACAAAGCCTGGTTCGACCGGCATGCCTGGGTGCATACGCTCTGGGTACCGCTCGCGACCTGGGTCTGGCTCATCGTGTTACTGGGCTCGGCGTTTTCGAACGAGATCGAGTGGCGCGGCTGCCGCTATCGCCTGAAGCCCGTGCATCCACCCGTCTGACCGTTGGCGCCAATCCCCGCCGCTGTTCTGGAAGCGGCGCTGGCCGGTCTATACTGGATTGAGTTGCATGACGCCCACCACCAGCTTCGGCGCGGTCGAAAAGGTGAAAGGCGGGGATTACCACGCCTTTGCCGCGCTGTTCGCCAAGTATCGCCGCCGGTTGGCAGCCCTGCTGCGTTATAAAGCCGGGTCGGATTTGCTCGCCGCCGTCGAAGTGGACGACCTGCTGCAGGAGACCTTCCTGCGCGCCTTCCGCGATATCCAGCGGTTCAATTATCAGGCTCCGGGCAGCTTCTGGAACTGGCTGGCCTCCATTGCCGGCCATGTCGTCGAGGACGCCGCGCGCTTTGAGGGGCGCCAGAAGCGCAATGCCGCCGATGTGGTGCGCTTCCGCTCCGCCACCAATCCGGGCGGTCCCGATCCTGTGGATTTGAAGACACCCACGCTGCTGCTCTCGGAGAAAGAGGAGGTCGCGGCCCTCTTCGCGCGGCTGGACGCGCTGCCGCCGGACTATCGGGAGGCGATCCTGCTGGCCAAAATCGAAGGCCTCACCACCTCCGAGCTCGCCGCGCGCATGAGCAAGACCCGCGAAGGCGCGGCCCTGCTGCTGCATCGCGCACTCAAGCGGTTTCGCGCGTTGGCGGGACAACCGTAATGCCCTCCGCGCCAGGCAAAGAGGAACTCGTGGCGCAAGCCCTGGCCGACTTCCTCGATCGCCAGGCGCGCGACGAGTCCCCCGCCATCGAAGGCTTCTGCCTGGAACATCCGGAGATCGCGGACGATCTGCGTCCGCAGCTTGAGACCCTCGCCGAGATCGGGCGCGCGGTAGGCGTGTCCCCGCCCCGTCCGTCCGGCCATCCCACGGAGCTCTCCGGTTATAAGGTTCTTGGCGAGATCGGGTCGGGCGGCATGGGCCGCGTGTTTCTGGCCATGGACGAACGGCTCGGGCGCAAAGTGGCCATCAAGACGCTGAATGCACGCTACGCCAATAACCCGGTCCTGCGCGCGCGTTTCATGCACGAAGCCCGCGCCATGGCGCAGGTCACGCATCCCAACATTGCCCGCATTTACTCTCTCGGCCCGGATGGCGAACCGCCGCACTTCGTCATGGAGTACGTCGAGGGCGTCGCGTTGACCGCCGCCGCCGAGCCGCTGACACTGCGGCAAAAGGCGGAGTTGATGCGCAAAGTGGCGCGCGCCGTGGGTTTTCTGAACGAACGCCAGGTGATCCACCGCGACCTGAAGCCCGCCAACATTCTGGTAGGTCCCGACCTGGAGCCCAAACTGCTCGACTTCGGGCTTGCCCTGCATCTCTCGGGGCGCGAACAGCGGTTGACCCTACACGGCGAAATCATGGGCACTCCGGATTACTTCTCGCCGGAACAGGCCCGCGCCGACGCACCCCTCGATGCGCGCAGCGATGTCTTCTCGCTGGGCGTGATCTGCTATGAACTGCTTACCGGCGTCCTCCCGTTTCATGCCGGCGCCCTGGACGAGCGGATACAGTCCATCTGCGAACGGGATCCGGTACTGCCGCGCCGCATCGATGCGGGGATCCCGGGCGATCTGCAAAATGTCTGCATGAAAGCGCTCGAAAAGTCGCCCGCCGCGCGCTACAACTCGGCGTACGAAATGGCGGCCGACCTGGAGCGGTTTCTGGCCGGAGACGCCGTGCTCGCCGCGCCAGCCGCGTACGCCCGCCTGATGACCGGCAAGGTGGCACAACATCTGAGCGAATTAGCAGGCTGGAAGCAGGACCAGATACTCTCCGACTCCGAATACGACCGTTTCCGCCAATGCTACGACCGCCTGGTGGAACGCGAAGACGCCTGGATCATGGAAGTCCGGCGGCTGTCGCTGCCGCAGGTCATCCTATACCTTGGCGCCTGGATTTTGGTGGTCGGCGCGGCGCTGATCGTCTTGTTCCGGTACGCGGGTCTTAGCGGTACACCGGCGGTGCTGGTGGCCGCCGCTGCCGCCGCGCCTACCGCATGGATCGGCATCCGCGCCTGGAAACTGGACCAGCGCCGCGTGGCCGTGGCGTTCCTCCTCGCATTTTGCCTTTTGCTGCCCATTACCCTGCTGGTAGCCATGGGCGAATATGGCCTGTTCCGGGGCTT
>JBEKIM010000314.1:0-8128 GCA_050011755.1 Bryobacteraceae bacterium | reverse complement strand
TGCGATTTTCGAATCGCAAAATTTGATGTTTAGGGAGAATCAATCGATGAAGAGCGCAACCAAGAAAGCCGCCCCGAAGAAGAAGGCGCCCGCGAAGAAAAAGAAGTAGCATGGGCGCCCACCTTAGGGCGTGATTCAAGTTTGAACCAACAGGCCCCGATTCGTCGGGGCCTTTTTTATTTGGCGGCAAGCGGCCCTCCCGCCTTCTGTAGCAGCGTCCGGAACGTCTCCCCCATCCCGAATAACAGGCTCTTCAACTGCAATCGTCGCTGTAACTCCTCCGCCTCCGTGGAAGCCGCCAGCGCCGCAGCGAATTGATCCGGCTCTCCCGCGGCCAGCAGCGTTTGCGCCAGAGTTTCGAAGCGCACCGTCTCCAAACCAAGACACGCACCGTGCTCCTGCAGCGCCGTGAACGCGACGTGCGCGGTGATGTCCCGCGACCCGGGATCGTTCAGTACATCTTCATCCGCGCGGTGCCGGCGGTAGCTCATCAACGAGCCGTGCGGGAACCGCACCGACTCAGCGCGCGTGTAACCGTAGTCGATGGTAAGAATGAACCCGGCCTCCAGCGCACGCGCCATACGCTCGAGCCAGGCGCACGCATCCAGGTTCACCTCGAAGCATGCGCCTTCCACCGGCGGCGGAAAGTAGCGGCGCAGATAATCCTCCACTTCATCGCGAACCGGCGGGCCGGCCGCCCACACGAACCGCTGGTCCCATGCCACACGCACCTCGTGAAAGCCGCCATCCCGAAAAGTAACCTCTTCCACCGGCAGGGCGTCGAAAAACTCGTTGGCAAAAACTACGCCGCGGAAACGCTCCGGCATCTCGCCCTCGGCAAGATCTACTGGCACGTAACGCCACTCGGAGAATGCCGGCGCCATCTCGCGCCTGCCCGCGCCTAGCTCGACCACCGTGAAATCCGCCGGCGATCCCATCGAACCGTACAAAGCCCTGACGCGCGCCGCCGCCAGGATGCCGAAGACCGGTTGCATCTGTTCCGCCGTGTAGAAGTCCCCTCGCTTGCCGAACGGGTCGCAAGAGCGCCGGTAGTATCCATGGACCGGATCGTACAACGCCGCTTCCATGAACCGGTGGAAGGAAATCGGGCCGGCGCGGCGGATCTCGTCCCGTAATACTTCGGTCAGTGGGCTCATGGTTCGACGACCCGGGTCTGTGGCGTGCGGATGAACATCTCGATCAGGTAATCGTGCAGACAGTCATACAGATACCGCTGTAGGGTCCAGGCGAATTGCGGATGATCGATATCCCGCGGATGCAGCGGCGCATAGTACGTATGCAGACCCAGGCCCCGATTCTTCAGCTCGATAACCAGCTCGATGGACCCATTGTGCTCCCGCGCTGAGAAATCCACCAATGCGTGCTCGTAACGACGGAGTTCGGCTTCGACCTTATGCAAAGGACTCTCGAGTGGGCTCACGCATTTATGCTAGCGTGAAAAAACACGGCATGTCTCTACCTGCCACCGTTCGGGTCAAACTCAGCTCCGACGCCGCCGAAGGCATTTCCATCACGCGCGTCGTGGTGCAGGACTTGCCCTTGCGCGATCTGGTCGAGCATATGCTCGGAATCACCGGCAAAGACGAGGATCGTATTCGTGAGTTGCTGCGGCGCGGCACGCTGGTCCGCGGCGCCTCCCGCTTCCGCTGGACAGGATGGGAGGCCGAGGCGGACGCGCTGCGCGAACTGCTGGCGACGTTCCCAAGCGACGATCCCGGGCGGCAGTTTACAGCCGGGCGCTGCGTGCGTGCCGTGTTGCGCGGCGGAAGGCAGGCCATCGAGGTTCCGCGGGAGGCCGCCGCGCGCAAGCCGTTGCTGCGCAAGCTGAGCTTCTGGGATGTTCTGATGGATCTGGCCGCGGCGGGTGAGCTCCGCTACCTTCATTATTCCTATAAGGACCGCGCCGACAGCTACCGCTTCGATATGCCGGTCGCAGTGGCCGAAAAGCTGCGCGCCGCCGGCGAAGCCGTAAAGTATACCAGCCTGCGGGACCAGATTCGCGCCGCCGGCTTTGTGTGGGCGGAGTTGTACGTGGAGCGGTAGGGCCCGGCGCGTGGCGTGCGGGATCCGCGAAGCTATCGCAAATCCAGGGCCATTAAGCTGTGGCGATCGCGCACATACAGCGCCGTTCCCGCCAGCGCCGGCGCGGTCCAGGCGTTGCTATGCAGCAGCGCCACTCGCGAAAGCACCTTCAAGCCGGCCGGCGAGACGGTGGCCAGCGACAGGTTACCGTCTTCGTCGACCGCAATCAGTTTGCCATCGGCATATAGGAACGTGGCTTTGGGGAAAGAGCGGTCCTGCCAGAGTACATTGCCGGTCTTCACGTCGATGGCCGTCAGCGGCGCCGGCCCGAAATCGCCGCTCGATCCGTAGAGCGTGTCGCCGATGCGCAGCAGGTTCCCGATGTGTACGCGCATTCGGTGGGTCTGCCAGAGTTCCCGCACCTGCGTCTTCCCGTTGGTCACGTGCAGTTGCAGCGCCACGCAGCCACCGTTATAGGCCGAAGAAACGAATAGCAGATTGCCGGCGGTCCACAGCGGCAAAGCGATATTGAGATTCCAACTCGTCGCATGGGGGTGCTTCCAAAGAAGATCGCCCGTGTCCGGATTGATGCCGGCGATTTCATCGCCCATCGCCGCGACAAGCTGGTCCTGGCCATCCACATTGATCGGGACGGGCGAGGACGGCGAATTCGCGAAGTCCTGTTTCTGCCAGACCACCTTGCCGTCTTTCTGGTCGAACGCCATTAGCGCATGACCGGCGCCGCCCACCTTCATAATGACGGTACCCTTCCATGCGATAGGGCTGCCCGAATATCCGCGGTCCATCGGCGTGCCATGAAATTCGCGCCACAGATCGTGCGACCAGGTCACTTTGCCGGTCTTCTTGTCCAGACATAGCAGGCGGGCCAGGATGCCTACGGCGAATACCGAGTCGCCGGTGACCAGCGGCGTGGCATGCGGTCCGGGTCCGTTCTCCATGGCCATGCCGCTTCTAAAGCCGGCGTCCTCCGCGTGTTCCCAGATGGTCTTGCCGGTAGCCGTCGAAGCGGCCATTGTGACCTCGTCGGATCCGCGGCGGTACATGGTGTAGAGGACCGCGCCATCCACGGCGATACCGGAGTAACCTTCGCCCAAGTCGCGGCTCCATAGCTTCTTCGGTCCCGCCGGCGGCCAGGAATTCGCCAACCCCGTCGCATCGGATGTGAAGTTGCGGTGCGGGCCGGCGAACTGCGGCCACTCGAGCGAAGCGCCGTGCAACGTCGCGCATGCCAGCAAAGCGGCGAACCAGCCCATACCGTGTTTCATGACGGATCCCATAGCGCCAGGTTGGTGGCGTCCTTGATCAGAATGCCGTGGCCCATAATCACGGGATGCGCCCAGGTGGGACTATCGGCCACGGAATACGTGCGCAACGTTTCGAACGCTTTCTCGTTTTGACGGGCCACCGTCAAATTGGCATCGGGGGTGAGCATCAGCCAAACGGAACTGGCCGCCACAATGGCGGCGCTGTCCGCCTGGCGGCCCTCGGATGCCCACAGAGTTGTGCCGTCCGCCGGCCTCAGGCAGAAGTACTGTCCATGTTTACGTTCGGAGAAACCGAACAGCAGATCGCCGTTCAGCACCGGCGAACTCATGTACAACGAGAAATCCTTGTTCTGCCAGGCGGTCTCGGTGGTCCACTGCGCGCCGTGCCGGGAGACTTTGACGCCCATGATCGGATCGCCGGTGCCCGAGACGATCAGCGTGTCCCGATAGAGGACGGGCGTCACGATGTTCTGCTCGTACACGGTTTTGAAAGGAATCTGCCAGAGCAGTTCGCCATGATCCGCCGAGACTCCGATGATGTTACGCCGGCTTTGGGTCACTACCTGGCGGGTACCGGCAATTTCGACGACGATCGGCGACGCATAGGCCGGGCCGTCGCCTTTCCAGCTCCATTTTTCAGCGCCGGTCGCGGCATCGAAAGCGGTAAGCGCACCATGCGCGTCGTTTCCGACGTAAGCAATCAACAGGCCGCGATCCACCAGGGGTGAAGTGGCCACGCCGTATCCGAATGGGCCGAAGTCCTTGCGCCATTGCGGCTTGCCGGTCTTGGCATCGAAGCAGGAGAGAATGCCGCTGATGCCCAGGGTGAAAATACGGCCATCCGCCACCGCCGGCGTCGACTTCACACCCTTGCCATGGCTCGCCGCCGCTGGATTCACCGTGTAGGGCGCGGCGTAGGACTGCTGCCAGATCGTCTGTCCGGTATCGGGGAGTAGGGCGGTCACGATCTCCTGCTCCCCTCGGCGCGTATGGATGTAAATCATCCCGCCCGCCACCACGGGCGAGGAGTATCCCTCCCCTACTGCGACTTTCCACTTGAGCGTCAGCTTCTCGGGCCAGGCTTTAGGCTCCCGGAAGCCGGCGGCGACACCATCGCGGTGCGGACCTCGCCATTGCGGCCAGTCTTCGGCCCCGGCGGCCGCCAGGATCACGGCCAGAAACAGGGTCAAACGATAGCGCATGATTTAGGTTACTCCGATCTAAGCGCTGCGAGAAGCGGCGACCGCAGCGCCGCGCGTGTGGCCAGCAGCGATGCGGCGATGCCGGTCGCCAGCACCGCCGCCAGCAGCAGCGCGAGCGATGCCACCGGAAGTTCGCCGCCACGCTGCAAAACCGCGGGCGCGATCGCCAACAGCGCGCACACCGTGCCGGTGGCCAGGCCCAGCAACAGCAACAGCAGATTCTCCGCCAGTACCATGGCCGCCAGGTGTGACGGACGATAACCGATAGCGCGCAACAGGGCCAGTTCGCGGCGGCGTTCCAGTACGTTGCGCAGCAGGATAGCGGCTAGCCCAACCGTACCCAACACCAGTCCAAGCGCGCCCAGACTGCTGAAAGTCGCAAGGTACGTGTTCTCGACCTTATGGAAGCCGGCGAGGCGCGCCGCGGTGAGCCGTATGTCGAATCCATAGTCGGACAAGGCTTCCTCCAGCGTTCCGGTCACCTGTTCCGCTCGCTGGGGTGAGGCGTCCAAGAGGAAGAAGCGGAACCCTTCGACCTCCGGAAACAGGCGCAGGAAATTCCTCTCCGAAATCAGTAATTCACTCTGGAAAAGGCTGTCCCGCAAGGCGGCGACGATTCGGAACCGGGTTCCGTTCAGCACGAAATCCTCGCCCAGCTTCAGATGCAGCACGTAGGTCATGGAGTTCGCGTCGGCGATCGCCGGGATCGCGCCACCCGGCAGCGGCGTATCCAGCAGCAGCCACGGGTCTGCCGTACGCGAGAGCATTTCCTGGAACGGGAAATGCGCGCTGTGCAGAAATGCCGCCGGAGGCGCCACAATACGAGGATTGCGCGGCTGGTAGAGATTCAGGCAGCTCGTATCGTCCCCCGGACGCAGGCGGAAGGGCACGAACGTGACGCCCGCAAGCGGCGGAATGTTTAGGGCATCGCGCCCGGCGGCTGTATTAGGGTCGTGGATCAGCGGTAGCACCGACTCGGCCATCAGCGGGTAGCCGCCCGCTCCCGCATTGTCGCCTGTCTGCCGGAAGGCGGCCACTGAAACGATGAGGAACGTGGCGAAGGCGATCTGCGCGATACAGAGGATGCTGCGGCCGGGCCGGTAGGCGGCGTTGCGGAGAGCCAAAGCTTTCAGGCTGCCGATCGATGCCGGCGAGCGCCGGTTCAGAAAGGCGGATTCGAAGCTGATCGCGGAGGCCAGCAGCAGCGTGCCGGCTCCGAAGAACGCGGCGGTCTGGTCGATACCGCGCGCCAGGCCCGCCGCCAGCAGGATGCAAGCCAGCAGGCCGCCCACGGCGCCGATTGCCACACGGCGCTTGACGGAGTGCCGCTTTTGTTCTCCCACCAGCAGTCCGCGGGGCGTGACGGGTTCCAGCTTACGCAGCGTCCAGGCGATGGTCGCGAGACCCGTGGCGATTCCTGCCATCGCGCCGGTCGCTAAGGGCACGATCGAAAAATGCAGCGTGATCAGGCGCGTGCCCACCGCGCCGATCCACCAGCTACGCAAGCCGAACACGATGACCTCGCCGTACGCCAGCGCACCGGCCAATCCCAGCAGGGAACCCGCGATCGCCAGCGCCGCTCCCTCCAGCAGGTACACGCCGCGGATTCTAGCGATGGAGAAGCCCAGCGCCCGCAGCACGCCAATCTCGCGCAGCCGCTGCTCGATGCCCAACTTGAAGAAGAGGCCGGTCAGCAGCAAGGCCGATACCATCAGGAAAAAGCTGAAGTAGACGAAGTACTCGCCGAAATCCGTGGCGCCTTCCGATGCCGCCAATCCGCGGGCTTTCACCGGCACGACCGTAAGTCCCATTTGCGCGGGATCCAGCGCGGCGCGGAGCGCGCCGGCAAAGGCCGCCGATGGCGGCGAGACGCGGATAGAGGTCAGCCTGCCGAAGCGCGTGCTCCAGAGTTGCTGGCCGCGGTCCAGCGAAATGAAGGCTTTGGGCGTGGTGCGGTATCGGTTCCAATATTGCTCGTCGGCGGGGCGTACCAGGTGGAGATCCAACGGAAAGGGCGGGTCCCAGTCGTGCAGGCTCCTCGATTCGGTGATGCCCGGATATTCCGGCGCGTAATCGCGATCGGCGGCCGCGCCTGCTATCGGGACAATCTGCGAAAGGCGGAATTGCGCGCTCTCGGTGGCCAACCTCCCATCCGTCTTCCATACGTAGTAGACCAGCAAGACGCTATCGCCGGGCTTGGCGTTAAGGTCGTGCGCGGCCCACTGATTGAGCGTGATTCCGCCTGGATCGGACGGTGCGGGCGGCGCGGCCAGTGCGGTCGCCACAGAGTAAGGAATCTCACGGCCGTTGGCGCGGATGCTGTTGGCCAGGTAGGTGAGCACGGGTTCGGTCTTCAGCCCAAGAGATTTCGCGGTCGCGCTAACACGGTCGGCGAGGGCATCGGGAATGAAGGTCGTATCGGTCTCGACGGAGAGAGAATCCGCCAGTGTGCGGATCTTGATGCCCAGATCTTCCAGCGTCACGAAGCTAAGATCGCGCGGTGCCGCTCCCGCCAGCAGTAGCGTATTCATTTTGCCCGCTTCGCCCAGTTCCCGCTGCAATAAAGCCAGCGGCACATAGGCGGCGCGCACATCGCCCTGTTGCGGGTTGAGAGAAAAATCGCGCGGATTAGCCGCCCCCAGGGTCAAACGGATCGTTTTACCGGCGTCCTCTTTGCGCCCCTGCAACGACTCCAACGGAATGGCCGAGGGTTTCTCCACGCGAATTAAGATTACGTCGCCCGGCTTCGCGTCGAGTTCGCGTGCCAGGGCGCCGCTCAGTTGCGGCCCGGATTGGTTTGGGAAGCCGTAGATCTCGACACCAAACGCCCGCCGCCCGCTCGCCTGGTGAACGATCATGCCATGCGTCTCGATCGTGGGCCTAGCGCCGCCCGCAAACTCCCGTGCCAGATCTTCCCGGAAGAAACCGTTGCGGGCGACGACGTAGTCGGTGCCGCCGAGCCGCGCCAGCACCAGGTCACGCAGGCTGGCACGCACCGAATCGCCCACCAGCAGCGCACCGCCCAGCACGGCCGCCGCGGCCGCTACGCCCAACAGGACGGCCAGGTTCGTGCGCCAATACCACGCGAGGTTACGCGCCAGCAGGGTGGAGATTCGCATTTCGCAACTCGTACCGCAAGGGGAATCGCGCGGCCAATTCCGCGCTGTGCGTCACCACGATCAGGATCGTCTCCTGCCGCTGATGCAGTTCGAACAGCAGGGACGCCACCACGTCCGCGGATGCCTGATCAAGATTGCCGGTGGGCTCGTCGCACAGCAGCAGCAGCGGTTTGCGGATCAGCGCCCGGGCCAGCGCCACGCGCTGCTTCTCGCCTCCGGAAAGCTCCGCCGGGCGGTGATCGAGGCGACCGTTCAACCCCACCTGCCCAAGTAGATCGCGCGCGCGAGGGACGGCATCGGCCGCATCGTTTGCCACCAGCGTCGGCACCAGCACGTTTTCCAGCACGGAACATTGCGGCAGCAGGCAATGATCCTGAAAAATGAAGCCGATCGACTGATTCCGGAATGCGGCCAGTTCCTTTCCGGATAGCGTAAACGGATTGCGCCCGTCGAGCGTCACCGTTCCTGACGTGGGCTG
>JBEKIM010000313.1:0-8128 GCA_050011755.1 Bryobacteraceae bacterium | reverse complement strand
TGCGGCACTCGGCCGCCGCGATAAGCAAGGTTTGCTGGCGTTGTCTGCCGAAGATATTGAGTGGATCATTCCGGGCGAGGACTGGCCGCTGGCCGGCACGCACCGCGGGCACGCGGGATTGGCGGATTTGCTTCAGAAGGCTAACGAGACGGTGGAAACTTCGTACCCAGAGCCCCCAGAGTTCATAGCGCAGGGAGACCGGGTTTTGGTCGTCGGCTTCGCTACGGGGAGAATCAAAGCAACGAATAAGACGTTCGAGGACCATTGGGTCTTCGCCATTACCGTTCGAAATGGCAAATTGGCGAACGTCCGGGAGTATGTCGACACGCAAGCACTGGCGCGGGCCTCCGAGATGGGCGCGGGCCCCAGGTCCTGACCCGTGCGCCGGACGAAATCCACGATCTGATCCCGCGTATCGTGCGGAACCCAGCTCCCGGTCGGAGTTCCCCAATGTCTTTTTTTAGCGCGATCTGCTCCGCCATCAATTCGGCGAAGACCTCGTCCTTCGTCTGGATCTATTTCTGCAGGTATGCAATCCGCTCCTGGTCGGCGGAATGGTTGGTTGTTGTTGACTTGTGACAAAGCGGAGGCCGACCGGGCTGTGCGGCGGGAGCAAATTGTGGTCTTCGAGGATTGGTTATGCCTCGACCTGCGCCACCAAACGGCAGAACTGGAACGCTATGCTTCCAATCAAAGCCTGCCGCCGCCTGCGTGGTTGCGCAAGTGGGTCGATGAGAAGCCTTATATGCGGCTGATTCCTTCCGATGTCCTGCCGGCTCAAAAGCAACTCTTCATCGCGGACATGGAAGCCGCTCTGGCCACGCTGTCGGGCCGGGCATGATTGCCAAAGGCATGATTGCCCGCCCTCCAATTCTGTCTAGAACGTACGGCGCAAATACGCCGAAATCAGAATGATGGCCAGCCCCGAGATGGCCGCCCCCGCGAACAAGCGCCCGCGATGTTCCGGATTCCGGGTCACCAGCACGATGCCTACCGCGAAAACGTGGGCCACCAATAGCAGTTTCAAGCTGAGCAGGATGTAGTAGCGCAGGTGGTGCCCGGGATTGGTCGCCAGGTTGTAGGCGCCTGAAACCAGCAGCGCCGCGATGGCCCCGAACACCAGCGGACGGTAGAGTGCCGCGGCCTTATCCGACAGCGCCTTGCGCGCCTCCGCCGGCAGGACGCTGGTGGCCGGAACCAGCACCAGCCAACCGTAAATCAGGCCGCCAATCAAGGTGGCGACGGACGCGATATGCAACCAGCGCATGAAGATGCCTAGGGCTTCGAACATGCGTTGATTATACAATCGTTACTTATGGTGCATGAGATTCTGCCGGTGGGCATGCTGCAATGCAACTGCTCCATTTTCGGGGACGAGCAGTCGGGCGACGCCGTGGTGATCGATCCGGGCGACAACCTGCCGCAGATCGAGCGCGTCCTGGAACGGCACGGCCTGCAGGTGAAGGCCATCGTGATCACGCATGCGCACATCGACCATATCGGCGGCGCGCACAAGCTGCACGCATCCACCGGCGCGCCGGTTTACATGAACGAAAACGACGACAAGCTGCAAGACATCATGGACATGCAAGCCGCGTGGGTGGGCGTGCGCACGCCGGAGCGAACGGCGATCGACATGCCGGCGCGGGATGGCGATATCCTGCGCGCGGCGGGCGCGGAGTTCCACGTGTTGCACACGCCGGGCCATACGCCGGGCAGCATCAGCCTGTGGCTGCCCGCCGAGAAGAAGCTGGTAGCGGGCGACACGCTGTTCCGCGACAGCATCGGACGCACCGATCTGCCATTCGGCGATGGCGACCAAATCCTGCGCTCGATTCACGACAAGTATTTCGATCTGCCGGATGAAACCGTGGTGTTCCCCGGACACGGGCCGGTGACCACACTGGGCCGGGAGAAGCAATTCAACTATTTCCTGCAGGGGATGTAAGGGCGCTAGAAGCGGGACTTAAAAGTCCCGCCGGCACGCTGAAGCGCGCGCCACGAATTGTGGTGAAATCATTTTAGACCCGTAAAATGCAAATACCCAATTGGCCGGTGGCGGCCGATCGCGAACTCGAACTGCTGCGCGAGGTGCTCGACAGCGGACGCTGGGGCGGCCATAGCGATTTCGTGAAGCGCCTGGAGCGCGAGTTCGCCGCTTTCACCGATTGCGCGCACGCGATTTCCGCCATGAACGGCACAGTCACGCTGGAAATGGCCCTCTGCGCGGCCGGCGTGGCACCGGGCGACGAAGTGATCGTGCCCGCGATTTCGTTCGTTTCGACGGCCATGGCCGTGTCGCGCATCGGCGCTACGCCGGTCTTCGTGGATATCGAGCCGCTCAGTTTCAACATGGACGCGGAACGCGCCGCGGCGGCCATCACCCCAAAGACGAAGGCCATCATGCCCGTACATTTCGGCGCGGCCATCGCCGACATGGATCGCCTTTTGCCGCTGGCAGCCGAACATGGCCTGGCCCTAATCGAAGACGCGGCGCACGCGCACGGCTCGGAATGGGCCGGCCGCCGCGCGGGCAGCCTGGGGCTGGCGGGCTCGTTCAGCTTCCAGAATTCGAAAGTATTGACGGCCGGCGAAGGCGGCATGCTGACCACCAACGACGCGGCGTTCGCCGAGCACGCCTGGTCCATCATGGATCAGGGCCGCAAGCCGGGCGGCGGCTGGTTCCATCACTATCTGTTGGGCAGCAATTACCGCATCACGGGATTGCAGGCGGCGGTGCTGCTGGCGCAGCTCGAGCGTCTGCCGGAGCAGATCCGCCGCCGCACGCGGAACGCGGCCCTGCTGCGGGCGGAGTTGGCGGATGTGCCGGGGCTGGCCTTCCAGGCCGTGCCGGAACAACAAAACGCGAACTCCTGGTATCTCTTGCTGGGCCGCATCGACGCCCGCCGCATGGGCCGCACGCGCGACGAATTTCACAGCGCGCTGACCGCGCAAGGCGTGCCCTGTACGCCGTTCTATCCGCACACGCTTTACGGCAACCCGCTATATCGGGAGGGAGGCTGCCGCGTGGAGCCTTGTCCCGTGGCCGAAGCGTGTATCGCCGATGCCTTCTGGCTGCCGCATCGCGCGCTGCTGGGCGACGAGCAAACCACCCGGGAAATCGCCGGTGCCATACTGAAAGCTTGTAACGAGGTGTTCGCATCATGAGTAACGATCAGAATCCGATCAGCCGGCGCGGGTTTGTCCAAACTGCGGCGCTGGCAGCCGGTACGTTGGCCGCGACGGACCTCGCGCACGCCACCGCGCCGTCCGCCGATGTGAAAATCGGCCTATACAGCATCACCTACGGCGGCGTCTGGTATCGCGGCGATGCGCTGACTGTCGAGCAGGTTATCGCGCGTGCCCACAAGTTCGGCTACCAGGGCGTGGAGATCGACGGCAAACGCCCGCACGGCAACCCGCTCGACATGCCCGCGGCCCGCTGCCACGAACTCCGCCGCGCCGCTGCGGATCAGGGCATCGAGATCTACGCCGTGGCCGCCAACAACGATTTCAGCAGTCCCATTCCGGAGCATCGCGAGGCGCAGTTGGTTTATACGCGCGAGTTGATGCGCATGACCGCCGACCTGGGCGCGAAACTTTTGCGTGTTTTTCTGGCCTGGCCGGGCGTGACGCTATTGCCGGAGGGCGGCGGCAGCTACGATTTCGCAAAAGGCGTGTGGAAAGCGGAGCACCAGGGCTTCTCGGTGGAACAGACCTGGGCCTGGTGCCGTGCGACACTTTCCGAAGCCGCGCGCCTGGCGGGCGATTTCGGCGTCACGTTGGCTTTACAGAACCATCCGCCCGTAATCGACAAGGGCTACATCGACACCCTGCGCATGGTGAACGAAGTAGGCTCGCCGCACCTGAAGGTCTGCTTCGACGCCCGGTTGGAGCATACGCTGGACGAGGCGGGCGTGCGCAAAGCGGTGAACGAAGTGGGCGCGCTCCAAACGCTCTGGCATTACGGCGGAGAGTTCGACCGCGGCCCACATGGCATCACGGTAAAGGGCGACGAAAAGGCGCTGGCGGAAATGCGCGGTTTGTTCGATATCGGTTATCGCGGGTACGCGGGTTTTGAACTGTGCCATCCGCTGCCGGTAGTGAATGGTCAAACCGTCGGCCTGGATTTCGTCGATAAGAATGCGCAGCTTGCCGCCGAGTATATGCGCGGCATTTTGGCGGAAGCCAGGAGCCTCGCGGCCTAACGAACTGAAATTCACTTCGTGGCGCACGCTTCAGCGTGCCGGGGTGGACTTCATTCAGTCCGCCGTTCGCCTCTCCCAAAAATGGCCAATCTCCAGGCGGCGGACTTCTTCAGTCCGCCGTTGCGGGACTTAAAAGTCCCGCCGGCACGCTGAAGCGTGCGCCACGGGCTGCGCCAGTCATCAGGAGGAAGGCCAAAGTCCACAAGCGGGCGTCCACAAGCGGGCGTAGACGCCTGCCGTACCACCCACTATAATTTGGTTGCATGTACAAACCGTTTACGCTGCTGGTGGTGCTGTGCGCCGCTCTCCAGGCTTCCCGGCCGCTCATCACCGGGACCATCGACGAGACGCAGCGAGTCACCCTGCGGGGCAGTGTGCATCCGCTGGCTCGCGCTCAATTCGATCGGGGACCAGCGCCGGATTCGCTCGTCCTGCGGCATTTGCGCATCCTGCTGCGGCGCCCGCCCGAGCAGGAGCAAACGCTACGCGAGTTCATCGATCAGCTCCACGATCCGGCGTCGCCGTCCTTTCATCGCTGGCTGACTCCGCAACAAACCGGCGAGCAGTTCGGCGCGTCGCCGCAGGATATCGACGCACTGGCCGCGTGGCTTGGCGTGCATGGCTTCGAGATCGATCGGGTGTATCCCAATCGCATGGCCATTGAGTTCTCCGGCACGGCCTCGCAGGTGCGCGAAGCATTTCACGCCGCTGTCCATCGCTACATCGTGAACGGGCAGGAGCACTGGGCCCTCTCACAGGACCCGCGCATTCCGGCTGCCCTGGCCCCGGCCATCGCCGGGATTGCAAAGCTCAACGATTTCCCCGCCCACCCGGCCTATCACCAGGGCGGCCGCGCGCGGCGCAACAGGGAAACGGGCAAATGGCAGTTCATGAACCCGGTGGCAGATGCCAACGTATCTTTCAGCGGCAACGATTACTACCTGATTGCGCCCTACGATTTCGCGACGATTTACAACCTGTCGCCGCTTTGGAACGCGGGCGCGACCGGACAGAACGAGACCATCGCCCTGGTGGAAGACAGCGCCATCAATCCAGCCGATGTGGACGCCTTTCGCACCGGACTGGGGCTGCCCGCGATGCAGCCCGGCCAACTGCAGATTATGTGCGTCACCGGGCCTAGTTGCGCGACCACGCCGGACGAGACCGAAGGGGCCATCGATGCGGAATGGTCCGGCGCGGTGGCGCCTTCCGCCACGATCCTCTACGTCGCGGCGGATACCTTGGAAGACGCGGCGGCTTACATCGTAGGCAACAACGCCGCGCCCGTGGTCAGCATCAGTTACAGCGCCTGCGAGAGCGATTTGGGCGGCGGAAACGCATTCTGGGCAGGCCTGTGGCAAACCGCTTCGCTGCAGGGCCAGACGATCGTGGCCGCCGCCGGCGATTCCGGCGGTGCGGTCTGCGACTCCGACGTGAGCCCCACCGCGCCCTACGCTTCGCTGGGCCTTTCAGTGAACGGCATCGCTTCCTCGATTTACAACGTGGCCATCGGCGGCACGGACTTCAGCGACACCTTCGCGGGCACCAACAGCGCGTACTGGGCGAGCGGCAACTCGGCCCTAACCCTCCAATCGGCGCTTTCCTACGTCCCGGAAATGACCTGGAATAACTCGTGCGCCAGCAATGTCCTTAGCGGATTTCTCGGCTTTCCGCGCGGCGAAGCCACCTGCGAGATCCTGCCGTTCTTCTTCGGAACCAATCCCTTGAACGTGCTCAACATCGTAGCGGGCGCGGGCGGGCCGAGTTCTCTTTATGCGAAACCGACATGGCAGGCGAACGTGGCCGGCATCGCCAACGATGGCGTTCGCGACTTACCGGATGTCTCGCTGTTCGCCAGTGACAACGCGTGGAGCCACGCTTATATCTACTGCATGTCCGATCCCAATGAAAATGGGAATCCCTGCGATTATAGCGACGCGGGAGACACGGTTTTCAACTCGGGCGGAGGAACCTCTTTCGCGGCGCCGGCGTTCGCGGGCATTATGGCCCTGGTGGTACAGCAGACGGGCTCCGCGCAGGGTAACGCCAATGCCGTTCTCTATAGTCTCGCCGGAAACGAATACGGCACTACCGGAACCCCGAACACGGAAGCCTTGGCGGCCTGCAATGCCGGCCAGGGTAACCAGGTCAGCAGCACTTGCCTGTTCTATGACGTGACCCTGGGAGACACTACGGTTCCGTGCGCCACAGGCAGTCCCAATTGTTATACGGTCTCGGCGGGCGACGCGCAGGGCGTACTGTCGACGTCCGGCGCCTCCCTGGTCCCCGCCTACCAGGCCGGCACGGGTTGGGATTTCGCCACCGGTTTAGGCAGCGTCAACGTTGCGAACCTGGTTGGCGGCTGGGGCACGTCGGCCGCCGATTACGTCATCTCCGGCCAGGTAACCCTGAACGGTGCGGGGTTGGCGGGAGCCGCGGTGTCACTCACCGGAGGCCGCCACGGCTCGGCGGTGACCAATAGCTCGGGCAAATATACCTTCGTCGTGCCCGGCAACCGAACCTACGTGGTGACACCGGCGCTCAGCGGCTTCACCTTCAATCCGCCAAGTCAGAACTTCAAGAATCTGAATGGCAATCGGACAGCGAACTTTGCCGGCAGCGGCTCACTGCCGGTCGCCGAGTTGTCGACCGAGTCGCTGGGCTTCGGCAACCAGAACGCAGGCGTCGCCAGCGCGTCCGAAGCGGTGGTGCTGACGAATACCGGCAACGGCCCGCTGACGCTCACGGCCCTGGCGACGAGCGGCGTCGACGCGGCCGACTTTTCCGTGACCGCGGGTTGCGGGACGCTTCCCGCGCAGATTGCGGCCGAGGCTACTTGCACGGTCAGGATCGTATTCACTCCGTCGATGGCCGGCGCCGAGTCGGCTACGCTGACCTTCACCGACAATTCCAGCGGCAAAACGGGCAGCACGCAAGCCGTAAACCTGACCGGTACCGGAATCGTGACCTTGACGGTCTCGCCGGCGAGCGTGAGCTTCGACTACGCCGGCGTAAATATTCCCAGCGAACCGCACAGCGTGGAGATCGCGAACGCCAGTGCCATCGCCGTCGAGATTTCGAAGATTACCATGACCGGGACCCATGCCGGCGACTTTAAACCGTCGAGCAAGTGCGGCGCTCTGGCTTCCGGATCCAAGTGCGCGATCACGGTGGTTTTCGATCCCACCGCTACCGGCTCGCGTGCGGCCACGCTCTCCATCGCCGACAGCGCCACGGGCAGCCCGCAAACGGTCGCTCTGACCGGAGCCGGCACGGAAAAGGCGGTCATTGAGTTATCGACAACGTCGCTCACATTTCCGGCCACCAGTGTCGGCCAAACCAGCGCTCCGCAGGTAGTTACGGTCACCAATGGCGGCCACGCCGCGTTATCGATCATTGGGGTCGGCGCATCCGATGGCTTCGCCCAGACCAACACCTGCACCGCGGCCCTGAGTTCCGGCGCGACGTGCACCGTTTCGGTGACTTTCACCCCCATCCAGACGGGTACGTCTGCGGGGACTCTTACAGTCACGGGTAATGGCGTCATCTTTAATCAAGAGGCCAGGCTGACTGGGACGGGTAAGTAGGGAAAAGACGGGAAATGGCACGCGTCCCGTTAACACCAGATAGCATTTCCCGGAGCCGTCCGTCTGGCTAATCTGGAAGAGCGGAAGTCCGGCGCCACCGGACCTATCGAGCATCAGGAGGACACTTGCGGCTAAAGCTGCTTTTCGCTCTGACCCTCGCGGCTCTGTCAGCCCGTGCCCAGATGCCCAGGCGCGATCCGTCGCTGTTCATCACTCTCCGTGAATCCGGCCGCCTGACGGCCCGGCTGTATCTTGAGACGCCCATATCGAGACCGCTTGCCGCGGCCTTTGCGCAGGCGATGGGCTGCCCCCCCGAACCCGTCCCGGTGCCGG